>NZ_JBNNPF010000006.1:0-83804 GCF_050275515.1 Streptomyces sp. NPDC004126 | reverse complement strand
GCTCCCCGTCCGGGGTCTCGCCCGGCGCGGCGGGCAGCCAGCGGCTGGCGGGGGTCAGCGCGCCGAACGTCTCGTACCAGCCGGGCCACGGGCAGCCCGCCCCTCCCCGCACCCGGCGCCAGGCTCAGGCACCCGGCATCCGGCACTACGCGCTCTTGAACTCCTGCCGCTGCCGGCCGAGCTTCTCGATCTCCAGCTCCACCACGTCGCCGGCCCGCAGGTAGGGCTTCGGCTCCGGCTGGCCCATGGCCACGCCGGCCGGGGTGCCGGTGACGATGACGTCGCCCGGGTACAGGGTCATGAAATGGCTCAGGTACCGCACGACCTCGCCGACCGGGAAGATCTGGTCGGCGGTGTTGCCGTCCTGCTTGAGCTCGCCGTTCACCCACAGCTTGACGTCCAGGACCTGCGGGTCCGGGATCTCGTCGGCCGTGACCAGCCACGGGCCCAGCGGGGTGAAGGTCTCGCAGTTCTTGCCCTTGTCCCAGGTGCCGCCGCGCTCGATCTGGAACTCGCGCTCCGACACGTCGTTGACCAGCGTGTAGCCGCCGACGTGCGCGAGGCCCTCCTCGGCGGAGCCCAGGTAGCGGGCGGTGCTGCCGATGACGACGCCGAGCTCGGCCTCCCAGTCGGTCTTCACGCTGCCGCGCGGGATGAGCACGGTGTCGTCGGGGCCGACCACGGTGTCCGCGGCCTTCAGGAACAGGATCGGCTCGGCCGGCGGCTCCGCACCGATCTCGGCCGCGTGCCCGAAGTAGTTCAGCCCGATGCCCACGACCTTGCCGATCCGGCCGACCGCGGAGCCGATCCGCAGCCCTTCGGCGTCCAGGACCGGCAGCTCGCCGCCCTCCGCGGCCTCCCGTACCCGGGACAGCACGGACTCGTCGGACAGCAGGGCGCCGTCCACATCCGTGATCAGACCGGACAGGTCCCGCAGGGTCCCGTCCTGGTCGAGCAGCGCGGGGCGCTCCGACCCGGCGGGTCCGACACGCAGCAGCTTCATGGGCATTCTCCCGTGGTCGTGGGTGGTCGGCCCATGGGCATGCCGGTGGAACGGGCATGGCACGGGCCGGCCGATGGGTTGCGGCCATCGGAGGATTGGTCGATCCTCCAAGATGTCCGACCAATCCGCAAGACCCCGTTCACAGACTGGAACGCGCCGCGCTGTCCTTGCGGTACTGGAGCCACGCCCGCTCCCCGACCGACCAGGCGGTGGTGGTCAGCAGATAGAGCCCGGCGGCGAGCGGGACCACGGCCGCGGTGACCAGCGTCCCGAACGACAGCAGGGGCAGCACGCCGCCCACCTTCCGCATGGCCTCCACCTGCTCGGCACTCAGCGCGGGCTGGGCCCCCTTGCCCTTCCCCACGACCGGCACGGACACCGGCACCGGCGCGGCCGCGGCAGCCCGCCGCCCCCGCACCGCACTCCAGGCGGCCACCACCGCGACGGCCGCGAACAGCCCGAGGAACACCAGCCCCTGCGCCCCGAACGGGCCGCCCTCCGCCAGCGCCTCCGTCCAGCGGGCACCGAGCGGCGCGGCGAACAGCCGGTGCCCGAGCAGCTCCCCGTCCGAGGAGAAGGACCGGTACATCAGGAAGAACACCGGCAGCTGCAGCAGCATGGGCAGGCAGCCCGCCACCGGGGTGGCCGCCCGGAACGCGGCACGGCCCAGCGGATACAGGGCGAGCCTCACCAGCACGGTGAACAGCACGATCGCGGCAGCGGTCGCGGAATCGGCCAGCACCGGCTCCATGAGCCGGCCCAGCTCGACGACAAGATCAGTGAAAACGGACACGCGGGCCCTCCGGAGGGTCTCGTCAGACGTCGAAAAAATGCGTTTCGGCGTGACGACCCGCGAGGGGCGACAACAGCGATGGATCAGCAGGAGGCAGCAGGCACTGCGCGCCCCTACGCGGCCGTCAGGACAGGACGGCCGGGTGCCCTGGGCCGCGACCGGCCCGAGGCGTCGGGATCGCGCTGCGGCAGGAACGCCGTGCGCTGCTCGCGATCACGGATCGCGGTACGTATTCGGTGCGGCGGCACGGGCCGTACGAGGCACGCGGCCAGCACGGCGGCCCCGAAGGCGACGGCGGAGGCCAGGACGACCACACCGGCGGCCAGCCCCGCCTCCCCGGACACCAGCCCGAGGAAGCCGCCGAGCAGCAACAGCGCGACGAGCAACTGCACCACTCGCGAGGACGACAGGACGGAAGAGACGAGGAAAGTCCGCGCACGAACGAACCGCTCGAACACCATCCCCACCGCCCCTCCTCGAACTGACGAACCCACAACCGATACTAACGGTCCGCACCGACAACGGTCTTGAGGGTCCCCCACACCACCAGCCGGTACTTGGAGGTGTACTCGGGCGTGCACGTGGTCAACGTGATGTAGGAACCGGCCGCCTCATAGCCGTACCCGGGCTTGACCCCGCTCCGCGGCACCGGCGCGATCACCCCCGCGTCCCCCGGGCTCGTCTCCGCCAGCACCTTCCCCACCACGTACACGTACCGCCGCCCCCGCACGTCGACGTACACCTCGTCCCCGTCCCGCAGCCGGTTCAGGTACCGGAACGGCTCCCCGTGCGTGTTCCGGTGCCCGGCGAGCGCGAAGTTCCCCTCCGCACCGGGCTGCGCGGTTCCCGGGTAGTGACCGGCGTACCCCTTGTCCAGCACGGCCCGCTTGTCGACCCCCTCCGCGACGGGCACGGCGAGCCCGAGCCGCGGAATCCGCAACACCGCGTACGCCTCGTCCCGCGCCGGCGCGGGCACCCGCGCCGCCGGAGCCTTCCCCCCGACGCCCCTCCCCGGCTGCGCCGGCGACGGCGACGCCACCCCGCCGCCCTTCCCCGGAGCAGGCGGCACCGGAGGCCCACTGGACCCACCCTCGACAACCACCGGATCCCCACCACCGCCCCCCTCATCCACGGACTCCCGCACCTCGGACGACGGCGAACTCCCCGCCCCCTCCCCCCGCGCCTCCCCCCACCCCTCCTCCAACACCTGGACCTGCTCCCGGGCGGCGGCCGCGGCCTGCCGGTTGGTCCACCACACCTGGTGCACGACCAGCAGCGCCACCACCACACCCAGCGTGGTGAGCACCTCGGCACCCACCCACAACAGCCGCGCGAAGCCCGCCCGCTCCACCCGCCGGCCGCCCCCCTGCACCACCACCCGCACGCGATCCCGCACGGCGGGCACCTTAAGACCTACCCCCTCAACTGACCAGCAGCAGTACGGTGTGAACCATGCGCCCCGACACGCCTGCCGAGCACACCGCCGAAGCCGAGCGTCTGATCCGCACGGCGACCCGCTACCCCGAGGACCAGGAGCCCTTGCTCCTCCAGGCCGCGGCCCACCTCGAACTGGCCGACGCCCGGGAGCGCGCGAGCGCCCTCTACGACCAACTCCTCTCCGCCTCCCCCGCCCACCCCCACCTGATCAAGGCCCGCCAGGCCGCGAACCTGTGGGAGTACGGCCACGAGGCCGAGGCCCGCGCCCTGATCTCCGGCATCCGCGCGGCGGCCCCCACGGACCCGGCCCCCTGGGAAGTCATCGCCGAAGCCCTGGAATCACACGACGAACTGGAAGCCTCCCACGAGTGCTTCACCGAGGCGGCCACCCTCCTCACCTCGGAGGAGACCCCCCTCACCCACGCCACGACCGCACTCCTGACCGGCCGCCACCGCGTCCGCCGGCTCCTCGCCCTGCCCCACGACGACTGGGACATGGTGGCCGACACCCGCCACATCGGGCCGATCCCGCTGGACGAACTCCACGACCCGAAGCGCATCTGGGCCCTGGGCTCCAACGACCCGGCCGAACTCCGCGCCGAGATCGCCCGCCTGCGCGCCGAACTCGGCGACCGCCGCGCCGCCCTGTCCCGCCCCTTCCCGGTGGCGATCCTGCACTGGCCGGCCCGCGAACTGTCCGAGCTCCTCACCTCGTACCCCACCCTCTCGACGGAGTACCCCTCCCGCGAGGCCCACCTCACGGCGGTGGAATCCTCCCTCCGCGCCCTGGCGGCCTCGGGCACCACGAACCTCGGCATCGTGACGGGCAGCGTCCCCTCGTACGAAGCCTTCGCGGCCTCGGAGAAAACCTCCCCGGCCTCCCCGGCCCTCCTCCCGGAATACGCCACCACCCTGGCCGCCCGAGGCAAAGCCACCCCCTGGCCCCCCACCCCCACGGCCCCCTGCTGGTGCACCTCGGGCAAGCCGTACACGGAGTGCCACGGAATCATCGACGCCTGATAGTCCCTCCCCGGCCCGCCGGCGCCGGGCCGCCGTCCCTGGTCCCGACTCGCCCGCCGACACGAGCACGAGACCCGGGACGGCTCACCCCGCCGCTTCGCGGCGGCGGGCCGCGCCTGCAGCGGCCGCCTCCAGGATTCCGTCAGCGAGTCCGACCATCTGGCGCCCCCTCAGCTCGACCGCTACCTCGATTACTGTCGCCGCGGACCGGTCTCGCGCGACCATCTGGCCGAAGGACTCCTCAAGCTGCGTGTGCTGACCGCAGTGGAGGAACTCCAAAGCCGCGACGGCCTCTTCGGCAGTGAGGAAGCGAACGGCATCCGAGAGTGCCGCAACGGCGGCATCCGGCCGGCCATTGGAGTAGAGCTCCGCCGCAGTGGCCGCAAAGGTCCGGGCGGCAGCGGCATCAGAAAGGTCGCTCCGCCGGTCCCCCTCAGCAGGGGGGACCGGCGGAAGCGCCGCTCGGCGCCGGACCGCCTTCGCCAGCTTGCGCAAGCCGGCCACCTCCTCCGCCAGGGCCTCCAGAGACTCCGCTCTCTCCCTGTTCTCCGCCCGGAGGGTTGCAAGCGCGTCGTCGAGGTCTGCGCAGTTCTTGCACCACGCGATGCGCCGGTGCGCCGCCTCGACATCCCCCCACCGGATTCCGGCCGGGGCTGACAGCTGGCTGCGTGCGGCGGCCAGGTCGTACAAGGCGCGGACAAACTCCAGCTCCGGGCGCCTGTCGCCCTGCAAGTAGCGCGTCAGACTGCTGGCACTGACATCGCAGCCAGCGTCCTGCAGCATCGCTGCGACCCGCCGCCGGGAGATGCGCGGCTCCACACTTCCTGACGGCCCCTCCTGCGCAACCGCTAGGAGTGGAGCAAGAAAGCGGGTCGCGAATCCGCCTCGTCCCGCGCCTCCGCCGACCGCTGCTGCTGAACCTCTGCGCTGCACTCCACACCCACCCCTCAGCCAATACCGCCATGCCGCACGAGTGAACACTAACCCCCCGGGAGAATCGGTATCACTGGAATCGACAATTCCGAGTGTTGCCAATTAAATGGCAACGAATAATTTCCACTTAATTGGCAACACGGAAACGACTAGACAAGGGGCCGCCTGCATGAAATAGACTCAACATCCGCTCCACGCCGGAGGGTTCCCCTAGATATGCCGCGCCACCCCCAGGGGATTTTTTCGATGTGGTGCAGATCACCACATCAACGGGGGGCTCGTTTCTCCTTCCTTCACGGTTAACATCGACACCGCCGAGCTCGAAATAAATCCGGGATCCCGGACGATCCGCCCTGCTCGTTCCACGCTTATTTCACTGAACGGAGTACGGAATGACCGACAGCACTGGCAGTGCCGCCCTGCCCTACTGGCAGGACCCCAAGTACGGCGCCAAGGTGCAGGCTGCGCTGTGGCTGGAGACGAAGGTAGGGGTGGGAGGGGTCTTCACAAAGGCCGAACTGCGCGAGGCCTTCCCCAACGTCGCCCAGATCGACCGGCGCGTCCGCGAACTCCGGGACCACAACTGGCAGATCGACACGCACCGCGAGGACCCGTCGCTGAAGCAGCAGGAGCAGAAGTACGTCGCCCGGGGGGCCGAAATCTGGCTGCCGGGCCAGGCCGCCGCCAAGCAGCGGAACACTTTGACCTCCACACAGCGGGCAAAGGTCTGGAGCGACGACAGCTTCCTCTGTCGGACTTGCGGGATCGGAGTGGGAGAGAAGTACCCGGACGGGTCTTCAGGCACGTCGCAGCTCGCCATCGCCCGCCGCAGCGTACTCCTGGCCGACGGAACGTCCGAGGAGCAGCTCGTCACCGTCTGCGGCAAGTGCGTGGCCGGCGGCACCAGCGAGGTGGACCTCGCCACACTGCTGGCCGAGGTAGGCCTCCTGACTTCTATCGAGAAGACCGCTCTCGGCGCATGGATCGACGCTGGCCAGCGGACGCGGGGGCCCCTGGAGCAGATCTGGGGAATCCTCCAGACCCTTCCGGAGGTATCGCGGAAGGCCGTCCGAGCGGCCGTACAGCAGAACCAGTAGCAAGCCTGCGCAAAATTCGGCACCAACACGGTGAAAACAAAGAAGAAGAGGTGTGGACTGTGTTCCGGGAATTCGCGCCACCGCCGCGCGCGGAAGAGTTCAGCGAGCTGATCCGCAAGCGGCTCGAGGACGTCAAGGCAGCCGGGGGGACCCGGGAAACCGTCAGCATTGACTGGAACGGCACGACCATTCACGTGGAGGTCATCGAGCTTCCACTCGACAGCCTCTACTTCAACCCGGGTACACATCGCATCCGCGCGCAGCGAACCCACAACCCCGCTCGGGACCAGCAGCTGGAGGCAGACCCCTATAGCGCCGAAGGCCAGGGCTACCTCGCCGACCTGCTGAAGGCCGACCCCTCTGCCCCTCGGGTCCGCGACACCGCGTTCGACAAGCTCAAGGAGAGCCTGCTCCAGTACGGCCAGAACGACCCCGGCCTCGTCACCCACCACGGCGTGCTCGTCAACGGCAACACCCGCGCCGCCGCGCTCCGCGAGGCGGGCAAGACATCTATGCGGGTCGGTGTCCTGCCGTCGTCCTTCACCTGGGCAGACATCAACGCTGTAGAGCTCTCGCTCCAGCTGCGCAAGGACCACCGCCGGGACTACTCCTACGTCAACAGGCTGCTGGCGATGGAGGAGCAGGCCCAGCTCGGGAGGACACCCGAGGACATCGCACGGGAGTTCCGGGTGCAGACGAAGACCTATCACCAGGAACGGTGGATCCTCTCCGCGGTCCGCGAGCTCATCGAGCGCAGCAGGACCGGCGAGGCATCACTGAGCCTGATCGACTTCGAGATGGACCAGGAGAAGCTGAAGGAGCTGGAGCGCCTCTACAAGAACCTCTCTGAGGTGGAGGCGGACGAGGCTGACCTCCTGAAGGAATGGCGCCTCTGCGCCATCCTGCTCGGCTTCTCGAAGACCGACGTCCGCCACATCGATGAAGAGTTCGCCAAGGCTGGATACCTCTCCAAGGCGCTTCCTGTCGAACTGGCAGGCGATACGGGGGCTGTGCAGGAGTCCGTCTCCATCCCCGGCCTCGGGATCGCCGTCAAGGGAACGACCTCGAAGGTATCCGCGGCGCGCGCGCTGAACGACCGTGTACTGCGCGCGAAGGCCCTAGCCGACAGTCCCGTCGCGCCTGAAAGCGAGAAGGCGGCAGCACGCGAAACCGTAGCCGCTGCCAAGGCCGCCTTCGACAAGGCTATCGACGACGCCGGCCGCGACGCCCGGGTCCGCAAGCGCAAGCAGCTGGCACCGGCGCGGCTCGCGGACGCCTGCTCCGCGATCGACCAGTGCACGGTCGACCTCGTGCAGGCGCGGGCCTCCCGGAGCTTGGACAAGCAGGCCTTCGACGACGCCCTGCTTCTCTTGCGGGACAGCCTCACCAAGCTCGCGTCGCAGGCGGAAAGGATTGGGGACGACCCCGCAGACGGTGTCGCCTGGCTGATCGACGCAGTGTCCGGCGGCCGCTCGTGACCGTGGACACTTCCACTGGCGCTTCACTGCGCCTGGAATTCGACGAGACCCGCACCAGGGTGGTCTTCAAAGTGTCCGCCGAGTATGCGGACGCACTGGTGCAGCTGGCCGGACGGTTCCGCACCGCCGGCCAGCTCGGCCCCACGGCGGCTGTGGCCGATGTGGACGACCTGCTGACCCGGGTCGATCAGCTTGCCCAATGGCCGGACCAGGCAGGCGTCGAATGGGCTCCGGACCTACAGCAGCTTGTCATCGGCAGCATCCAAGACGCCGCCAAGGTCGAGCAGCGCCTCACCGACCCGGAAGCCGCGTCTGCAGCCGAAGTCGCACCTGAAGATGTCCCTGCCATGCTGGGCGACGAGTGGAAGGCCGAGCTCGGAGAGTTCCAGAAGAGGGACATCGCAAAGCTGCTCTCCTTGCAGCACGGCGCCAACTTCAGCGTGCCCGGCGCCGGCAAGACGCGCGTGGCACTCGGCGTGTACGCAGCGGAGAAGGCCCGCGGAAATGTGTCGCGCCTTCTCGTGGTCTGTCCCAAGTCCGCCTACGAGTCCTGGAAGTACGAAACCGCTGTCTGCTTCCGCCACCGTCTCCGGCCTCACGTGGTCGACGGGACTATGGACGACTACGCCGAAGTCCTCATCGTCAACTACGAGCGGCTGGACCGCGCGCTGCCTGTCTTGACGGCATGGCTTCAGTCGGAGCCAGCTCTGCTCATCCTTGACGAGGCTCACCGGATGAAGCTCGGGGCTCGCGGCACCTACGGCGCTGCCTGCATGGCCTTGGGCCCGCTCGCCCGCCGCCGCCTCATCCTCACGGGCACTCCTGCCCCCAACGGGAGGAAGGATCTCGAGAACCTCCTGGGCTTCGTCTGGCCCGGTCACGGCCAGCGTGCGGTGGCACGCGCAGTGGCCGGCGGGGACCTGGCGGAGGCGAGCCGCACCCTCCGGCCGCTGTTCACCAGGACCACCAAGCTGGAGCTCGGCCTTCCCCCGATGGAGCCCCGGGTCCGCTACGTAGAGCTCCCCCCTCTGCACGCCGAAATCTACGAGGCCCTGATCGGCAGCGAGGACTCACGGTCCGGGCAGGACGATCTGAGTGCGCTGGGAAAGACCGCTCTGCGCCTCCTGATGGCGGCAACCAGCCCCGCTCTCCTCCTGGACGGCGGAAGCCGGTACGAGCCACTGGCCTACCAGCTCCCTCCTCTGGAAATCCCGCGCGGGCATTCCCTGTACGCGCTCATGAAGGATCTTCCAGACTATGAACTCTCGCCGAAATACCAGGAAGTCGCCGCGATCGTTGCAAAGAACGCCCAGGAAGGACGCAAAACGCTAGTCTGGTCGACTTTCGTCCGCAGCCTGACCACATTGGAGCGCCTTCTGTCCGGATTCTCGCCAGCCGTGGTGCATGGTGGAACACCGGACCGCGATGACGAGATCCGGAGGTTTCGCGAGAGCAAGGACTGCCATGTGCTGATCTCGAACCCCGCCACTCTGGGCGAGGGCATCAGCCTCCACCACGTCTGCCATGACGCGGTCTACGTAGACCGCGACTTCGTCGCCGGCCGCTACCTCCAAAGCCTCGACCGCATCCACCGCCTCGGACTGGCGCCCGACACTGAGACCCGTGTCACTGTTTTGGCGGCTCGGAACACGATCGACGAGGTGGTGGAGGCCCGTCTCGACCGCAAGCTGGAGTTCATGGGGAAGATCCTCGACGACCCCACCGTCCAGCAGCTCGCGGACCTGCAGGAGGAGCCCTCCGTGGCGGCCGGACTGGCTCCAGCCGACGTCGCCTCCCTGCTCCAGCACCTCAGGCGGCGCTGACAGGAGGCGGGCGCCGGAGTGCCTCGCGAGCACTTCGGCGCCCAGATGTCCGACTCCCGTGTGAGGATGCATCCTGGCGTACCTGCCACACTGGATGTTTCGCGCCACACATGAGGAGACCAGCGATGACCGCGCGGCGACCCCGCCCCAGCTTCGACGACCCGCTGGTATCGGTCGAGATCTGCGCAGGCGCAGGCGGCCAGGCTTCCGGCCTCCACCAGGCCGGGTTCGACCATGCAGCGTTGGTCGAGTGGGACGCCAACGCTGTGGAAACCCTCAAGGCGAACGTCGGCACCTGGCCGGGCTGGACCCGGCAGAAGATCGAGGCGCTGCGGCCGTCCGATGTCCGTGAATTCCTGGGATCTCCTGAGCACCAGGCAATCAAGGACCTCCAAAGGGCGCGCGGCGGCAGAAACATCGATCTCCTGGCGGGCGGCGTCCCCTGCCCCCCCTTCTCCCTGGCCGGAAAGCAACTGGGAGAAAACGATGAGCGAGACCTTTTCCCCAGCATGCTGGAGATCGTCGCGGACCTCAAACCCCGAGCAATCCTGATCGAGAACGTCCGCGGAATTCTCGAGCCGCCGGAGGTATTTATTGACTACCGGCTCCGCATCATCAGGAAGCTCAAGGATATCGGGTACGCCATCCCGGACATCCCGGATGCTATGACCGCGAAGCAGCAGGACCAGCGCATGCGGAAAATCTGGCGGCGTATGGACGCCAACAAGTTTGCCGTGCCGCAGCTGCGCCCCCGAGCCATCCTGGTCGCGTTCCACGAGGACGTGGACAACCACACGGACTTCGTCTGGCCTCTGCAGGACACCCTGCCCGGGGACAACCTGGTAGAGACCCTCAAATCCACCATGAGGGACCGGTACTCGGACTACTGGGATGTCGAGTTCGAGGTGGGCGAGTCGGTTCTGACCGGCGAGCAGGTGTACAAGGACTGGCTGAGAGAGGCCGAGGAGTCCGGTGTCACCGTGGCGCCCACCCTGGTCGGCGGCTCCAAGAAGCATGGTGGCGCCGACCTCGGCCCCACGCGTGCCAAGAAGGCCTGGGCCGCCCTGCATGTGGACGCGAAGGGTGTAGCCAACGACAAGCACGAGGCAGCTCCGAAGCGGGACTTGTTCCGCAAGGACGGCCCAATGCTCACGGTCGACCAAGCCGCCGCAGTCCAGGGCTTCAGGGACTGGACGTTCGCAGGCAGCGGCAAGACCGCACGGTACCGCCAGGTGGGCAATGCCTTCCCGCCGCCGGTTGCCGAGGCCGTGGGACGGGCCATCGCGGCCGTCCTTCGTCCGGAACACCGGAGCGAGCTCCTCAAGGGTTATCAGATGGAAGGCGACCCAGAGCCGGAAGGCACAGATGCGGCCTCTGAGGGAACCCTGTTCGCCGCGGAAGCGCGAGTTGGCACACCTCGCACTCCAGGCGAAGCAGTGCCCTCCAGCACGCCTTCCTAAGCGGGGCGCAAGCTCTACTTCCGAGTACCCGAACGACGACCTGTGACTGCGTCCCACACCGCAGCAGCACAGTCCCCCGCGGCCTCATGCTCCCAGAACCGGAGGACCAGCCAGCCTTCGGCGGCAAGCCTGTCGTCCGTCTCCCGGTCGCGGCGCACATTGCCGCTGATCTTCTCGCTCCAGTAGTCGGGGTTGGTCTTGGGTGGCACGAAGTGCTGCGGGCATCCGTGCCAGAAGCATCCGTCAACGAAGACGGCTACTTTCGTGGGACCGAACACCAGATCTGCCGTGCGCCGCATCTTAGGAAGAGGTTTGGCAGCTACCCGGTAGCGCAGGCCTCGGGCGTGCACGAGTGACCGCAGTGCCCGCTCGGGCGAGGTGTCCCGACTCCGGTTTCCCAGCATGCTGCGCCGGTTTCCAGGAGACGATGCCCAGGACCCCGGAGGCGGGGCCCACTCACCCGATTCTGGCTTCTTGCTCATGGCGCCTGGAGTTTAGCGCCCTCCGCCGAGTTGAACAGCGTGAGCTGCTGGTGGCCCTTGGCCAGGGCCGTGGGTGGGGTGGGGCGGGTGGTGGCCAGAAGCAGGAGGGTGCGGAGGGCCGCGATTACCTCGTGCGGGGTGTCGCGGATCATCGAGGGGGTGGCGCTGGCCACCAGGATGCCGTGGGCTTCCAGGCGGAGGCGGCGGCGGAGGGTGGCCTGCCAGGCGTCACGGGTGTAGTGGTACTCCGCCGAGTCGATCTCCAGGGCCACGCCCTCGTCGGGCCAGTAGGCGTCCGGGCTGGCCAGGAAGGTGCCGTCCGGGGTGTGGAGGCGGGCGTTCCACAGCGGGGTCGGGAGGTCGGTGCCGGTGAGGGCGTCGCGGGCCCGGGCCTCGGCCGGCGAACGGACCCCGGCCAGGAGTTCCCCGGCGGCGGCACGGATCGCCGGGCGGGCCAGGAGGCGGGCGCTGCGGAGTTCGGCGTGGAGGTCGTGCGGGTGGCACCAGCCGGACTGGACGACGTGGGCCAGGACCGAGCGGACCCCGGTCGGGGCTCGGGCAGCGGGCGGCGAAGTCGGCGGCGGCGCGGACCGGGCGGGCGCTGGGGACGCCCGTGACGGTGATGGTGCGGGGCCAGCGCGAGGTGGTCAGGGGCCGGACCTCCGGGGTGCCGGCGAGGCGGCGCGGAGCGCGGATCAGTACGTCGGCCGGGGCGGGCGGGGTGTCGCGGATGCCGAGGAGGGAGAGGGCGGCGGCGCCGGTGAGGGCGGCGGTCTCGCCGGAGAGCGGGTCCGCGGCCGGGTCGGCGGCGTACAGGACGGCGGCCAGGGCCCGTTGGCGGTGGTCGGGCGGCCCCATCTGGAGGAGGTAGACGCGGGGCAGCAGGCGTTGCCAGGGCCCGCCGGGGCGGGTGCGGGAGGTGACGGTGCCGCCGGGGACCCCGGCGGTGGCGGTGAGCTGGTGGCGGGTGGCGAGGCCGAGCTGGCGGCGGGCGACTTTGGCGGTTCCGGGTGTGATCACGGCCCGGTGATGCCCGCTGCGCGTCCGGTCTAGCCGGGCCGGCCCGGGTGGTCCGGGGACAGGAAGACGACGACGCCCGTCTGGGTGCCGGGCAGCGCCTGCACCTCGTGCCAGCCCAGACGGCGGTACGTGGCCACCGTGTCCGTGGCCAGCCGGGACGTGAGGAGCCAGGCCCGCCGCTGCGGGGCGTCCGCCGTGATCTCCGCGAGCAGGGCCCGGCCGGTGCCGTGGCCGCGCGCGTAGGCCCGTACGGCGAGCTCGTCGATCTCCAGCGCCCCGACGAGCAGCTCCCGCACCCGGTCGGGTCCGAGCTGCGCGGCGACCTGGGGGTACGCCCGGTGCTGGGGGAAGGGCTCGGGGGTCAGCCAGGCGGTGGCGAAGCCGTCCACGCCGGCCTCGGACTGGGCGAAGGCCATACGGAACCCGGGGCGCCGGACGTCCGTCTGGAGGCGGGTGGAGAACTGGCGAATGGTTTCTTCGCATTCGTTCCAGGGCGCGGCGGCGAAGACCTCGGCGTAGGCGTCGACCAGCTCGTCCTGGAGGTCCAGGACGGTGCGTCCGTAGGAGATCACTGTGTCGACTCCTGGGGTGATTGGGGGGATTCCTGCTGGAAGACCGAATTTACGCGCATGAGGTTCCCGTATCCGGTGATGCGCAGAACCGGCGAGTGTGCGACAAATCGCCTCGGCGTCGTCCGTGTCGCGGATGGGGGTGGGGCGTTGAGCAACCGTGAACACGGACAGACTGCTGCGGGCGGCCGGGCGGTGCGCGCTCGCCTTCCTCCTGGTCCTCGGGGTCGTCGCGCTGTTGCCGCGCGCGGTGCGGGAGGCGGTGCCGGACGCCGTGGTCGGCGGGGCGGTGCTCGTGCTCGGGGCGGTGGGGGTCCGGCGGGCGTCGAGGCGCCCGCGTTAGGTTTGACGGGTCGGGTACCGGTGCCGGTGTCGGTTCCGGTGCCGGCCGTGTGCAGGGCAGTTCATCGCAAGACACGACGTGTGAGGGAGTTCGAGATGGCTCGGGTACCGAGTTCCGCGGTGGCGGCGGCAGGGCTGGTCGGCGGTTACGCCGTGGCCCGCTGGACCAAGAAGCGGCCGCTGGGCGGTGTCGTGCTCGGCGCCGCCGGGCTGGTGGCCGGGCGCGAGTGGCACAAGCGGGGCGGGGTGCCGGCGGCGGCCGGTCTCGGGGCGCTGTACCTCGCCGGCTTCGCGGGGGCGCATCCGCTGGCGAAGAAGGTCGGGGCGTGGCCGGCCGTCGTCGGCGCCGCCGGTGTCGTCGCCGCGACCGCCTGGGCCGTGGCGGACCGCTCCGCCTGACCGCCCCCGGGGACCGGTCCCCGTCCCCTGGCCCCGAGCCGTACCCCGCTCCCCGGGCCGAGGGCCACTCCCTCCGGGCCCAGGGGGCTGCGGGTGGGGGGCCGCTGCGCGGAGCTGTCCCCTACCCTCCCCCAGACTCCGTCCGGGGGGACCCCCACTTCCACCATTCCCCGGGCTCCGCCCGGACCCGCGCCTCAATCGCCGGCGGGGCTGGAAGCACCCCCGGGCTGCGCCCCGGACCCCTCCTGGGGGCTCCGCCCCCAGACCCCCGCGCCTCAAAACGCCGGCGGGGCTGGATTTGCCGTGCGCCTCTCGGCTCCCTGGGCTGCTCTTTTCGGCCTCTCGTGGCGGTATCAGCCCCGGGCGGCCGTGCGACGCCGAGCCGGGAGGAGCGCGTAGCGATCTGCCGCGCCCATACGCTTCCCGGGCTGTCCTGGTTGTCTTCTGGTGCGGGGATCGGCCCAAGGCGGCCGTCGGACGCTGAGACATGAGAAGCGCGTAGCGATCTGGTGCGCCTGGCTGCTCCCTGGGCTGCTCTTTTCGGCCTCTCGTGCGGGTAGCCGCCTCCCCGGCCCGGAATCGCAGACGTGGGAGCCCGTATGCCCAGCGGGCCGGCGCCCGGCCCCTCGCCTCATCTCCGAAAGGCCCGCTTCTCGCCTCTCTCCCCCTATGACCGTTCCTTTTGGGGGTTTCCCGGCAGTCTTTCGGCATTCCGGGGCGGGACGGCCTGTCAAGGGTGGAGCGCAGCGACATCGCGAAGCGACGCGACCGAAGGGAGCGCCCTTGACAGGGCGGCACGACACGGAAGGACGATGGGACTGACGGGAAACCCCCAAACCGGCTCAGAGACCGCCCGGGTGAGCCCCCTCGCCGCGCGACCGCGCGCTGCGCACCCCGGCACGGCCGGGGGCAGTGCCGCCCCGCCCCTATCCCCGCCCCTATCCCCCCAGCACCCGCGACACCGTGTAGATCAGCAGCCCAGCCAGCGCGCCCACCACCGTGCCGTTGATGCGGATGAACTGGAGGTCGCGGCCGATGTGGGCCTCGATCTTGCGGGAGGTGTGTTCGGCGTCCCAGGCCGCCACCGTGTCCGTGATCAGCGAGGTGATCTCCCTGCGGTACGTGGTGACCACGTACACCACCGCGCCCTCGATCCAGCCCTCCACCTTCTCCTGCAGGCGCCCGTCCGTGGCGAGCCGGGCGCCCAGGGACATCAGCGAGGACCGGACCCGCAGCCGCAGCTCGCTCTGCTCGTCCTCCGCCGCCGAGATGATCATCGTGCGGATCGCGGACCACGCCGAGGCGATCACGTCCTGGATCTCGTCCCGCGCGAGGACCTCGGACTTCAGCCGCTCCACCCGCGCCCGCGTCTCCGTGTCCGACTGGAGGTCCGCCGCGAAGTCCCGCAGGAAGCGGTCCACCGCCCCGCGCGCCGGGTGGCCCGGCATGTCGCGCATCTCCGTGACGAAGCGCAGGAGCTCCTTGTACACCCGGTCGCCGATCTTGCGGTCGACGAAGCGCGGGGTCCAGCCCGGGGCTCCGCCCTGGACGGCGTCCATGACCGAGTCCCCGTGGGTGACCAGCCAGTCGTGGGCCTTGGCGCACACGAGGTCGACGGCGCGGTGGTGGCCGCCGTCGGCGACGACCCGCTCCAGGGTCTTGCCGATGCCCGGGGCGATCTCCGCCGCCTCCGCCCGCCGCGTGATGGCCTCGCCCACCACGGCCTGTACGTCGGAGTCCCGCAGCACGGTCAGGGCTCCGCGCAGCGCGGTGGCCAGCTCCGCCGTGACGCGGTCGGCGTGCGCGGGTTCGGCCAGCCAGGCGCCGAGCCGGCCGCCGATGCCGAGGGAGTGCAGCCGTGCGCGGACCACGTCCGCCGACAGGAAGTTCTCGCCGACGAACTCCCCGAGGGAGATCCCCAGCTGGTCCTTCTTGGTGGGGATGATCGCGGTGTGCGGGATGGGCAGGCCCAGCGGCCGCCGGAAGAGGGCCGTCACCGCGAACCAGTCCGCGAGGGCGCCCACCATGCCCGCCTCGGCCGCGGCGGCCACGTACCCGGCCCAGGCTCCGGCGCCCCAGGCGTTCTGCGCGCACTTGGCCAGTACGTAGACGACCGCGACCAGGATCAGCAGCCCCGTCGCGGTCGCCTTCATCCGGCGGACTCCGCGCTGCCGCTCCTCGTCCGCCGCGTTGAAGACGAACCCTCCCCGTGGCGGGGCCGCCGGGCCGCCCCTCGTACGCTCACCCGTGCTGCTGTTCACGTGCCGCTCCTGCCCTTCCCCCGATGGCCGGTTTTGTCTGCATAGCATCCGACTCCCGGGAGGTCCGGGGAGTTCCCGGCGCGCCGCCGGCTGCCCTACAGCTCCTTGCGCGGCGTACCCCCGCCGAGCCCCTTCTCCCCCTTAGGCCCCTTCGGCCCCTTCGGCTGCTTGACCTTGACCGCGACCCCGCCCCAGAAGGCGAGGCCGTTGACGACGACGCGCGGGGCGCCGGGCTCCGGCCGGTAGTCCTGGGACTTGCCCTGGTCGAATGCGCCCATGATGCCGATGCCGCGTACGTCGACCTCGACGCCCGGCGGGACGGTGATCTCGATGCCGCCCATGACGGCGACGCAGGTGATGACGACCTCGCGCTCCGCGAAGTCCGCCTCCCTCAGGTCGAGCTCACCGCCGCCCCAGATCGCCACGGCGTTGAAGCGGGCGGGCACGGTCCAGCGGCCCTTGCGCTGGAAGCCCGACATGACGGCGACGGCCGTGGCGGAGGTCCCCGTACCGCCGATCCGCTCCGGCCATGCCGACGAGTGGGCCGGAGCGGAAGGAACGGGGGACGGGGAGGACGGGGAGGACAGGGAGGACGGGGAGGAGCCGGCCGCCGGGAGGTCGCGGGTCAGCGGTTCGAGTTCCGCGTACGTACGGGACGTGTACGCGGCCTCCAGCCGTTCCTCGAACTCGTCCATGTCGAGCCGGCCCTCGGCGACGGCGTCCCTCAGCCGGTCCACCACGCGCTCGCGGTCGGCGTCCGACGCCCGCATCGCGGGCGGCTCCCCTGCCGCCTTCTCCAAGGAGGTCTTCTCCAACGAGGTCTTCTCGGGCAACGGCTTCTCCGGCCGCTCGTCACTCATATGGCCCACCCTATGCAGACACCCGACGCCCCACCCCGGGGCGAACCCTGATTTCCCCCTACCTCAATCCCCCACCCCCTACCCTCACGCCCTACCCCCGCCCCGCGTACATCCGCGCGATCACGTCCTCGATGTCCGGATCCCGCACCGACAGGTCCAGCAGCGGGTACCTGGCCGCGACCGCCGCCACCAGCGGGGCCGCCGACTCCCCCGCCGGGAACGCCAGCCACTGCCGCGGCCCCTCCACCCTCACCACCCGGGCCCCCGCCACCTCCACCGGCGGGAGCTCCCGCTCCAGGTCGACCACCAGCGTCCGCTCGCTGCCCTCACCCAGGGCGTGGAGTCCGCCGAGCGCCCCGTCGTACATCAGCCGGCCGTGGTCGATCACCATCACCCGCTCGCACAGCTGCTCGATGTCCTGGAGGTCGTGGGTGGTGAGCAGCACCGTGGTGCCGCGCTCCTCGTTCAACTGCCGCAGGAAGCCCCGCACCTTGGCCTTGCTGACGACGTCCAGCCCGATCGTCGGCTCGTCCAGGTACAGCACCTCCGGATCGTGCAGCAGCGCCGCCGCGATGTCCCCGCGCATCCGCTGCCCCAGCGACAGCTGCCGTACCGGTACGTCGAGCAGCTCGGCCAGGTCCAGGCGCTCGACGCACCGCTCCAGGTTCTCCGCGTACCGCGCCGCCGGGATCCGGTACATCCGGCGCATCAGCCCGTACGAGTCCTTCAGCGGCAGGTCCCACCACAGGGTCGTGCGCTGCCCGAACACCACCCCGATCCGGTGCGCGAGCCGCATCCGCTCCCGCGCCGGGTCGATGCCGGCGACGCGCAGCCGGCCGCCGGTCGGGGTGAGGATGCCGGTCAGCATCTTGACGGTGGTGGACTTCCCGGCCCCGTTGGGCCCGATGTAGCCGACCACCTCCCCGCGCGCGATCGCGAAGCTGATCCCGTCCACGGCTCTGACCTGCCGTTTCTCCCGGCGCATCAGCCCCACCCGGCGCCGCACGTCGAAGACCTTCTCGACCCCGTCCAACGAGATCAACGCATCCGGCACTGCCTACCCCTAACTCCCCGTACTCCGGTACGAACGCACACCCGCCCGCCACGCCAGCGACGCGGGCAGGAACACCGCGAAGGCCACCAGCGGGCTCAGGAACGCCACCCACCCCGGCAGCCCCAGCGGATCGGGCCGGCCCAGCACGTACAGCGCGGGCAGCCAGTTGACGAAGGCCAGCGGGACCACGAAGGTCGCCCCGCGCAGCAGCTCCTTCGCGAACACGGTCGGCGGGTACTGGAGCATGGTGCAGCCCCCGTACGTGAAGGAGTTCTGCACCTCCGCCGCGTCCCCGGCGAGGAACTGGAAGGCCGCGCCGGCCACCAGCACCCCGCCGAAGATCCCCGCCCCGGCCACCACCATCACCGGCACCAGCAGCACCTTCCCCGGGGTCCACTGGACGTCCAGCACCGACAGCGCCCAGCCCAGCACCCCCAGCCCCTGCGCGATCCGCCCCAGCCGGCGCAGCGCGAAGCGGTCCGCGGCGACCTGGGCGAGCAGCGGGACGGGGCGTACGAGCATGGTGTCGAGGGAGCCGTCGCGGATCCGGACGCCCACCCGGTCGGTGTTGCCGAGGAGCAGGTCCGCCAGGCCCAGGGAGGCGGAGCAGGCCCCGTACAGCAGTGCGATCTCGGGCAGGGTGAAGCCGCCCAGCGCGTCCACGTGGGAGAACATGACGGCGATCGCGACGAAGTCGAGGGCGGTGATCGCCGCGTTCCCGACGGTGGCCAGCAGGAACGACATCCGGTACGTCATGGTCGAGCGGATCCACATCCCGGCGATCAGCCCGTACCCGCGCAGCCCCTCCCGCAGCCGGCCGCCGGCCCGTGCCTGCTCGTGCGGCAGACCGCGGCCGGGCATCCGCGTACTGCGGTCCACCGTCGCCTCAGCCACCCTGGACCACCACCTTCCGCGTCGCCGCCGACTGGACCAGCCGCCCCGCGCCCAGCAGGGCCAGCGCCCACGCGGCCTGGAAGCCGAGCGCCCGTACGGCTCCCCCGGCCCCGGTGTGAGTGCCGAGCAGCACGTCCAGCGGGACCTGGAGCATCGCGGCCCACGGCAGCAGCCGCACCAGCTCGCCGAAGCCGCCCGGGAAGACGGTCAGCGGCAGCAGCATCCCGGAGCAGAAGATGGTCACGACGGTGGCCATCATGTTGACCCCGGCCCCGTCCAGCAGCCAGAACGCCGCCAGCCCGAGCAGGTACCGCACCCCGAACCCGACGACCAGCCCGAGGCAGACCGACACCAGGAACAACATCCAGCGCAGCGGGTCGGAGGGCAGCGCGAGGGTGAAGGCGCACGCCCCGGCCACCAGGGGCAGCACCCCGCGCCCCAGCAGCTGGAAGCCGGCCCGGCCGAGGTCGGCCGCGAGCCACCACGCCTGGAGGTCGGCCGGGCGGTACAGGTCGACGGCGATGTCACCCGTACGGATGCGTTCCTGGAGTTCCTCCTGGAAGCCGCCGCCGATGAGCGAGCCGGCGGCCAGCAGGGACTGGCTGACCCAGACGAAGGTGAGGGCCTGGGCCTGGTCGTAGCCGCCGAGGTGGGGGCGCTCGTCCCACAGGGCGACGTACGTGTACGCCACGATGAAGCCGAAGACGGTGTTGGTGAACACCCCTGCGGCAGTCGCCGTCCCGTAGGTGGCGTAGCGCCGGAATCCGCCGGCCGCGACGGCCGTGTACAGACGCGCCGTGTGCAGCCCCACCGCATCCCTCCGTTTCCCCTCATCGTTCCCACGTCGGCCAAAGCGCGCGAGCTTAGTGCGGAGGGGCGAGCCACGCGACCGTTTTACGCCAGTCCATCCGGACACCATGAGGTAAAAATGTGGATATTTCCCACGGTCACGAGGAGCCCCGGAGATGAGCGACCAGTCACCACCCCCCGGCTGGCCCCCTCGCGACCCCGACACCCCGAACCGGCCCCCCAGCGGGGCCAAGCGCCCCAAGGCCCGCCCCAGACGCACCGGCTGGCGCCGCCTCCTGCCCACCTGGCGCATGGTGCTCGGCACCCTGCTGCTGGTCGCCCTCCTGATCGGCGGCGCGCTCGTCGCCGGCTACCTGCTGGTCGACATCCCGCCGGCCAACGCCGCCGCCACCGCCCAGTCCAACGTGTACCTCTACGCCGACGGCTCCCAGCTCGCCCGCGACGGCGAGGTCAACCGCGTCAACGTCCCCCTGTCGCAGGTCCCCCGGGGCGTCCAGGAGGCCGTACTGGCCGCCGAGGACCGGGACTTCTACTCCGAACGGGCGGTGGACCCCAAGGCGATGGTCCGCGCCGCCTGGAACACGGCGACCGGCAAGGGCACCCAGTCCGGTTCGACCATCACCCAGCAGTACGTCAAGAACTACTACCTGGGCCAGGAACAGACCATCAAACGGAAGGTCAAGGAGTTCTTCATCGCGATCAAACTCGGCCGCGAGAAGTCGAAGGACTACATCCTGGAGGGGTACCTGAACACCAGTTACTTCGGCCGCAACGCCTACGGCATCCAGGCCGCCTCCCAGGCCTACTACGGCAAGGACGTCAACAAGCTGACCACCGCCGAGGGCGCCTACCTCGCCACCCTCCTCAACTCCCCCAGCGCCTTCGACGTCGTCTCCCACCCCCAGAGCCGCGACCGCGCCACCGCCCGCTGGAACTACGTCCTCGACGGCATGGTCAAGAAGAAGTGGATGACCCCCGAGGAACGCACCGCCGCACGGTTCCCCGAACCCGGCAAGGTCCGCGCCGCCGCCGGCCTCTCCGGACAGCGCGGCTACCTCGTCGAAGCCGTCAAGGACTACATCGCCGAACACAAGATCCTCGACGACAAGACCCTCGCCGAGGGCGGCTACCGGATCACCACCACCATCGACAAGCGCCGCCAGGCCGCCTTCGTCGACGCCGTCCAGAAGCAGCTGATGGACAAGCTCGACCCCGGGGCACGCCCCGTGGACCGCGTGGTCCGGGCCGGCGGGGCCTCCATCGACCCCGCCACCGGCAAGATCGTCGCCCTCTACGGCGGCATCGACTACACCAAGCAGTACGTGAACAACGCGACCCGCCACGACTACCAGGTCGCCTCCACCTTCAAGCCGTTCGTCTTCGCCTCCGCCGTCCAGAACGACTCCCGCACCCAGGACGGCCGCCGCATCACCCCGAACACCATCTACAACGGCGACAACAAGCGCCGCGTCGTCGGCACCCGCATCCCCTACGCCCCCGAGAACGAGGGCCAGCAGTCGTACGGGGACATCACCGTCAACACCGCCACCGACCTCTCCGTCAACACGGTCTTCGCCCAGATGGTCGTCGACGTCGGCACCGAGAAGGTCAAGCGGACCGCCATCGACCTCGGCATCCCCGAGGACACCCCCAACTTCGTCGTCGGCCCGGCCATGGCCCTCGGCACCATGCAGGCCAGCGTCGTGGACATGACCCAGGCCTACGCCACCCTCGCCGACCACGGCCGGTACACCCCGTACACCTTCCTGGAGAAGATCTCCAAGGACGGCGACGACATCCACCTCCCCGACCGCACCCCCCGCCAGGCCGTCCCCCGCGAGGCCGCCGACACCACCACGTCCATGCTGGTCAGCGTCGTCGACAACGGAACCGGCACGGAGGCCCTGGCCGCCGGCCACCCGGCCGCCGGCAAGACGGGCACCGCCGAGCTGGACCGCGCCGCCTGGTTCGCCGCGTACACCCCGGACCTCGTCACGGTGGTCTCGGTGATGGGCCAGGACCCCGACACCGGCACCCTCCAGTCCCTGTACGGGGCGCTCGGCGAGGCCCGCATCGGCGGCGGCGGCTACCCCGCCCGGATCTGGGCGGCCTACACGAAGACGGCCCTGGAGGCCACCGACCCGGAGGACTTCGACCTGGAGCTCCAGCCCGGCGCCGCCCAGCTCCCGCCGCCCCCGCCGGTCCAGCCCACCGGCCCGCAGCAGCCCGACGGCAGCCGCCCGCCGTGGCAGCGCCCCGACCGGCCCACCCCGCCGGGACCCCCCACCCCGCCGGGACCGCCGAACGGCGGCCAGACCCAGGGCGGGCAGGACAACGGGGGCCAGACGAACGGGGGCCAGACCACCGGCGGCGAAACGAACGGCGGCCAGACCACCGGGGGCCAGACCAACGGCGGCCAGACCACCGGAGGCGAAACGAACGGCGGCCAGACCACCGGAGGCGAGACCAACGGCGGCCAGACGAACGGCGGCCAGACCACCGGAGGCACCACCCAGGGCCCGGGCCGCCGCCGCCCGCCGTCCCACTTCCTCGAATGAGGGTGATCAGTGCCCGGAGGTGGCCTTCAGCCCCACCACCGCGACCAGCAGCAGACAGATGAAGAAGATCCGGGCGGCGGTGACGGGCTCACCCAGCACCGCCATCCCCAGCACCGCCGCCCCGGCCGCACCGATGCCGACCCACACCCCGTACGCCGTACCGATGGGCAGGGTCTTGGCCGCGTACGACAGCAGCACCATGCTCGCGACGATCCCGGCACCGGTGAACACGGACGGCCAGAGCCGGGTGAAGCCCTCCGTGAACTTCATGCCGATCGACCAGCCGACCTCGAGCAGACCGGCGACGAGAAGAAGAACCCAGGCCATGACAGGCACCTCCGGGACGAGAGCGGAAACGGGGTGCGTCGTCTTTGCGTCCTGCTACCCGGTACGGCGCGTCTCGTCGGGGGTTCTGCTCCACCGTAGCAAAGGGCACGCAAAAAGGGCCGGTGACGACGGTCACCGGCCCTTTCGCACGCCCGTGTCTCAGAGGTACAGCCCCGTGGAGTCCTTCGACCCCTCCAGCCGCTCCGCCGCCACGGCGTGCAGGTCCCGCTCGCGCATCAGCACGTACGTCGCCCCGCGCACCTCGACCTCGGCACGGTCCTCCGGGTCGTACAGCACCCGGTCGCCGGGCTCGACGCTGCGCACGTTCTGCCCGACCGCGACCACCTCGGCCCAGGCGAGCCGCTTGCCCACCGCGGCCGTCGCCGGAATGAGGATGCCGCCGCCCGAGCGCCGCTCGCCCTCGGGCGTGTCGGACTTCACGAGCACGCGGTCGTGGAGCATGCGGATGGGCAGCTTGTCGTGGGTGGTGTTCTCGCTCACGCCTCGAACCTACCTGCCGCCGTCCGCCCTGTAAGCCGGAGGGTGGTCACCGGGTGGTCACCGCTTGCGGCGCGAGGAGGCCACCAGCAGGCCGACCACGCCGACGGCGACGAGCGCGACCGGCAGGATCCGCTCGAAGCGCGGGGCGCCGTCCTCGTGGCGCAGGCCGTCCCGCACGTCGGTGACGAGCCGGTTCACGGCGACGAAGGCACGGCCGGCCGTCTGGTCCACCGCCGAGGCGACCCGGGCCTTCGCGTCCCCGATGATCGTCTGCGGGTGCATGCGCACGCCGATCTCGTCGAGCGTCTCGGCGAGCTGCTCGCGGCGGCGGACGATGTCCGCCTCGATCTGTGCGGGGGTCCTGGCTTCCGGCACCGCGCTGCCTCCGTCGTAGTGATGCGTGTGATCCGTCATGAACAGTCTGTCAGTGACGTCAGCTTAGGCTCATCCCGTACCGATCCCATCCCGAGGAGACTGTTGAGATGAGCGAGCGACTCCAGCCGGGCGACATCGCCCCCGCCTTCACCCTGCCCGACGCGGACGGCAACGAGGTCTCGCTGGCCGACCACAAGGGCCGCAAGGTGATCGTGTACTTCTACCCGGCGGCCCTGACGCCGGGCTGCACGAAGCAGGCCTGCGACTTCACGGACAACCTGGACGTCCTGGCGACGGCCGGGTACGACGTCATCGGCGTCTCCCCGGACAAGCCGGAGAAGCTCGCGAAGTTCCGCGAGCAGGAGCACCTGAAGGTCACCCTGGTCGGGGACCCGGAGAAGGAGACCCTGGCGGCGTACGGCGCGTTCGGCGAGAAGAAGCTGTACGGCAAGACGGTGACCGGGGTCATCCGCTCCACGGTGGTCGTGGACGAGGAGGGCAAGGTCGAGCACGCCTTCTACAACGTCAAGGCCACCGGCCACGTTGCGAAGATCATCAAGGACCTGGGCATCTGACCCCGTCCGGCCCCGCACCCCTGAAAGTCCCGCACCGAAGTGGTGCGGGACTTTCCGCTTATCGCACGTAACCTCACGTGATGCTGATCGGTTAACCCGTACGGGGCCGCGCGGACGCGGGGCCGGAAACGGGGGCGCGATGCCGGTCAGTCCGTACACGAAGGAACGCCTGGCGGAAGCGGCGAGCACGTCGAAGACACTGTCCGAGGCGCTGGAGAAGCTCGGGGTGGACCCTCGAGGCGGATCCCGCCGGTACGTTCACGGCAGGATGCGCAGACTAGGGGTGGACGTCTCGCACTTCGCCAAGGAGGGGGTGAAGTGGACCAAGGAGGTCCTGGCGGAGGCAGTCGCGGCCTCAACGAACATGTGCGAGGTGCTGAGGCACCTGGGACTGGAAGTGGTGGGCGGCCACCACACGCACATCAGCCGGAAGGTGAAGGCCTACGGCATCGACACCTCACACTTCTTCCTGCCGTCTCCGGCAGGAAGAACCCGTACGCACCGGACGCCCGAGACGGTTCTCGTCGAGCAACGCGGCGACCGCACCCGACGGATTCCCGGCGACCGCCTCCGGCACGCACTGAGCATGCTCGGGGTGCCCCTGCGATGCGCGCTGTGCGGCAACGAGGGCACCTGGTCGGGACGGCCGCTCCCTCTGGAAGTGGACCACATCGACGGCAACTGGCGTGACAACCGCCGCGAAAACCTGCGGCTCCTCTGCCCGAACTGCCACTCCACCACGGACACCTACCGGGGACGCGCCAAGAGGCGGCGGCGGTGAGCGCGCGCACGTATCACCCGAGGCCCTCGAGTACAGCGCTGATCGAGGCCGTGGCCGCGTCGGTCTCGCTGTCCGGAACCCTGAGCCTGCTCGGCCTCCCGGCGAACGGAACGCTCAACGAGAGGCTGAAGCGCTGGATCCGCGAGGAGGGGCTCTCGACATCGCACTTCCTGGGGCAGGCCCATCAGCGCGGCAAACCCGGCACCTGCCCGCCGCGATCCGCTGACGAGATCCTCGTCAAGCGGGAGGATGGACGGCGCGCGAAGACCGCACAGCTGCGCCGCGCCCTCCGCGATGCAGATGTGCCCGAGCGCTGCGCCGACTGCGGCGCTCCGCCCGAATGGCTCGGGCTTCCCATGACCTTGGAGGTGGACCACGTCAACGGCGACCGGAGTGACAACAGGCTCGGGAACCTCCGGCTGCTGTGCCCCAACTGCCACGCAATCACCAGCACGTGGTGCCGAGGAGGTCGCCGCCGCAGTGAATGAGGCGTCCTTCGCCGCAGCCGATACCGGGCCGCTACCATGGCAGCACCTCGCGGCCGTGTCGTAACAGGCAGCCGAGCGGCGCTTAGAACGCCGTGGGAGAAATCCCGTGGGGGTTCGAATCCCCCCGGCCGCACCTGCAAGAAGGCCCTGTACCCGCATCCGGGTACAGGGCCGTCGGCACATCCGAGGGCCTCAGCCCAGCAGTTCCCGCAGGACCGGGATCAGGCCGCGGAAGGCCTGGCCTCGGTGGGAGATGGCGTTCTTCTCGTCCGGGGTCAGTTCCGCGCAGGTGCGGGTGTCGCCCAGGGGCTGGAGGATCGGGTCGTAGCCGAAGCCGCCGCCGCCCGCCGGGGTGTGGCGGAGGGTGCCCAGGAGGCGGCCTTCGACGACGCGTTCGGTGCCGTCCGGGAGGGCGAGGGCGGCCGCGCAGAAGAAGTGGGCGCCGCGGTGTTCGTCGGAGATGTCGCCCAGCTGGGCCAGCAGGAGGTCGAGGTTGGCCTTGTCGTTGCCGTGGGCGCCGGCCCAGCGGGCGGAGAAGATGCCGGGGGCGCCGTTCAGGACGTCGACGCAGAGGCCGGAGTCGTCCGCGATGGCGGGGTGGCCGGTGGCCCGGGCGAGGGCGTGGGCCTTGAGGAGGGCGTTCTCGGCGAAGGTGACGCCGGTTTCCTTGACGTCCGGGATCTCGGGGTACGCGTCCGCGCCGACCAGCTCGTGCGGCAGGCCGGCGGCGGACAGGATGGCGCGGAGCTCGGTCACTTTGCCCGCGTTGCGGGTCGCGAGGATCAGGCGGGTCATGCCCCCATTATCCCGGGGTGCAGACCTTGGTGATCTCGGCGGCGGCGTCGGCGATCGGCTTGACGTCGGGGGTGGTGTCGCCGTTGTTGACGGCGGTGCGGACGTTCTTGACGGCCGTGCTCATCGAGTCGACGGCCTTGCCGAGGTCGGCGTTGCCCGTCGTGTCCTTGATCTTCTTGAGGTTGGTGTCGATCTGGTCGAGCGCGTTCTGGGTGTCCTGGATGCTGTTGCCCGCGTTGGACACGGCCTGCTGGAGGTTGTTGACGCTGTCCGCGATGGCGACGGCGGTGTTGGCACAGTCCATGGCGGTGGAGATGGCGTCGCAGGCGGTCACCGCCGGGACGGCGAGGGCGGCCGCGAGGGCTACGGCGGCGATGCGGAGTTTCGGCTTCATTCGGGTCCCCCCAAGCTCGGATGCGTGGACGGGCGCACGGTCGTGAGACCGTGCGCCCGTACCCGGGTAGACGCGCGCCCGCGCCCGGCGGTTGCTACGGGGCCTGGAGGTCCAGGGCGCCGAGCTGGAGGGCCTCCAGGTCGGCGCAGCCGCCGGCGGCGAGGTCGAGGAGGGCGTTGAGTTCCTTGCGGTCGAAGGGCTCGCCCTCGGCGGTGCCCTGGACCTCGACGAAGCGGCCGTCGCCGGTGCAGACGACGTTCATGTCGGTCTCGGCGCGGACGTCCTCCTCGTAGCAGAGGTCGAGGAGGGGGACGCCGTCGACGATGCCGACGGAGACGGCGGCGACGGTGCCGGTCAGCGGCTTGCGGCCGGCCTTGATGAGCTTCTTGCCCTGGCCCCAGGCGATGGCGTCGGCGAGGGCGACGTAGGCGCCGGTGATGGCGGCGGTGCGGGTGCCGCCGTCGGCCTGGAGGACGTCGCAGTCCAGGACGATGGTGTTCTCGCCGAGGGCCTTGTAGTCGATGACGGCGCGCAGCGAGCGGCCGATGAGGCGGGAGATCTCGTGGGTGCGGCCGCCGATCTTGCCGCGGACGGATTCGCGGTCGCCGCGGGTGTTGGTAGAGCGGGGCAGCATCGAGTACTCGGAGGTGACCCAGCCTTCGCCGGTGCCCTTGCGCCAGCGCGGGACGCCTTCGGTGAAGGAGGCGGTGCAGAAGACCTTGGTGTCTCCGAAGGAGATGAGGACGGAGCCCTCGGCGTGCTTGCTCCATCCGCGTTCGATGGTGACCGGGCGGAGCTGTTCGGGCGTGCGGCCGTCGATGCGAGACATGGCTGTGAGCCTAGTCGGTGCGGGGGTACGCGTGGACCCCGTCCGGTGCGGCCGGGACGGGGTCCTGGTGGTGCTGTGCCGAGCCGTGGGCTCAGCTCACATCATGTCTTCGATCTCGCCGGCGATCGGGTCGGCGTCGGTGCCGATGACGACCTGGATGGCGGTGCCCATCTTGACGACGCCGTGGGCGCCGGCGGCCTTGAGGGCGGCCTCGTCGACGAGGGAGGGGTCGGCGACCTCGGTGCGCAGGCGGGTGATGCAGCCCTCGACCTCTTCGATGTTGTCGATGCCGCCGAGCCCGGCGACGATCTTCTCAGCCTTGGTGGCCATGTGTTTCTCCCTGAGTGTTTCGAAGGACGAGTCTTTGCGGCCGTGGCCGGCCGGCTACCCGCTGCGTCCTCTTCGTCACGTTAGCT
This sequence comes from Streptomyces sp. NPDC004126, assembly GCF_050275515.1. NCBI lineage: Bacteria > Bacillati > Actinomycetota > Actinomycetes > Kitasatosporales > Streptomycetaceae > Streptomyces > Streptomyces sp. NPDC004126. Next base: position 56,030 of record NZ_JBNNPF010000006.1, on the reverse strand, counting down.
CACGTTGCTCACGGTTGGCCTATCTGCGCGAGCGCGAGCCGGACGCCTGCCGAAGGATGACGATCAGCAGCAGCCTGCCCACAACTGGTCTACACCAGTGTGCCGCACGTACTGCGACCGCCAAAACGGGCCGGGCCAGGGAGGAAGCGGATGAGCGCGAGCAGCGCAGCGGCGGTGCCGCGCAGGCAGTGGTGGAACGGCTTGTTCCAGGGGTTGCAGAAGATGGGGCGCAGCCTGCAGCTGCCGATCGCGGTGCTGCCGGCGGCGGGCATCCTGAACCGGCTGGGGCAGCCGGACGTGTTCGGCAAGGACGGTCTGGACTGGTCGGCCGTCGCGAAGGTGATGGCGGGGGCGGGCGGGGCGCTGCTGGACGCGGACCTGGGCCTGCCGCTGCTGTTCTGCGTGGGTGTCGCGATCGGGATGGCGAAGAAGGCGGACGGTTCGACGGCGCTGGCGGCGGTGGCGGGGTTCCTGGTGTACCGGGGGGTGCTGCACGCGTTCCCGAAGCCGTGCCCGTCGGGGACGAAGGACGTGGGGGGCGGGTGCCTGACGCCGACGGACACCTTCGCGGGGTACGCGTACCAGAACCCGGGGGTGTTCGGCGGGATCGTGATGGGGCTGCTGGCGGCGTGGTTCTGGCAGCGGTACCACCGGGTGAAGCTGGTGGACTGGCTGGGCTTCTTCAACGGCCGGCGGCTGGTGCCGATCATCATGTCGTTCGTGGCGATCGGGTTCGCGGCGCTGTGCCTGTGGATCTGGCCGCCGGTGGGTGACGCGCTGGAGAGCTTCTCGGACTGGCTGGTGGGGCTGGGTGCCTGGGGTGCGGGCATCTTCGGGGTGGCGAACCGGGCGCTGCTGGTGATCGGTCTGCACCAGTTCCTGAACGTGCCGGTGTGGTTCCAGTTCGGCAGTTACACGAAGCCGGACGGGACGACGGTGCACGGTGACATCAACATGTTCCTGGCGGGCGATCCGAACGCGGGTCTGTTCCTGTCGGGCTTCTTCCCGATCATGATGTTCGCCCTGCCCGCGGCGGCGCTGGCGATCACGCACTGTGCGAAGCCGCAGCGGCGCAAGGAGGTGGGCGGGCTGATGCTGTCGGTGGGCCTGACCTCGTTCGTCACGGGGATCACGGAGCCGCTGGAGTACTCGTTCCTGTTCGTGGCGCCGGCGCTGTACGTGGTGCACGCGGTGCTGACGGGTGTGTCGATGGCGGTGACGTGGGCGCTGGGGGTGCACGACGGGTTCAGCTTCTCGGCCGGTCTGATCGACTACGTCATCAACTGGGGTCTGGCGACGAAGCCGTGGCTGATCGTCCCGATCGGGCTGGGTTTCGCGGTGGTCTACTACGCGGTGTTCCGGTTCGCGATCACGCGGTGGAACATCCCGACGCCGGGGCGGGAGTCGGACGAGGAGATCGCGGCGATGGAGGCGGAGAACACCAAGGCGTAGCGCCCCTTGTGACACAAGGCCAGGGCCTTCGGATCCAATGATCCGGAGGCCCTTCTTCCTGTGGCGCAGGCCACACAAAATCGAAGGTTCCTTATCTAACCCCGACCGTGCTACAACTGGTCTACACCACCCAATGGTGTAGACCATGCAGCTGCCGAGCAGCCATTGGTCCCCCACTTCCGAGACGCCGCCACCCCCATTTTCCATGTCCCCAGGCAGCGCCTTGTCCACTGGAGGAACCCATGTCCACAGCGACCGCTGCGGAGAAGAAGAAGGGCGCTGGCGTGATGGCCGTCATGCAGCGCATCGGCCGGAGCCTCATGCTCCCCGTTGCCGTGCTGCCGGCCGGCGCTCTGCTGATCCGCCTCGGCCAGGACGACATGCTCGGCAAGGCGTCGCTGCCGGACTTCATCAACAAGATCGCCACCTACATGGCGGCCGGTGGTGACGCGATCATCGGCAACATGGCGCTGCTGTTCGCCGTCGGCATCGCGATCGGTTTCGCCAAGAAGTCCGACGGTTCGACGGCCCTGGCCGCCGTCACCGGTTACCTGGTCTTCCAGAAGGTGCTCGCCACCTTCACCGACTCGAGCCTGCCGAAGATCGCCAAGGTGGCCGACGGCAAGATCGTCATGGTCGAGGCGCCCGTGGACGCCAAGGTCCTCGGCGGTGTCGTGATGGGCCTCGTCGTCGCCCTGCTCTACCAGCGCTTCTACCGGACCAAGCTGCCGGACTGGGCGGGCTTCTTCGGCGGCCGCCGTCTCGTCCCGATCCTCTCCGCCTTCGCGGGTCTGCTCATCGGCATCGTCTTCGGTCTGATCTGGCCGGTCCTCGGCAAGGGCATCCACGGCCTCGGTGAGTGGCTGGTCGGCTCCGGCGCCGTCGGCGCGGGCATCTTCGGTGTCGCCAACCGTGCGCTGATCCCGGTCGGCATGCACCACCTGCTCAACTCCTTCCCGTGGTTCCAGGCGGGCGAGTACAACGGCAAGAGCGGCGACATCGGCCGCTTCCTCGCCGGCGACCCGAGCGCCGGACAGTTCATGACCGGCTTCTTCCCGATCATGATGTTCGCCCTCCCGGCGGCCTGCCTCGCGATCGTCCACTGCGCCCGCCCCGAGCGCCGCAAGGTCGTCGGCGGCATGATGTTCTCCCTCGCGCTCACCGCGTTCGTCACCGGTGTCACCGAGCCGATCGAGTTCACCTTCATGTTCATCGCCCCGGTGCTGTACGCGGTCCACGCGGTCCTGACCGGTGTGTCCATGGCCCTGACCTGGGCGCTCGGCATGAAGGACGGCTTCGGCTTCTCGGCCGGCGCGATCGACTTCTTCCTGAACCTCGGCATCGCGACCAAGCCGTGGATGCTGGTCCTGGTGGGCCTGTGCTTCGCGGCCCTCTACTACGCGGTCTTCCGCTTCGCGATCACCAAGTGGAACCTCCCCACTCCGGGCCGCGAGTCCGACGAGGAGCTCGCCGAGCTGGCGAAGGCCGAGGCCAAGTAAGGCCCCGCGGCCTCCGCGCCCCCGCAGTTTCGTAGGCGGCAACTACGCGACGGAGCCCCCGCTCTCCCGGAAGGGAGGGCGGGGGCTCCGTCGTTGCCGGCGTGCTCCCGGAGCCTCAGACCTCGTAGACGGCGCCCGCGTGCGCGAGGTCGACGCGGCCGTCGTAGACCGCCTTGGCGTCCGCCAGGTTCTGCGCGGCGTCCGTCCACGGCGGGATGTGCGTCAGCACGAGCCGTCCGACCCGGCCGTCGCGGGCGTACTCGCCGGCCTCGCGGCCGTTGAGGTGGAGGTCCGGGATTTCCTCCTTGCCGTGCGTGAAGGAGGCCTCGCACAGGAACAGGTCGGCGCCCTCCGCCAGCGTCCCCAGCTCGGGGCAGACGCCGGTGTCGCCGGAGTACGCCAGCACGCGGCCGCCGTGCTCGACGCGGATGCCGTACGACTCGACCGGGTGGCAGACCTTCTCCGTGCGGACCGTGAACGGGCCGATCTCGAAGACGGCGGACTTCAGGGTCCGGAAGTCGAAGACCTCGCTCATCGAACGCTCGTCCGGGACGTCCTCGTACGCCGTGGTCAGGCGCTGCTCGGTGCCCTCGGGGCCGTAGACGGGGATGGTGCCGCAGCGGCCGCCCTCGTGCCGGTAGTAGCGGGCCACGAAGTACGCGCACATGTCGATGCAGTGGTCGGCGTGCAGGTGGCTCAGGAAGATCGCGTCGAGGTCGTAGAGACCGCAGTGGCGCTGGAGCGCGCCGAGGGAGCCGTTGCCCATGTCGAGGAGCAGCCTGAAGCCGTCGGCCTCGACGAGATAGCTCGAACATGCCGAATCCGCGGCCGGGAAGGACCCCGAACAGCCGACGACGGTGAGCTTCATGGAGCGTGAACCTCCGGGGACGGTCCGTGGACGGAATGCGGGCCGTGCGTGGGTCGAGCGTAAGGCGCGAAACCTCCGGTCGCTCCTCCGCGGCGGGCCGTTGTGGGGGGAATCACCTGTGGTGTCACCCAGCAGAGCGATGGGGGGCACGGGCGTTGCCGTGCCGGGGGCGGCGTGCGCGGCTACGGTCGGAATATGGACACGTCGTGGTGGCCCGCCGTGGTGGCGGCGGTCGCCGTGGCGGTGGTGGTGCTGCTCCCCCGGCGGGCCACGGCGGTGGCGGTGGCGCCGCCGCCCCACGGGCCGGCGCCGCCGCCGCGGGTGCGGCCGGGTGAGCTGTGGCGGCTGGCGGACGGCCGGACCTGCCTGGTGCTGGCCGTGCGGGCACACCGGGAGCGGGCGCGGGTGGCGTGGATCGCCGGGAAGTACGACGACCGGCGGGCCGGGGTGATCCCGGTGCCGCCGGGGATGGCCGGGTGGCACGGGCGGGGCGGTTTCCTGGAGGCGGACCGGCCCGAGGAGGTGTCGCTGTGGGAGTTCCGCACGCCGGTGGGGACACTGGACCCGGTGTTGTGGGACGAGGCCAAGGGGCTGGGAGGCGGTGCGGAGTGATCCGGCTGCGGCGTGTCTACGATCCCCCGGAACCGGGGGCGGACGGCGTACGGGTGCTCGTGGACCGGCTGTGGCCGCGCGGGCTGTCGAAGGAGGCGGCCGCGGTGTGGGGGCACCTCCCAGCGGTAGCTGGGGGAGAGTGGCCGCGGGAGGTGACCCCGTCGGCGGAGCTGCGCAAGTGGTTCCACGCGGGCGGCTCGCCGGAGGAGTTCCGGGTGCGGTACGAGGCAGAGCTGGCGGCCCCCGCGGCGCTGGAGGGCCTGGACCGGCTGCGGGAGCTGGCGGCGGCGGGCCCGCTGACCCTGGTGACGGCGGTCAAGGACCCGGACGGCAGCCATGCGGCGGTGCTCGCGGAGCTGCTGGGCGGCGGCCGCTGACGCGGCCGTCCGCGCACCGCCGCGCCCGGCGGCGTACGGCGGGCGCGGCGGCGGGGGGCCGGAGGCGGGGCGGTCAGATCAGCGTCTCGGTGCGGTCGTCCGTGCACAGGGCCCAGATGATGAAGACGCCGAAGGCGATCGAGATGAGTCCCCACAGCGGCTGGTAGGGCAGCCAGAGGAAGTGCGCGAGGACCGAGACGGCGGCCACGATCACGCCGGCGATGCGACCCCAGTGGAGGCCCTTGAGGATCGCGACGCCGACGATGAAGACGATCACGCCGATGATGATGTGGATCCAGCCCCACGAGGTGAGGTTGAACTTGAAGGTGTAGTCGCCGACGGGGAGGTAGACGTCGTCCTTGGCGAGGGCGGCGATGCCCTCGAGGACGCCGACGACGCCGCCGACGGCCATCAGCACGCCGGCGAAGATGACGCCCCCGCCGGCCCACGCGCTGGAGGAATGCTGCCCCCGGCCGTGTGTACCGGCAGGCGTCGAGGGGGTGTTTCCGCCCGGGGTGGTGGTCATGTCGACGACCTTCCTGCTGCTGGGAAACCGGTCGGTTCCGAGCCTGCGCGCGCAGGGCGGGGCGGGCGACCCCGAGAGGGCCGAACGGGTGAACCGCGAAACGCCGACGCCGCCGGCCCCGCGTGCTGCGGGGGCCGGCGGCGTCCGGTGCGTGCCGTGCGTACGGGGGCCTCAGGCCCAGAGCTGTCCCTGGAGGACCTCGATGGCCTCTTCGGTGGTCGCCGCCGTGTAGACGCCGGTCGACAGGTACTTCCAGCCGCCGTCGGCCACGACGAAGACGATGTCGGCGGACTCGCCGGCGGCGACCGCCTTGCGGCCCACGCCGATCGCGGCGTGCAGCGCGGCTCCGGTGGAGACGCCCGCGAAGATGCCCTCCTGCTGGAGGAGTTCACGGGTGCGGGTCACCGCGTCGGCCGAGCCGACCGAGAAGCGGGTGGTGAGCACCGAGGCGTCGTACAGCTCGGGGACGAAGCCCTCGTCGAGGTTGCGCAGGCCGTAGACGAGGTCGTCGTAGCGCGGCTCGGCGGCGACGATCTTCACGCCGGGCACGTTCTCGCGGAGGTAGCGGCCGACGCCCATGAGGGTGCCGGTGGTGCCCAGGCCCGCCACGAAGTGGGTGATCGACGGGAGGTCGGCGAGGATCTCCGGGCCGGTGGTGGCGTAGTGGGCGCCCGCGTTGTCCGGGTTGCCGTACTGGTAGAGCATCACCCAGGAGGGGTTCTGCTCGGCCAGCTCCTTCGCCACCCGCACGGCGGTGTTCGAGCCGCCCGCGGCCGGCGACGAGATGATCTCGGCTCCCCACATCGCGAGAAGGTCGCGGCGCTCCTGCGAGGTGTTCTCCGGCATCACGCACACGATCCGGTAGCCCTTGAGCTTCGCGGCCATGGCGAGCGAGATGCCCGTGTTGCCGGAGGTGGGCTCCAGGATGGTGCAGCCGGGGTACAGGCGGCCGTCCTTCTCCGCCTGCTCGACCATGTGGAGCGCGGGGCGGTCCTTGATCGAGCCGGTCGGGTTGCGGTCTTCCAGCTTGGCCCAGATCCGGACGTCCTCCGAGGGGGACAGCCGGGGCAGGCGCACGAGCGGGGTGTTGCCGACCGCCGCGAGCGGGGAGTCGTAGCGCATTACTTCGAGCCGCCGGCCACGGCCGGGAGGATGGTGACGCTGTCGCCGTCCTTGAGGGCGGTGGAGATGCCGTCGATGAAGCGGACGTCCTCGTCGTTGAGGTAGACGTTGACGAAGCGGCGCAGCTTGCCGTCCTCGACGATGCGCGCCTCGATGCCCTGGTGGCGGGTGTCCAGGTCCGCGAACAGCTCGGAGAGGGTGGCGCCCTCGCCGTTCACGGCCTTCTCGCCGTCGGTGTAGGTGCGGAGGATGGTCGGGATGCGGACCTCGATGGCCATGGCAGGCTCCAGTGTCGTGAAGGGGGCGAAGAAGTGTGCGGGCGCGCGTTGGTGCAGCCCCCGCGCGGAAGGGGCCCGGTGCTCAGACGGCAGGACAGATGGCGCTGGCGAGGCGGCACAGGTCGACGTGCAGCCGCGCCACGAGCAGCAGCCTGCCGGGCATCTCGATGCTCACGTCGTGGGAAACCATGCGGTCATGTTAACGATTCCCGGTCCGGTGTTTGGAGTGTGATCCCGCATCGTGGACGCCGTCGGCTCACATAGTGGTCAGTAGGCGGCCACGACCTGCACTTCTTCCTCCGTGATCACGCCGTCGACGATCCGGTAGGAGCGGAACTGGAACTCGCCGAGGCCGTCCTGGTCGGCCGTCGAGACGAGGACGTAGTGCGCGCCGGGCTCGTTCGCGTACGTGACGTCGGTGCGCGAGGGGTAGGCCTCGGTGGCGGTGTGCGAGTGGTAGACGATCACGGGCTCCTCGTCCCGGTCGTCGAGCTCGCGGTAGAGCTTGAGCAGGTCCTTCGAGTCGAACTCGTAGAACGTGGGCGAGCGGGCCGCGTTGAGCATCGGGATGAACCGCTCGGGGCGGCCGGTGCCCGCGGGTCCGGCCACGACGCCGCATGCCTCGTCCGGGTGGTCCTTGCGGGCGTGCTCGACGATCTGGTCGTACAGGGCCTGGGTGAGGGTCAGCATGAGCCACAGGATAAGCAGACGGGCCCTCCCGTACCGAGGAGTGGTACGGGAGGGCCCGAATGGTGGACACGGAGTCCGTGGCGTCAGACGTCCACGCTCAGCGAGACCTTCACGGAGGTGTCGCCGCCCTGGCCGCGGTTCTTGGAGGCCAGGTAGGAGACGCCCAGGATCAGGCCCCACAGGGGGGCGCAGTACAGCGAGACGCGGGAGTCCTTGTCGGCGCCCATCATCACGATGACCATGCCGATGAAGAGCAGCGCGAACCAGCTCGTGTACGGGGCGCCGGGGGCGCGGAACGCGGACTTCGGCAGTTCGCCGCGGTCGGACTTGGACCGGTAGCGGATCTGGCAGACCAGGATCATGATCCAGGCCCACATGCCGGAGATGGTGGCGAAGGAGACGACGTAGTCGAAGGCCTTGCCCGGGGCGACGTAGTTGATCCAGACGCCCACCAGCATCAGCGCGGCGGAGAAGGTGGTGCCGATGAGCGGGGTGCCGCTCTTGGTGAGCTTGGTGAAGACCTTCGGGCCCTGGCCGTTGAGCGCCAGGTCGCGCAGCATGCGGCCGGTGGAGTACATGCCCGAGTTGCAGGAGGACAGCGCGGCGGTCAGCACGACGAAGTTGACGATCGCGGCGCCGATGCCCAGGCCCATGCGCTCGAAGGCGGCGACGAAGGGCGAGACGCCCGGCTGGAAGTGCGTCCACGGGACGACCGACAGGATCATGATGAGCGCGCCGACGTAGAAGACGGCGATGCGCCACGGCACGGTGTTGATGGCCTTGGGCAGGGTCTTCTCGGGGTCCTTGGACTCGCCGGCGGTGACGCCGACGAGCTCGACCGCGAGGAAGGCGAACATCACGATCTGCAGGGTCATCAGCGTGCCGCCGATGCCCTTGGGGAAGAAGCCGCCGTCGTTCCACAGGTTGGAGACGGAGGCGGTGTCGGCCGCGTCGGAGAAGCCGATGGTGAGGATGCCGGCGCAGATCAGGATCATGCCGACGATGGCGGTGACCTTGACCATCGAGAACCAGAACTCCAGCTCGCCGAAGAGCTTCACGGAGATCAGGTTGGCGGCGTAGAGGATGACCGTGAAGATCAGCGCGTAGGCCCACTGCGGGAAGCTGTCGTGGGTCCAGTACGACATGTACTGCGCGGCCGCGGTGACCTCGGTGATGCCGGTGACCACCCAGAACAGCCAGTAGGTCCAGCCGGTGACGTACCCCCAGAACGGGCCCAGGAACTCGCGGGCGTAGTCCGAGAAGGAACCGGAGACGGGCCGGTACATGAGCAGCTCGCCCAGGGCCCGCATGATGAAGAAGATGACCAGTCCGGCGATGGCGTAGGCCAGGATCAGGCTCGGTCCCGCCTTGGAGATCGCCTTGCCGGCGCCCAGGAAGAGGCCGGTGCCGATGGCTCCGCCGATCGCGATCATCTGGATCTGGCGGGCTCCGAGCGCCCGGTGGTAGCCCTCCCCGTCGCCTTCGCCCTGACCGCCCTCGCCGGGCGTCCTGTCGTGCTGCTCGACCTGCACAGAGGTCATGTTTTGGTGCGCCTTTCTCCACGCCGACCCGCGCCTCTGACGGCTGCGGATCGGGTTCCTCGATCCCCCCGGATACGGATGGAGTTGCACGCCGGCGGTCAGCCGGTTCAAGCGGGCCGGGGGACATGGGTGGCGTCCCGTCGGCGGTCGTGAAGATCTATCACGTGCTCGGGGGTGGGAGAAGGGCGGAAAAGTGACGCAGGGCACGGCAATATCAGGACATGGCGGCGCAAAAAGATCAGATCACCGCATGGCGGTGATCTGATCGTTATCCGGATTTGAGCGTCCGCTGAGCGAACACGCGCGCGAGGTGGCGTCCGCGGGGCGGACGGGCCCGTCTCAGAGGGTCTCGATGAGCGTCTCCTGGAGGCCGCCGAGCCAGAGGTACGCCATCACCATCGGCTTGCGCGGGTCGTCGTCCGGCAGCCGGAACAGCACCGCGCTCTCGTCGTCCTCGGTGATGTCGAGCCGGGCCGCGATGGTCAGCCGGAGGTCGTTGAGCGCGCCGAGCCAGCGCAGCGGCAGCTCGCCGGTCAGCTCCAGCACCGCCGCGCCGTCGCCGGCCGGGGTGAGGGAGTCGAGGCTGCGCACGACGGCCAGCGCGTCCTCCCGCTTGCGGCTGCGCAGGTCGTTCTCGGTGAAGCGGCGGAACTCCGCCGAGCGGGCCCGCAGCTCCTCGGGATCCTCCCCGGAGCCCGGGCCGCCGGGGCCCCCGTAGGCGTCGGGGAAGAGCCGGGCGAGCGCCGGGTCGGCCGGGGGTTCGGTGGGGCCGTCGGAGGCGAACAGCACGGCCAGCGGGTCGGCGTCCGCGGCGGGCTCCGGCTCGCCGGGGCCGATCAGCTCCAGCAGCTGCACGGCCAGCGAGCGCAGGATGGAGATCTCGATCTCGTCCAGGGCCACCGCGGCCCCGCCGCCCTTCAGCGGCTCGAACACGCCGCCCATCAGTTGCGGTCCTGCGAGAGGGTCGCCCAGAGCCCGTAGCCGTGCATGGCCTGCACGTCGCGCTCCATCTCCTCGCGGGTGCCGCTGGAGACGACCGCCCTGCCCTTGTTGTGGACGTCGAGCATCAGCCTGGTCGCCTTGTCCTTGGGGTATCCGAAGTACGCCTGGAACACGTACGTCACGTAGCTCATGAGGTTGACCGGGTCGTTGTGCACCAGGGTCACCCACGGGACGTCCGGTTCGGGGACCGCGAAGGTCTCCTCGGCCGATTCGGTGCGTTCGATCTCAATAGGAGCAACACTCACTTGTCCCATGCTGCCACTGTGACGGGCCGGTCGCACAAACGGGCCCCTACATCTCGTCACTTTGACGAAATGTGCGCTAGCATCCGTGGCATGAACCCTGCGGACCTGGGCCTGCCGGTGGACGTGCCGTCGACAGCGCTCTTCACGGATCACTACGAGCTGACGATGCTGCAGGCCGCCCTGGCGAACGGCACCGCCGAACGCCGCTCGGTCTTCGAGGTCTTCACCCGGCGGCTGCCCGAGGGGCGGCGCTACGGGGTGGTGGCCGGTACCGGGCGCGTCCTGGACGCCGTGGAGAACTTCCGCTTCGACGGCGCGGTGCTGGAGTTCCTGCGGGAGCGCGCCGTCGTCGACATGCGGACGCTGGACTGGCTGGCGTCGTACCGCTTCTCGGGTGACATCTGGGGATACCCGGAAGGGGAGGTCTACTTCCCCGGGTCGCCCGTCCTGCGGGTCGAGGGCAGCTTCGCCGAGTGCGTGCTGCTGGAGACGGTCGTCCTCTCGATCCTCAACCACGACTCCGCCATCGCCGCGGCCGCCTCCCGGATGGCCTCGGCGGCCGGCGACCGACCGCTGATCGAGATGGGGGCGCGCCGCACCCACGAGCTGGCGGCGGTCGCGGCCTCGCGGGCCGCGTACGTCGGCGGCTTCACCTCCACCTCCGACCTGGCGGCCGGCTTCCGGTACGGCATCCCGACGGTCGGGACGTCTGCGCACGCCTTCACCCTCGTCCACGACAGCGAGCGGGACGCCTTCACCGCGCAGGTCGCCTCGCTGGGCAGCGGGACCACCCTGCTGGTGGACACGTACGACGTCGCCGAGGCCGTGCGGACGGCCGTGGAGGTCGCCGGGACGGACCTGGGCGCCGTGCGCATCGACTCCGGGGACCTGCTGCTGGTCGCGCACCGGGTGCGGCAGCAGCTGGACGAGCTGGGCGCGACGGGCACCCGGATCGTGGTCACCTCCGACCTGGACGAGTACGCCATCGCCTCGCTGGCGGCGGCGCCGGTGGACGCGTACGGGGTGGGCACGCAGCTGGTGACCGGCAGCGGCCACCCGACCTGCTCGATGGTCTACAAGCTGGTCGCGCGGGCGGCCTCGGCGGACCCGAAGGCACCGCTGGTGGCGGTGGCGAAGAAGTCCTCGGGCGGCAAGACGTCCGTCGGCGGCCGCAAGTGGGCGGCGCGCCGGCGGGACGCCGAGGGGGTCGCGGAGGCCGAGGTCGTCGGCACCGGGCCGGTGCCGGCCGCGCTGGCCGGCTCGCAGCTGCTGGTGCAGCTGGTGAAGGCGGGCGAGGTGGTGGCCCGCGAGCCGCTGGAGGCCGCGCGCGACCGCCACCGGGCGGCCAGGGCGGGGCTCCCGCTCTCGGCGGCCCAGCTCTCCCGCGGCGAGGCCGTGCTCCCCACGGAATACGCGTAGCGGGCGGGCCCGGCGGGGCCTTCCCGTTTCGGGACGGGGCCGGACGGGGGAAGAGGCCCCGCGGGGCCCGCCGGACCGAACCACAGACACCGACCCGAAGGACACGCGACATGCACCGCGCACTGATCGTCGTCGACGTACAGAACGACTTCTGCGAAGGCGGCAGCCTCGCGGTCACCGGCGGGGCCGACGTCGCCGCCGCGATCACGGAGCTGATCGGGCAGACCACCCCCGGCTACCGGCACGTCGTGGCGACCCGGGACCACCACGTCGACCCCGGGTCCCACTTCGCGCGGCCCCCGGCCGAGCCGGACTACGAGAACTCCTGGCCGGTGCACTGCGTCGCGGGGACCGAGGGCGTCGGGTTCCACCCGAACTTCGCCCCCGCCGTCGCCTCCGGGGCCGTCGCCGCCGTCTTCGACAAGGGCGCCTACGAGGCCGCGTACAGCGGTTTCGAGGGCACCGACGAGAACGGCCAGGGCCTCGCCGAGTGGCTGCGCGACCGGCACGTGAGCGAGGTCGACGTGGTCGGCATCGCCACCGACCACTGCGTGAAGGCCACCGCCGTCGACGCCGCCCGCGCCGGCTTCACCACCCGCGTCCTGCTGGACCTGACGGCCGGCGTGGCCCCCCACACCACCGAGAAGGCCCTGGAGGAGCTCCGCGCGGCCGGCGTGACCCTGGTGGGCGGCTGAGAGCCCCCTGGGCCCCCTCGGCCCCCTCAGCCGCCCAGGAGGGCGCGGATCGGGTGCCAGAGCTCCTGGCCGGGATCCGGGGCGCCGCGCCACAGGAGGCCGTCGGGGTGGTGCAGGACGGCGGTGACCTCGTCCGGGGTGGGGGGCTGTGCGTTGCCCCTCAGGTACACCGCCCGCATCCCGAGGTTCCGCAGCCTGGTCAGGGCGCGGGCCCGGTTCACGGCGTGCACCAGCACGCGTACGTCGCCGCCGTCGCCGGACGGCCTCGGCAGCGTGAGCGCGACCACCACGCTGCCGCCTGGCAGTCTGACGAAACCTCCACCGGGCATGATCCTCAGCTCCCCCGTCAATAAGAACAGTCGTCCCCGCATCTAAACGCGATCGGCCGCCGCCCGCTAGAGGGCGACGGCCGATCATGCTTTGACCTGCGGTTTTGCTTGACTACTTGGCGGCGGGGCCGACCTCGATCGTCATCTGGAGGCCGTCGTAGGTCTCCTTCGCGATCTTGATCTTGGTGTTGGTGTCAGCGACCTTCACCGAACCGGTCGGGTTCTCGTCGTAGTAGTACTTGCCCTTGTGGTCGTCGAAGACCAGGTTCGCGGGCTTCGGCTTGACGAAGAGCGACTCGCCCTTGTTGTGCAGGGTGAACGCGTCCGTGGAGTACGCGCTGAACGTGGCGTCGTACGGCTGGATCTTGTTCCGCAGCAGGGTGCCGTCCGACCACTTCATCGGCTTGGCGTTGGCGTCGATCGGCAGGATCAGACCCGAGCCCGGGTGCTGGCTCGTGTTGTTGTCCTTCTGGGACTTGTCCCACAGCCAGATCAGCAGGCCGTCCTGGTACGGGTAGTGCTCCACCCAGCCCGGCTTGGTGTTGGCCCAGCCGAAGTTGTACGGGCCCACCTTGAGGGTGGAGTCGTACGAGACGTAGCGGCGGTTCTCGGCGATGTAGTACTGCGGGTACTCCTTGGTGAAGCCCCCGCCGATGCGCTCGAAGCCCTTGCCGGTCCAGCCGTTGTCGCCGTTCTCGGCGCCGTCGGTGAACAGCGTGGCGCCGTCCGCGGTCAGGGTGACGGCGTCGGCCGTGAAGCCCTTGCCGCCCGCGCCGCCGTCCGTCTGGTAGCGGAAGCGGAGGTCGACCTTCTTGCCCGCGTAGGCGTCCAGCGGGAAGTTCAGCGACTTCCAGGCGCCGGAGGCACCGGTCAGCGACGGGCTGCCGGAGGCGTCGGCCGGGATGGCCGCACCGTCGGCGGTGCCGGCCAGCGCGTGCCAGGTGGCCCCGCCGTCCGTGGACACCTCGGTGTAGAGGAAGTCGTACTCGGCCTCGATGTCCCACCAGCCCTTGAGGGAGAGGGCGGCGGACTTCTTGCCGGTCAGGTCGACCGTGCGGGTCAGGGTGTTCTTGAGGTCGTCACCCATCTGGCTCCACCACTGCGAGGAGCCCTCGGCGGGAGCGACGATGTCGGTCTTGACCTGCTTCTTCGGCAGCTCGACGACCAGCGCCTGCTTGTCCTTGGTGTTGTACTCCGAGACACCCAGCTTGTGGGTGGACTTCGTCGCGGCCTTGGCCGTGTCGTAGTTCAGCCAGCCCAGCTGGAGCTTGTCCCAGGCGGTCATGTCGCCCGGGAGGTCGCCTATGGAGTCCTTGCCGTTGCCGAGCCAGGAGCCGGCCGACATCAGGGACCAGAAGCCGACCGAGTTCTCGCCGCCGCCGGAGGTGTCGTAGAGGTCCGGCAGACCGAGGTCGTGGCCGTACTCGTGCGCGAAGACGCCGAGGCCGCCGTTCTCCGGCTGCATCGTGTAGTCGCCGACCCAGATGCCGGTGTTGCCGATCTGGGTACCGCCGGCCTTGTTGTTCTCCGGACCGGTCTTGCCGAGGTCGGTGCCGTAGGCGTACCAACGGTGCGCCCACAGCGCGTTCTTGCCCTGCGCGCCGCCGCCGGCCGACTCGTCCTCGCCCGCGTGGACGATCTGGAAGTGGTCGATGTAGCCGTCGGGCTCGTTGAAGTTGCCGTCGCCGTCGAAGTCGTTGCGGTCCCACTGGTCGTACTGCGCCAGCTGGGCCTTGATCTGGGCGTCGGTCTTGCCGGCCTTCTTCTGCGCCTCGGTCCACGCGGTGACGCCGTCGCGGACGGTGTCCCACACGTTGTTGCAGTTGGTCTGGCGGCACCAGTTCGAGCCGTAACGGGCCTCGTTGTACGGGACCTTGACCCAGTCGGCGACCTCGCCTTCGACCGAGTAGCGACCCGAGGAGGTCTTCTCGTAGTAGGTCTTCAGCGAGTCCTTGCCCTGGCCGGTACCGAAGTACAGGTCCTGGAAGTAGTCACGGCTGAAGTCCTTGCGCCAGGCCGTGCTGTTGTTCGTCGCGCGGTCGGGCTGCGCGATCGTGTTGTGCAGCGGGCCGGGGGTGCCCCCGTACTTCTGCTCGGCCGGCAGCGGGCCGGGGCCGTCCGGGTCGATCATGGTCGTGCTGTCGACCTGGTCGCCGAACTCGACGAGGATCGTGAAGATCTTGTCGGTCTTCTCGCGGCCCAGCTCGACGTACTTCTTGTCGTCGAGCTTGACGACCTTCGAGGCCCCGCGCTGCTCGACGTTCTTCTTGCCCGCCAGCACCTGGTCAAGGGCAGCCTCGCGCGCCTGCGCGTTCTGCTTGCTGAACGGGGTCTCCAGGTTGTGCTGGACCTGCTCCTTCGCGGGGGAGCTCGGGTCCTGCTTGTCGACCGCCGGGGCGTCGCTGCCCCACGCGGTGGTGGCCTGGGCCGTGGTGAAGAAGGCGCCCGAGGCCGCGGTGGCGGCCAGGGTCACGCCGACGGCGGCGGCGCGCAGCGCGCGACGCCTGGTGGAGTTTCCGGTCACTTGATGTCGTTCCCCTCCCGCGGCCGCGACGTAGGTCGGAACATCTCCGTAGGAGTGGGGGGTTCCGCGCGGCGCGCGTCTCAAGTGACGACATTTGACCGGAGAGTCTAAAGAAAAGACAGACCTTGACTTCTTCCTTACAACTGCACTATGCGGTCAGCGAGTTCCGCTATTCGGACGTTCCGTCGCCATACGGCCCCATCCGGGGCGAAGGCCTCCGCTTGACGGGTCCCGAGAGCGGGTGTGCGACACCGTGCGACGCCGTGCGCCCCTCCGTGCCCCGACACCGTGGGTAAGGTCACGCTTACCTGTTGCTTCGTCCGGGCATCCCTTCCGGGAGTCACTTGACGCGTGCGCGATCTGTCGATGCGACTCCCACCCTCCACGCCTTGAGGACGGAAAACGCCATGCCGCGTCCGACTGCCGCACAGCTCGCCTACGGCTCCGCCACCGTCGTCGTGTCGACCATCGCCATGCTGCTGCTCTCGCAGACGAGCACCGGGATCGGGGTCGCGGTCATCTCCGCGGCCGCGCTCGCCCTCGGCCTGCTGGTCGCGCTCACCGTGCCGCTCCCGCGGCGGCGCGGCCGGCACGCGGCTCGGCGCGGCGGGGCGCCCGCGGCGGGTTCCGCCGGGGGTTCCGCCGGGGGTTCCGCCGCGCGGGACGGGTCGGCGGCGGGGGCGGGTGCCGCCCGGGTGCCCGAGCCCCGGACCGCCTCCGCGGACCACCCCGTCCACCACTGACCGGACACCGGCGCGGGCGGCCGCCCCCCACCGGGGTCGGCCGCCCGCGCGTGCCCTCGTGGCGAGGGATCCGGCTCAGGTCGCGGTGACCACCACCGTCTTGGCCACCTTGTCGTGGAGCCCCTGCCGGTACGGCTTGTCGACGAGCATCGACACGATCAGCGCGAGCGGCCACAGGCAGAAGCAGCACACCAGCGTCGGCACCCAGAGCACGATGCCGCGGCCGAGCGCGGGGCCGGACGGCGGCACGCTGCCGTCGTTGAGCATCGCGACGCGCAGGCCCATGGCCCTCTTGCCGACGGTCCGCCCGTTCTTGTGCGTGAACCACCAGTCGTAGCCGACGTACGCGACGATCGTGACCAGCGTCCACAACAGGCCCGTGCCGCCGTACGACTTGGTGATGACCTCGGTGACGTCCTCGCCCTTCTCGGTGTCCACGACGTACCGCCGGGATCCGAAGGGCAGTTGGATGAGGAACAGCGGTACGCCGACGATCAGCAGGTCGATCACGCGGGCGGCGAGCCGCTTGCCGAAGTCCGCGAGCGGGGGCATCCCGGCGAGCGGATCGGGCATGCCGTAGCCGCCCCCGCCGCCGTACGGGTCTCCGGGCCCGCCGCCGTACGGGGGCGGGGGCGGAGGCGGCGGATAGCCGCCGCCGGGCGGCGGGGGCGGGGGGTAACCGCCGCCGCCGGGGGGCGGCGAGCCGTACGGCGAACCGCCCGACGGGGGCGTCGGCTCGTGGGGCTTCTTGAGGAACGGGTCGTCCTCGGGGGGCTGGCCCGGCGGCGGCTGGTCGGTGCTCATGGCCCGAGTCGAACCCGGCTCCGCGCGGCCCGCAACGCGGCCGCGTCCGTCCGGGGCACGGGCCGTCGCGGCGGCACCCGCCGCCCGTCAGCGGGTCACGAACGTCCCGGCGGCGCGGTCGTGCCAGGCCCGCCGGCGGGGGCGGTCCACCAGGCACCACAGGCTGCCCGGCAGCCCCAGGAAGGCGTACACGAGCCAGCGGCCCAGGGCCGCGCCGAAGGCGGGCGGGCGCAGGGTGGCGGTGGCCAGCACGCGCACGCCGAGCAGCTTCTTGCCCGGGGTGAGGCCCCAACGCGCGGTGGGCAGGGCCTCGTAGAGGACGCCGAAGAGCAGGACCGCACCGAGTACGACGCCCAGGTACCCGGCGGTGGTGGCGTCGAGCAGGTACACGGTGGTGGTGCGCCCGCTCGCCCGGGCGGCGTCGACCTTCGCCTCCAGGTGGGCCGTCACCCGGGGTACGACGGGCACCGTGACGGCCGCTGCGACGGCGGTGTGCACGAGGGAGTCCAGCAGCCGTGCCACCCCCCGCCGCCCCAGCCCGGCGGGCCGCACGGCCCGCTCCGCCATCCGCTCGAAGACGGCCCGGCTGTCCTCCCGCGCGGGTGCCTCCGGTACGGGGGCGGCCGCGCGGGACCCCGAGGGCGCGGGCCCCTCGGGCGCCCCGGGGGCCCGGCGTCCCGGCTCGGGTGCGGGCTCCGGGGCGCGGCGCTCCCGCGCGCGGACCCCTGCCGCCCCGGCGTCCCGGGGCTCCGGCTCGGCGGGGCGCACCGGGTCGGGGGCCGGCTCGGGGGTCCGGTGTGCCGGCTGCGGCTGCGGCCGTTGCGGCGGGGCTTCCGGGGTGGCCTCCGGCCAGCTGGAGGTGAGGCCCGAGGTGCCGGCGCCCGGGGCGTCGGGCCAGGCCGGCGGGCGGGCCGAGAGGATGCCGACGCTCTCGGCGGCGGCCTGCGCCGGGAGCCGCTGCGCGGTGGCGGCGGCCGCGGGCCGGGCCAGGGAGATCCCGGCGGGCCGGCCGGGCTCGGGCTCGGCCGGGTCGCCCCAGGAGACCCGCGCGTCGCGGGGCCCGCCGAAGCCGGCCTGGTGAACGGGATCGACCTGCCACCCGCCCGGCCCCCGGCCGGGTTCGCCCACCGCCCCGCCACCGCCCGGGCCCCGGCCCGGCTCGGCCCCGGCGCCGGCACCGCTGGCGCCCCGCTCTCGGCCCGGCTGCGCTCCGGAACCCCAGTCCCACACATCGGCCCCGCCACCGCCCGGGGTACCGGCCCCGGGACCCCAGCCCGGCCCGGCCCCCGGCCCGGCGCCCGCGTCGGCGCCGTACCCCCAGTCCGCACCCGCGCCGCCGGCACCGCCGTGCAGGGCCTGGCCCGGCTCACGGCCGGCCGGGCCGGGGCCCGCCTGCGGGGCTCCGCCCCACGCCGGGCTCGGGGCGGAGTCCCGAAGCCGGCCCGCACCGCCATCCCCGTAACCGGCGGCGCCCACGGCGGAGCCCCAGGTCTCGTCCAGGAAGACCGGCCCCGTCTCCTCCACCCGGACGGCAGTGGAGACCGCGGCGGCGGGACGGCTCGTACCCGGGACCCAGGACGCGCCGTTCCAGTACCGGACGTACCCGGGGATGGACGGGTCGGGGTAGTAGCCCTCGCGGGCCGCGTGCTCTCCGTCACCAGGGGAGGCCGTCAATGTCCCCAACTCCGATCGTGGCTTGAGGCTTGTGCAGGGGAGGACCCAAGGGGAGGACCATAGCCAAGAACCCCCGCCCGGCAGGTCCGGTAACGGGAGATTCCAAACGTTCGGGCGAACCTCGCCCCACCCCCACCCCACCCGACGGAATCCGGTCAGCCGAACGATTTCAGCCAACCTGACATTCGGTGCGGAAACCCGCGTCATACCCGGGCACGAGGGTGCTCTCTCCTCGTGCGGGGCGAGAACCGCCCCGCGTCCGCAGACGAACGCACCGAAGTGAGGCCGCGATGCACCACCCCGTCATCGAGCGCGAACTCGAACTGAAGCTGGTCCTGTCCCCCGAGCGCAGCATCCCCGTGCCCGCGAAGCTGCTGTACCTCACCGCCGACCCCTACGCCGTGCACGTCACCTTCCACGCCGGCTCCAGCACCCCGGTCAACTGGACCTTCGCCCGCGAGCTGCTCGTCGAGGGGGTGTTCCGCCCGTGCGGCCACGGAGACGTCCGGATCTGGCCCACGAAGATCGACAACCAGTCCGTCCTGTGCATGGCACTGAGCTCCCCCGACGGCGACGCCCTCCTGGAGGCCCCGGCCGGCTCGGTGTCGGCCTGGCTGGAGCGCACCCTGCGCGTGGTCCCGCCGGGGACGGAGGCGGAGCGGCTCGGCCTGGACGACGCGCTGGCCGCGCTGCTCACCCCCACCCCCGCCGACGAGCTGTGGCTGCGCGACCCGTGGCCCTCGGACGAGTCCGCGGACGGCGACCTGTGACCGGCACCCCGTACGACGGGACGACGCGGCCGACGCGGACCACGCGGACGTCAGAAGAGCTTGCCGGGGTTCAGCAGCCCGAGCGGATCGAAGGCCTGCTTCACGGTGCGCTGCATCTCCAGCCCGACCGGGCCGAGTTCACGGGCCAGCCACTCCTTCTTCAGTACCCCCACCCCGTGTTCCCCGGTGATCGTCCCGCCCAGGGACAGCCCCAGGGCCATGATCGCGTCGAAGGACTCCCGGGCCCGCCGCGCCTCGTCCTCGTCGGCGGGGTCGAAGCAGACGACCGGGTGGGTGTTGCCGTCGCCGGCGTGCGCGCAGACGCCGATGAGGAGGTCGTGCGCCGCGGCGATGGCGGCCGTCCCGTCCAGCATCTCGGCGAGCCGCGACCGCGGTACGCACACGTCGTCGATCATCGTCGCCGGCCGGAGCGCCTCCAGGGCGGTGAGGGACA
Organism: Streptomyces sp. NPDC004126; assembly: GCF_050275515.1. Taxonomy (NCBI): domain Bacteria; kingdom Bacillati; phylum Actinomycetota; class Actinomycetes; order Kitasatosporales; family Streptomycetaceae; genus Streptomyces; species Streptomyces sp. NPDC004126. The sequence continues at coordinate 36,406 of NZ_JBNNPF010000006.1, read as the reverse complement.
TCCGGCGGGCCTGGAGCAGCAGTTCCGACTCCGCCTCGTCCCCGGCGGGTACGACGGAAGCCGCCCCGGCGGCGGCGCACAGCCTGCCGACGGCCTCCAGGTCGGCGGGCGCGTCCGGGGTGTCGAAGGCGGCGAGCAGCAGCGCCTCCGTGCTCTCGGGCAGGCCCATCTTCCCGAGGACATTGACGGCGCGGACGGTCGTGCGGTCCATCAGCTCCAGCAGCGAGGGCGTCAGGCCGGCCTCCATGACGGCGCAGACGGCCTCGCAGGCGGCGGCGACCGAGGGGAACTCGGCGGCGAGCGCCAGCTGCCGGGGCGGCGCCGGCCGCAGCGCGAGGACGGCCCCGACCACCACCCCGAGGGTGCCCTCGGAGCCGACGAACAGCCGCGTCAGGTCGTACCCGGCGACGCCCTTGGCGGTGCGCCGCCCGGTGCGCAGCAGCCGCCCGTCGGCCAGGACCACGTCCAGCCCGAGCACGTACTCGGCGGTGACCCCGTACTTCACGCAGCACAGCCCGCCGGACGCGGTGCCGATGTTGCCGCCGATGGTGCACTGCTCCCAGCTGGAGGGGTCGGGCGGGTAGTAGAGGCCCCGTTCGGCGACGGCCCGGGAGAGGACCGCGTTGACCACGCCCGGCTCGACGACGGCGATCCGGTCGACGGTGGAGACCTCCAGGATCCGGTCCATCTTGACGAGGGACAGCACAATGCAGCCGTCGGAGGCGTTGGCGGCCCCCGAGAGGCCCGTGCGGGCGCCCTGCGGGACCACGGGGACCCGTAGGGCGGTGGCGGTGCGCATGACGTGCTGCACCTGCTCCACCGTCCGCGGCAGGACGACGGCGGCGGGGGTACCGGCGTCGCAGAAGCCGGCGGTGTCGCGGGCGTAGGAGGCCGTCACCTGAGGGTCGGTCAGCAGCGCCTCGGGCGGAAGCCCTTCGCCGAGTCGCACAATGAGATCGTCATCCATGTGGCCACAGTGACAGTCGGGGCCATCGGTGTGAACACGGCGGCGACCGGCTTCGGACACCTCGGCGGGCTCTTCATATTGACGCACAGTGAGCGCATGCACGGTTTCGACGAGCAATCCCAGCAGCCCGCGCCGCCCGTGACCTTCACCGGACGCAAGACGGTCGTGGCGGCCGCGGTCGCGGTGGTCCTGATCGCCGGGGCCCTGCTGATCCGCCCGGCCCGTACCGGTGACGACGCCCGCCCGCCGGGGCCGAGCGAACGGGCCGCGTCGGCGGTGGGCATGGGCGCCCCGGCGGCGGCGGTGGACCTGACGGCGCTGGTGGCGGACCGGGAGAAGTGGGTCGCCGCGCACGCCGACGACGACGCTTCGTGGGCGGTGCTCGGGTCGGCGTACCTCGAACAGGCCCGGCGGACGGCCGATTCCGCCTGGTACCCGAAGGCGGAGAAGGCGCTCAAGCGGTCGCTGGAGGTCCGCCCCGCCGAGAAGGGCAACTTCGACGCGATGACCGGCATGGGCGCGCTGGCCGGCGCCCGGCGGGACTTCGCGACGGCGCGGAAGTGGGGCGAGCTGGTACGGGCGCAGGCGCCGCGGCGCTGGACGGCGTACCCGGTCCTGGTGGACGCGTACACGGGCCTCGGCGACTACAAGGCCGCGCAGCGGGCCATGGACCGGCTGATGGAGCTCCGGCCGGGCCTGGCCGCGCACCTGAGGGCGGCCCAGGTGTACCGGGACCGGGGCTGGCGCGAGGACGCGGTGGTGGCGCTGGAGGCGGCGGGCGGCGAGGCGAAGTCCCCGGCGGAGAAGGCGTACGTGCTGTTCCGGCTCGGGGAGCTGGCGTGGGAGCGCGGCGACCCGGCGGAGGCGCTGCGCCAGTACGAGGCGGCGCTGCGCACCGACCCGGGGCAGGGCGAGGCGCTGGGCGGCCGGGCCAGGGCGCTGGCGGCGCTGGGGCGGGGCGGGGAGGCGGTACGGGACTACCGGCTGGCGCTGGGCCGCACCCCGGTGCCGAGGCTGGCGCTGGAGCTGGGCGAGCTGCTGGACTCGCTGGAGCGGCCCGAGGAGGCGCGGGTGCAGTACCGCTCGCTGGCCGTACTGGCGGCGGCGGGCGCCGCGAACGGGGTCAACGAGGAGGTCGTCCTCGGCCTGTACGAGGCGGACCACGGTGATCCGGCGCAGGCGGTGCGCCGCCTGTCGGCGGAGTGGGCGCGGCACAAGAGCGTGCAGGTGGCCGACGCGCTGGGGTGGGCGCTGCACAAGGGCGGCGAGGACTCGGACGCGCTGGAGTACGCGAAGAAGGCGACCGACCTCGGGCTGCGGAGCGCCGACTTCTCGTACCACCGGGCGGTGATCGAGCGCGGGCTGGGCGACGAGGCGGCGGCGCGGCGGAGCCTGCAGGCGGCGCTGCGCACGAACCCGGTGTTCTCCCCGGTGCGGGGGCCGCTGGCGAAGGACGCCCTGGCGTCGATCGGGCAGCCGCCGGCGGGCGGTCCGGAGAACATGCAGCCGCGCACGCCGTGGGTGGCGCCGGAACTCCCGAGTCCGAGGCCTAAGCCGGCTTCGGCTCCGAAGGCCGGGCCTGCGGCCCCGAAGCCGAAGCCGCAGCCCGCGGCACCGAAGCCGCGGCCCGCGGCACCGAAGCCGTCCCCCTCGGCCGGAACGTAACCCGCCGCTGCGCGGGCTGGTCCCCGCGCAAGGGAACGGCCCCGCCGGAGGTACCGGCGGGGCCGTGGAACCCGGAACCGCGCGGCCTACAGGTTGCCGCGCTTCTCCTGCTCCCGCTCGATCGCCTCGAACAGCGCCTTGAAGTTGCCCTTGCCGAAGCCCATCGACCCGTGCCGCTCGATGATCTCGAAGAACACCGTCGGACGGTCCTGCACCGGCTTGGTGAAGATCTGCAGCAGGTAGCCGTCCTCGTCCCGGTCCGCGAGGATCTTCAGCTCGCGCAGCTCGTCGATCGGCACGCGGGTGTCGCCGACCCACTCGCCGAGCGTGTCGTAGTACGCGTCCGGCACGGACAGGAACTCCACGCCCGCCGCGCGCATCGTGCGCACCGTGGAGACGATGTCGTTCGAGGCCAGCGCGATGTGCTGGACGCCGGGGCCGTTGTAGAACTCCAGGTACTCGTCGATCTGCGACTTCTTCTTCGCGATCGCCGGCTCGTTGATCGGGAACTTCACCTTCTTGGTGCCGTCCGCGACGACCTTCGACATCAGCGCCGAGTACTCGGTGGCGATGTCGTCGCCCACGAACTCCTTCATGTTCGTGAAGCCCATGACCTTGTTGTAGAACGCGACCCACTCGTTCATGCGGCCCAGCTCGACGTTGCCGACGCAGTGGTCGATCGCCTGGAAGGTCCGCTTGGCCGGCGGGGCGACCATCGGCTCGACGGCCGTGTAGCCGGGCAGGTAGGGGCCGGTGTAGTCGACGCGCTCGACCAGGGTGTGGCGGGTCTGCCCGTAGGTGGCGATGGCGGCGAGCACGACGGTGCCGTTCTCGTCCTTGACCTCGTACGGCTCGTCCAGGCCGCGCGCGCCCTGCTCGACGGCGTACGCGTAGGCGGCGCGGACGTCCGGGACCTCGATGGCGAGGTCGATGACGCCGTCGCCGTGCTCGGCGACGTGCTCGGCGAGGAAGCGGCCGTGGTCGGTGGTCGGCTTGATGACCGAGGTCAGGACGAACCGCGCGCCGCCGTTGGTCAGGACGTAGCTGGCGGTCTCGCGGCTGCCGTTCTCCGGTCCGGAGTAGGCCACGAGCTTCATGCCGAAGGCGGTGGAGTAGTAGTGCGCGGCCTGCTTGGCGTTGCCGACGGCGAAGACGACCGCGTCCATCCCCTTCACCGGGAAGGGGTCTGCCTCACGCGCGGTCTGCGGGGTGGTGTCCAGGGTCTCAGTCATGAGCGCAGATTCCCGCTCTTCCACAAGCTGCGCAATAGTTTCCATTTCTGCTGTACAGAATGCCCAGTCGAGCCGGAGGATGACTGAGAGATCTGTGCAGTATGACCAGCCGATCGAGGGAAGGTTTCCATGGGCATCGACGAACTCGACGGCCGCCTCATCGTCCTGCTGGCGCGCGAGCCCCGCATCGGCGTACTGGAGGCCTCCCGCCGGCTGGGCGTGGCGCGCGGCACGGTGCAGGCACGGCTGGACCGGCTCCAGTCGAACGGGGTGATCCGCGGGTTCGGCCCGCAGGTCGACCCGACGGCGCTCGGGTATCCGGTGACGGCGTTCGCCACGCTGGAGATCAAGCAGGGGCAGGGGGCGGACGTACGGGCGCACCTGGCGGGCGTCCCGGAGGTACTGGAGCTGCACACGACGACCGGGCACGGGGACATGCTGTGCCGGCTGGTGGCGCGGTCGAATGCCGACCTCCAGCGGGTGATCGACCGGGTGGTGGGCTTCGAGGGGATCGTGCGGGCGTCGACGGCGATCGTCATGGAGAACCCGGTCCCGCTGCGGATCATCCCGCTGGTGGAGCAGGCGGCGGCGGACGGCTGAGCCGCCCGCGGGCTGCCTCCCCCGCTTCCAAAGAAAAGGTTGCAAAGAAACCCTTGCATAGAACTCTTTGCAACCTTACGGTTGAGCCATGCCCGAGAAGAACGCCGAAAGCCCGCAGCAGCCCCCGGTCCGGGAGCTCGACGCCCGCTCCCTGCGCGGCCTCGCCCACCCCTTGCGCATCCGCATGCTCGCCGCCCTGCGCCGCGACGGACCCGCCACCGCGTCCCAACTGGGCGAGCGGCTCGGCGAGTCCAGCGGCTCGACCAGCTACCACCTGCGCCAGCTCGCGGCGCACGGCTTCGTCGAGGACGCACCCGGGCACGGCAAGGGCCGCGAGCGCTGGTGGAAGGCCACCCACGACGGGACGGCCTTCGACGAGTCGCTGATGTTCGACGACGACCCGGAGACCCGCAGCGCCGGCAGCACGTTCCTCCGCGAGATCGCGGCGATCCACTCCCAGGAGATCGGCACCTGGCTCGGCGAAGCCCACAACTGGCCCAAGGAGTGGCGGACTTCGTCGGACCTCAGCGACTTCACGCTGCGCCTGACGCCCACCCAGAGCCACGAGCTGATCCACAGGATCCACGAGCTCGTCAACAGCTACCGCGACCTGCCGCAGGCCGAAGGCGCCGAGACGGTCCGCTTCCACACGCACACCTTCCCGCGCCGCGGCAACGCCTGACCTCCCGCCCGCGCCCTCAGCCCCGCCTTCGGCCCCACCCTCGGCCCCACCCCACGCGTTCACCCAGAAGGAGTCCTGCCGTGCACACCTTCCCGCACGCCCTGATACACGCCGACCGCACCGCCGAACTCACCGCCGAGGCCGCCGCCTGGCGCCTCGCCCGGGAGGCCGCCCCCGCCGGCTCCCCGGCCCTGCCCGCCCTGCGCAACCGGCTGGGCGAGACCCTGGTGGCCGCCGGCACCCGCCTGCTCCAGCCGGCCCCCGCCCACGCCCATGCCCGCGTCAGGCAGCACGCCGCATGAGCCGTCGGCCCTTCGCGGCGGTCCTGGCCGCCAACACCATCTCCATCGCCGGCAGTTCACTGACCCTGATCGGCGTCCCGTGGTTCGTCCTCCAGACCACGGGAAGCGCCGGCCGCGCCGGCGTCGTCGCCTTCTGCGCCACCCTCCCGATCGTCGTGGCCGCTCTGGTCGGCGGCCCGGTCATCGACCGGATCGGCCGCCGCCGGGTCTCCGCGGCCTCCGACGTGATCTGCGCCGTGTCGGTCGGGGCGATCCCCCTCCTCCACTACGCGGGGCTCCTCGACTTCTGGATGCTGTGCGCGCTGATGGCCGTCAGCGGCCTCGTGCACACCCCGGGCCTGACCGCCCGCTACGTGCTGCTGCCCAGCCTCGCCGAACACGCCGGCACCACCGTCGCCCGCGCGGCGAGCCTCTACGACGCCGTCTCGCGCGGAGCCCGGATGATCGGGGCCGCGGTGGCGGGCGTACTGATCTCGCTCGTCGGGGCCGAGACCGTACTCCTCATGGACGCGGCCACCTTCGCCGCCTCCGCCCTCCTGATCTCCGCGTTCCTGCGCGGGGTCCCCGCCGCCGAGCCCCAACGCACCGCCGAGAAGCCCTCGTTCGCCGCGTACCGCACCGAACTAGCCGAGGGCTGGCGGTTCCTGACCCACTCACGTCTCCTGCTGGGCATCACCCTCATGGTGATGGTGACCAACGGCCTCGACCAGGGCTGGTCCTCCGTGCTCCTGCCGGTCCACGGCCGCGAGGACCTCGGCGGCGCCGCCACCCTCGGCCTGATGGTCTCGCTCTTCGGCGGCTTCGCCCTGCTCGGGGCCCTGCTCTACGGGGCCTGGGGCGAGCGCTTCCCCCGCCGGGCCGTCTTCGCGGGCGCCTTCCTGCTCTCGGGGGCCACCCGCTACGTCGTCGCCGCCGTCACCGACACCCCGCTGCCCCTCGCGGTGACCATGGCCCTGGCCGGCCTGGGCGCGGGCGTGCTGAACCCGATCCTGACCACCGTCATCTCCGGGCTGGTCCCGGAGGACATGCGCAGCCGGGTCTCCAGCGTGAGCATGGCGGGCGGCGAGCTGGCGATGCCGATGGGCGGTCTCGCGGCGGGCTTCCTGGTCGACGGCTTGGGCGTGACCACGGCCCTGCTGGCCTTCGCCGCCGTCTACGTCCTGGCGACGCTGACCCCGCTGGTCTTCCCGTCCTGGCGCGGCCTCGACGAGAAGCCCTCCGTCAGCAGGACGGAACGTCCTCGTTCCGGTTCAGCGCCCGCAGCGAGTTCACCGCGTCCGTCAGCGAAGTGACGGGGATCAGCCGCAGGCCCTCGGGGAGGTCGGACGTGGCGTCCGAGCACTCCGCCTTCGGCACGAGGAACACGGTCGCCCCGTCGCGCCGCGCGGCCTGCGTCTTCAGGCCCACGCCGCCGACCGCGCCGACCGTGCCGTCGGCGCTGATGGTGCCCGTTCCGGCGATGCTGCGGCCGCCGGTGAGTTCGCCGCCGCTGCCGTCACCGTCAAGCTTGTCGACGATGCCCAGGGTGAAGAGGAGTCCGGCGCTCGGGCCGCCGACGTCGGCGAGGTTGAGCTGGACCTTGATGTCCTTGGGGTCCTTCTTGAGGTAGCCGAGGGCGGCGGCCGCGGCGGCCGACTGCGACTGGGCCATTTCCTCCAGGTTGTGCTCCTCGATCTGCTTGTCGCTTCCGCCCGAGGGATACACCGACTCCCGGGGCATGACGGCCTGGTCGGTCTTGAACCAGTGGCGGATCAGCTCGGGCAGCTTCATCGTCGAGGAGGGGCCGGTGGCCCGGATGGTGGTCATCCGGAGCTGGCCCTTGGTGTCCCGCACCGGGGCGCCGGTGACGGTGATCACCGGCTTGCCCTGGTCGGAGCCCAGTACGTCGGCCGTGGGGCCCGGCACTGCCACCACGAAGGGCAGCGGTGCGAGGGCCGCGACGGCGAACAGCCCGAGGACGGGCGCGGCGCAGACGGCCAGGGCGGCGGGACGCGGCAGACGTGTGAGGCGTGAGAGCACCCGGCCAATCTACCGACCCGGGCCGCCCGGCCCGCGCCGCCCGCGTCCGCGCCGGTCAGCGCAGGGCGTCGGCGACCTCCCGGGCCGCGTCGACCACGCGGGGCCCGACCCGCTCCGGGACGGCGTCGGCCAGCATCACGACGCCGACGCTGCCCTCCAGTCCGGTGATGCCGACGAGCGGTGCGGCGGCGCCGCTGGCGCCCGCCTCCAGCTCGCCGTGGGTCAGGGTGTAGCCGGGCTCGATGAGCGATCCCTGACGGGCGGCCAGGATGGCCCGGCCGGCCGCGCCGCGGTCCAGCGGGTGGCGGAAGCCGGCCCGGTAGGCGACGTGGTAGTCGGTCCAGGTGGGCTCCACGACGGCCACGGCGAGGGCCTCGGTGCCGTCGACGAGGGTCAGGTGCGCGGTGGCCCCTATGTCCTCGGCGAGGGAGCGCAGGGCGGGCAGGGCCGCCTCGCGCACGAGCGGGTGGACCTGCCGGCCCAGCCGCAGCACGCCGAGCCCGACGCGGGCCCGGCCGCCGAGGTCACGGCGGACCAGGGCGTGCTGCTCCAGCGTGGCGAGCAGGCGGTAGACGACGGTGCGGTTGACACCGAGGCGGTTGGAGAGCTCGGTGACGGTCAGACCGTGGTCGGTGTCGGCGAGCAGCTTGAGGACTCTGAGCCCTCGGTCGAGAGTCTGGGAGGTTTCCGCGGTCACGACGCCTCTCCCTCTGTAATCGGTGGGCGGCGGTGACTCTCGCGGGGTGCAGCGCTGCCGGTCCCTCGGCGACGCACGGAGAGGCCGCCGGTGGCGGCCAAGGCACCGGCTGCGCTCCCGCGGCGGCGCTGCCACGGGGCGTTCGATGCGGGGACAGTAGCGAGCGAGTCCGCTGAGCGAAAGGCCTCGTCCAGAATCCGGGCGCCTACTGCCGGTTTAAGCCGTTTTCTGAACGGGACTGTATCGATTCGTAATGACCCCGGACCGAAAATCGGTTTACACGGGGATTACTCTGATCGTGTTCAAAAAGATGTTGGGGGGGCGGGGCGCAACATGCCTCGGACACATACAAGGGGAGAGAAGCAACAGTGAAGCTGAAGCGCATGGCCGTCGTGGCCGCTGCCGCTGTCGTTGGTCCGACGGTCCTCATGGCCACGCCCGCCATGGCGGACGAGGCCCAGACCCCGGCCGTCACGACGCCGGACGCCGCGCCGAAGGAAGACGCCGCGCCCGCCGCCGAGACTCCGGCGAAGGACGCGAAGCCGGCCGCCGAGACCCCGGCCAAGGAGGCCCCGGCTCCGGCCCCGGCCCCGGCCAAGCCCGCGCCGCAGAAGCCGGCCCCGGCCCCCGCGCCGCAGGTCGAGGACGAGGACGAGGACCTGGTCGCCACCGGTCCGGTCCTCGGCATCAACGGTGTCCCGAGCGCCTTCAAGGCGGGCGGCGACTGGACCAACCTGACCTACACGGTCGACAACTCCAAGGGCAAGGCGCAGGAGAGCTACGTGCTCGTCCTGGCCGTCGCCGACGAGGCCGGCTCGCTGGACTCCTCCACCGTCAAGGTGCAGGTCTTCTACCAGGGTGCCTGGCACGACGTCGACGTCATCGGTGAGGGCGGCGCCGCCGTCGCGCTGCTGACCGACGACATCGAGATCCCGGCGAAGAAGCTCAGCCTCCAGGTCCGCGTGAAGTTCACCACGGGCGCCCCGGCCGGCCAGATCGCCGTCGTCGCCGCCGGCGGCAGCAACGTGGACGAGGACGTCTTCTCCGACACGGCCGTCGTCGAGTCGAAGATCGTCAAGGGCTCCACCGGCGGTGGCAACACCGGCGGCAACACGGGTGGCCACAACAACGGTGGCAACACCGGCGGCAACACCGGTGGCAACAACACCAAGCCGAACGGCGGCGGCACCACCACGCCGATCGTCGACACCAACACCGGCTCCGGCAACACCGGCGGCAGCACCAACACCGGCGGCGAGCTCGCCGAGACCGGTGCCGACGCCGCCACCAGCTGGGCGCTCGGCGCCGGCGGTGTCGCGCTCGCCATGGGTGCGGCCCTGGTCGCCGGCACCGGCCGTCGTCGCCGCCCGACCGCCTAAGCGGTAGGCCCCACGAGAACGGGGTCCGTGCGCACCCGCGCACGGACCCCGTTTCCCGTTCTCAGGGACGGCTCACCGCATCCGGGTGGCCCACTCCTGCACCTTCTTGATCCGCTCCTTCAGCTGCCCCGCCGTCGCCTCCGCGCTCGGCGGCCCGCCGCACACCCGGCGCAGCTCCGTGTGGATCACCCCGTGCGGCTTCCCGCTCTGGTGGACGTACGCGCCCACCATCGTGTTCAGCGACTTCCGCAGCTCCAGCAGCTCCTTGTGCGAGACCACCGGCCGCCGCTCGGCCGGCAGCTCCAGCAGGTCCGACTCCGCGTCCGGCTTGCGGCGGCTGTGCGCGATCTGCCGGGACTGCCGCTTCTGCAGCAGCAGCTGCACCTGGTCCGGCTCCAGCAGACCCGGGATGCCGAGGTAGTCCTGCTCCTCCTCGCTGCCCGGGTGCGCCTGCATGCCGAACTCGGCGCCGTCGTACAGCACCCGGTCGAAGACCGCGTCGGATTCGAGGGCCTCGAAGGACATCTGCTCGTCCTCGCCGGTGTCCTCGTCCTCCTGCCGGTTCGCCTCCTCCATCTCCTTCTCGGACTCGGCGTACGGGTCCTCGTCCTCGCCCGCCTTCTTCGGCCGGTCCAGGACGTGGTCGCGCTCGACCTCCATCTCGTTCGCGAAGCCGAGGAGGTAGGGGATCGTCGGAAGGAACACGGACGCCGTCTCGCCGCGCCTGCGCGATCGCACGAAGCGGCCGACGGCCTGCGCGAAGAACAGCGGCGTCGAGATCGTCGTCGCGTACACGCCCACCGCGAGGCGCGGCACGTCGACGCCCTCGGACACCATGCGGACCGCGACCATCCAGCGGTCGTCGTTCGCGCTGAACGTGTCGATGTTCTTCGACGCGCCGGTGTCGTCGGAGAGCACGACGGTCGGCTTGGTCCCGGTGATCTCCCGGATCAGCTTGGCGTACGCGCGCGCCGCGTCCTGATCGGCGGCGATGACGAGCCCGCCGGCGTCCGGGATGCCCTTCCTGACCTCCGTCAGGCGCTGGTCGGCGGCGCGCAGCACGTTCGGCATCCAGTCGCCGCGCGGGTCCAGGGCCGTGCGCCAGGCCTGCGAGATCGCGTCCTTGGTCATCGGCTCGCCGAGGCGGGCCTCGATCTCGTCGCCGGCCTTGGTGCGCCAGCGCATGTTGCCGCTGTAGGACAGGAAGATCACGGGCCGGACGACGCCGTCGCCGAGGGCGTTGCCGTAGCCGTACGTGTAGTCGGCGGAGGACCGCCGGATCCCGTCGTTCCCCTCCTCGTACGTGACGAAGGGGATCGGGTTGGTGTCGGACCGGAAGGGCGTACCGGTCAGGGCCAGGCGCCGGGTCGCCGGGTCGAAGGCCTCCAGGCAGGCCTCGCCCCAGGACTTCGAGTCGCCGGCGTGGTGGATCTCGTCGAGGATCACCAGCGTCTTGCGCTGCTCGCAGCGGTTGCGGTGCAGCATCGGGCGCACGCCGACGCCCGCGTACGTGACGGCGACGCCGTGGTAGTCCTTGCTGAGCGGCCCGGCCGAATACTCGGGATCGAGCCGGATGCCTATCCGGGCGGCGGCTTCCGCCCACTGCTTCTTCAGGTGCTCGGTCGGCGCGACCACGGTCACCTGCTGGACCACGTGGTGGTGCAGCAGCCAGGAGGCGAGGGTGAGCGCGAAGGTGGTCTTGCCTGCGCCGGGGGTGGCGACCGCGAGGAAGTCCCGCGGCTGGGTCTGGACGTACTTGTCGAGCGCACCCTGCTGCCAGGCTCGCAGCTTGCTGGCGGTACCCCAGGGGGCACGGCCGGGGAAGGCGGGTGAGAGGTGGTGGGAGGCGGTAGTAGTCACGGTCTCCGGTTCGTTGCTCTCGGCGGTCGTGGCAGTCGTGGCCGTCCCCGCCGACGTGGTGGTCGTACGTAGGACAACCGGGCCACCTTACCGGCGCGGGCCCGCCCCTCGCGGAGGGACAGGCCCGTGACCTCGGCGGGTGCGGCGAGCGTCACACACGACGTCCGGCGTCCCCCACCCTCCGCCGCGCACGCGTCACAGCGAGCTCAACCGCCCGGCGATCAAGGCGAGATCGGCCTCCCGCCCGGCCGCGACGTCGATGACCAGGGCGTACGCGGCCTCCTGATCGGCGTCGGCGAGGTCCACCCCGTTCACGGCGAGGAAGGCCGCCGCGGCGAGCCAGGCCGTGCGCTTGTTCCCGTCGACGAGGGGGTGGTTCACGGCGATGCCGTGCAGCAGCGCGGCGGCCTGCTCGTAGAGGTCCTCGTAGGCCGGGGTCCCGAACATGCGCGCCCGGGGCCGGTGCACCGCCGACTCCAGCAGCCCGGGGGCGCGCAGCTCCACGGGCTGGTCCCGGGCCAGGCAGGCGAGCCGGGCGAGGTCCAGGACCTCGGCGAGCGTGAGGTGCCGGACCGGGGCGGCGGCGCTCACTGCCCGAGCCGCTTCAGCAGCCCGGCGTGCCGCTCCGCCAGCCGGGCGCCCTCCGCCCCGACCCGCTCGCGCTCCCGGCGCAGGTGGGACCGTACGGCCTCCAGGGCCAGCGCCTCGGGGGTCGAGCCGGTGGCATCGGCGAGGTCGGCCAGCTCGGCGCGCTCGGCGTCGGACAGCGGGAGGATCAGCTCGTGCGTGTTCACGTGCGGAGCGTAACGACCTCGCGGGACGGCCTCACCCCATTTCCCGGGGCGGGCCCGCCCCTCAGGCCGCGGCCTTCTCCGGCACCGGGTCCAGCCGGGTCGCCACCCACGCCCCCACCAGGGCCACGCAGGCCATCGGCAGGAACACGACGAGGAACGCCGCGGGGTGCGAAGCGCTCTCCGAGGCGGCGGCGGCATGCCCCGCGCCCACCGCCCCGCCGCCCAGCGCGGCGAACGCGGCGCCCCCCGCCGCCAGCAGCACCACGTTCGCCAGGGCGTCCGAGATCTGCAGCGCGGCGGAGTTCGCGCCCGCCTCCTCCGGCGCGGACAGCTTCAGCAGCAGCACGCTCGTCGAGCCGATCACCAGCCCCATCCCGAGCGAGCCCACCGCCCAGGCCAGCGCCAGCGTCCACACCGGCACCGCCTCGACCAGCACCGCCGGGGCCGCCGCGATGGCCACCGCCACCATCACCATCCCGGCCACCATCAGCCGCTCCCGGTAGGGCGCCGTCCGGCCCTGCGACTGCACCCACGAGCCCAGCGCCCACGTCACCCCGCCCAGCGCCAGCGAGAAGCCCGCCCACGTCGGGCTCAGACCGCGCTGGGTGACCAGCATCAGCGGCACGAAGCTCTCCGCCCCGATGAACGCCCCCGCCGCCACCCCGCGCAGCAGCACCACCGACGGCAGCCCACGCCGCGCCCGGTACGTGCCGCGCGGCAGCAGCCCCAGCACCGCCGGCACCAGCAGGGCCGCGCCCGCGACGCCGGGCAGCAGCGACAGCCACCGCAGGTCCTGGGCGGCGTACTGGAGCAGCCCGGAGCCCAGCGAGATCCCGAGCGCCAGCCGGATCCGCCGCCGGTCGAACGCGCCGGGCGAGGCCGGGTCCACCGGCCCGGACGCGGTGCGCCGGATCGCGGGCAGGGCCACCATCAGCGGTACGACGACCAGCGCCGGGATCCCGAGGAACACCCACCGCCAGCCCAGGTGCTCGGTGACCGTCCCCGCCGCCAGCGGCCCGACGATCGACGGCACCACCCAGCTCGCGGCGAAGGCCGCCATGATCGCGGGCCGCAGCCGCTCCTCGTAGGCCCGGCTGACCACCACGTACAGGGCGACGATCACCAGCCCGCCCCCGAACCCCTGCACCGCCCGCCCGAGGACGAACACCCCCATCAGCTGCGCGGTCCCGGAACACACCAGCCCGGCGGCGAAGGCCCCGATCCCCACCGTCAGCGGCCGCAGCGGCCCCTGCCGGTCGGCCCACTGCCCGGACAGCACCATGGCGAACAGGCTGGTGGTGAAGTACGCGGAGAACCCGAAGGCGTAGAGCCCGATCCCGTCCAGCTCCCGCGCCGCGACGGGCATCGCCGTCCCGACGGCGGTGGCCTCGAAGGCGATCAGGAAGACCACGGAGATGATCCCGGCGCTGAGCGTCCGGTACGCCGGCCCGAGAATGCCGCCCTGCGGCGGCGGGGCGGCGACGGCGGTCTCGGATATCCCGGGTTCAAGGGCGCTCATCGCCCCAGAGTAAGTTTCACGGGCCACTTTCGCCCCTGTCATTTCGACCGATCCCGCCTCGGCCGCACGACCTAGGTCCGCGAGCCCGTGTGAACGCGGCATGGCAGTCACATTGCAGCCCCCGCGCCACCCTTCCCCGCCGGCACGGCCCCCCGTACGTTCGTACTCGTCACCACACACCCAGCCGTGTGCCCGAGTGGTTGAGGGACTCGCCTGCAAAGCGGGTTACGCCGGTTCGATTCCGGTCACGGCTTCCGAGAACCGAAGGCCGTCCGAGGCAGAGAGCCCCGGACGGCCTTCGGCGCGCTCCCCTCCTGGGCCTGCCCGGCAGCCGGCAGCTGCTCGGCGCGGGCCGGGAGCCCGCCGTCGTCCGCGCACCGGAGCTCCTTGGCCACGGCGAGGGCGGCGGAGTGGGTGAGGGCCAGGTGATCCGGCCGGAGAACGGCTGCACCCTCGCTCTCGTCCCGCCGCTCGTGGAAGAAGACCGCGATTTCGAGGGGAGCGTCCCGCGTGGACCCCGCACGGGGGCTGACGCACTCGTAGGAGAGGTAGACCCGCTTCCTCAACCCGGTGGACACCGACACACCGGGTTCCCTCTCCTCCCGGAACTCGTCGAGCTTGCTGTCGGCGGTGAAGCGCACCCTCAACGAGGGAATGCGCCCGCCCTGCGCCACCCCCCGGACCTCACACTCCGCCTGGGGCATCCAGCGGATCTCCCGGCCGGACCTGTACGCGTCCTCCATCACCCTGGCGACCTCGCGAACATCCGGGTTCCCCTCCCCGTCCCGGGGCTCGAACGTCGTCGACTGCAGCACCCGCTCCAGCGCCTTCCCGCCCTCGCCCGGGAAGAGCCCGGCACAGACCTGACCGGTGGAGAGCCTCGGCGGCTCCCGTACCTGCGCCGCCGTCTCGCGCTCGCTCCCGGGCGACCCCGCGAACTCCATGGCGCACACGACCAGCCCGACGGCCAGGAAGGCCAGAGGTGCGTCCATGCGCCCCAGGCTCATGTGGCTTCCTCCATCTGCGCTTCGTGGCCCTGCTGCTGCGCGAGGGAGTTCCCGGACATGTAGCCGACCCGCACCGACTCGACGAGGTCGTTGCCGAAGCCGCCGTTGGGATCGATGCCGTGGCGCTCCACGAACTGCCTCATGGGTGCCTCGGCGCTGTGCTCACCCGCCTGGAACATCGCCTTGTTGGAGGCGTGCGTCTGGCCGTCGACCTCGTCCTTGTGCTTCTCCTTGGTCTCCTCGGACCACTCCCCGATGACGCTCGAGGCGGCCTGCTCCACGGCGCCGCTGCCGGTGTCCACGGCCAGCGGGACGACGACCGCCGCCGCACCGGCCGCGGCGGCCGTGGCCGGCAGGAAGGCGACACCGGCGGCGATCGCGGCGGTGGTACCGAACTCCACCCAGTGCGAGCTCCGCTCGTGCGCCTTCTCGTACGCCGCGTGCTCCTTCTCGCCGACTGCCCGGACCTGCTCGGCACGGGACTCGTCGAGGATGCCCTGGACCTCGGCCCCGACACGGACCACCGTCCGGGCCCGGCCCTCGTCGATCGCGCCGTCGTGCACCGCCCGGCTCTCCAGAACGCTCGCGGCATGAACACGTTCGGCAGCGGACACCGTGGCATAGGAGTCAGGGTGCTGCCCCAGCGCGGCAAGCAGGTCACGGGCCTGGTTGCGCCCCAACTTCACGTGCGCCTGCCCGCCGTCGGCCCCCGGGGCGAAGACGCTCCTGCCCTCGTTGCCGTCCAGCGCCTGGTTGACGTCGTCGATGTATCCGGCGGTCATGCGGCCCAGGCTGTCCTCGAGGACCTCCTGGCGCTTGAGCAGCCCGGCGTCGCCTCCGTACGCCAGCACGACGTCCTTCATGACCCGCGCTCCGGCCTCGGTCCGGTTCAGTCCGGGCGCGGGGTCGTCCCATGCGTGGCCGAGGGTGGCCGCCTCCAGGGCGTGGCCGAGGGCGTCGGGCACGTACGCGCGGGCCTTCATCAGGTCGTCCGGGCGGGTGCCCTCCGTGTCGATGGTGGAGCGGTACCCCTTGTCGGCGAAGAAGTCGAGGTAGCTCTCGACGCGCTTGCCCGTCGCGTCCCTGCCCAGGTCGGGGGCCCCGGACTTCACCGTGCCGTCGAGGTTGTAGGCGTGGGGCCCGCGGTCGGGGTCGAAGAACTGCGCCGACGCCTCCGGGCTGTGCCCCAGGGCCTCCAGGAAGCTGACCACCGGGTCGTAGCCCGCGCCGTTGAGCCCGGAGGGGTTCAGCAGGTTCCGGCCGGTGCCGCCGCCCAGCTGGCGGCCCCGGTTGAAGAAGTCCGGGTCCTTGGCGTGGATCTGCGTCGCGTGTTCGGCGATCGGGAGCAGGAACTTGGGGTCGTAGTTCCCGTAGCGCATGATCCCGCCGAGCAGCTGGTACCCGAACGGCGGGTTCTGCTCGTACCGCCCCAGGGGGATCTGCTGGGTGCCGAGCCTGCGCAGCTCCTGGGCGTAGCCGTCGGGCAGGTGCGGCTCGGTCGTGGAGCGGGTGGCGGTGGCCAGGTTGAGGCCGAGGTTCTTCTGGAGCTCCCGGACGTCCGCGAGGCGCTGCTCGTCGAGCCTGCCGTAGGGGTGGGTGTCGGTCGACATCTGCCCGAAGAACTGGAGCGCGCCCTTGGGGCCGAGGTTCCCGTAGAAGCCGGTCGCGAACTCCGGCTTCGTGGCATTGTCGGCCAGCAACTCGTTCAGCTCGCCCAGCTCGGCGTGCGAGAGGTCGCGGCCCTTGCGGGCGAGGTCGGTCGCACGGCCCGCCTGCTCGGCGGTGAGGCCGGCGTACCTGGGGGCGGTGAAGTCGTGGTCGTCGGCGACGTTGGCGCCGAGGAGCCGGGCGAGGGAGCGGTCCACGTCGTCACAGGCGTCGACGGCCGCGTCCACCTTCGCCTGCCAGCGGGGGCGGTTGACGCGGAGGGACTCCTGGTAGTCGGGGTCGTGGCGGGCCGCGTTCCGGTCGGCGTCGGTGGCCAGGGGTAACGCCTCGACCTTCCCCTTCCCGTCCACCCGGAAGCCCGCTGCGGGCGCCTCCTCCTCGGCGATCTTCCTCAGCCGGTCGCGGGAGGACTTGAAGGTGTCGTGGCCCTGGGCGAGGGCCTGGTGGACGCCCTTGGCCTCTTTGGCGGCGTCCTCGAACTGCTTGGCCGTCCTGCCGACGAACGGCCGCGCCACGCCTGCGGTGACCCCGCTCCATTCGGCCTTGTCGGCCTTGGCTTTCATGCCGTTGCGGGCGGCCTCGGCCAGCTCCTCCAGCTTGGCGGCCATGGCCTGCCAGTCGCGGACGGCGGTGGCGAGCTTGTCGATCGGGGCGTTCAGCACGTTCTCGTACGTCACCACGGCGCTGACTGCTCCCCCACTACTTGAGGTAGGCGTCGAGCTTGGAGGTGGTGAACTCCGCGTAGAGGCGCTGCTCGTCCCTGCGGTGGGAGGAGAGCGAGTAGTTCAGCCCGTTGGAGATCTGCGCGCAGGCGGCGACGAGGGTCTTGACCTGGGATTCCCAGCGGGTGTTCGCCCTGGCGAGCGCGGCCCCGCTGCCGAAGCCCTCGCGCGACAGCGCACCGGCGGCCTCGGCGGAGGCGGTTGCGGCGTGCCGGCCGTCGGCCTGGAGGCGGGAGTGCAGCTTGTACGCCTCGCTGCCGATGGCGCCGATGTGGTCCTGGTTAAGGGCGAGGTCGGCGGTGCCGCCGGTGGTGGCCTGGTTGAGGCGGGCCGAGATGTTGGCCGCGGCGGTGGCGCGCGCCGCGGACCACTCCTCGTCGAAGGACATCCCGTGTGCTCCCCACTCCGTACTCCGTGTCCGCGTCAGGACCTCGCCCGCCGTACGACGACGGCGGCGACGGCCCCGCCGATGAGGACACAGGCCCCCAGCCCGAGGGCGATCCAGGGCAGGCCCCCGCTGCCGTCGCCCTTGTCTACCGCAGAGCCGGCCCGGGGCGGGGCGCTCGGGGTGATCTTTCCCCCGGTCGAGGGAACGGGAGGGGCCGGCGTTGCCGTTGCCGCTGCGGCGAGATCGGGCAACGGGTACACGTCCGCCGGGCCGGGGTCGCCGGGGGTGGGGAGGGCGATGCGGGGCCGGACGACGCCGTAGCCGATGTAGTCGTTGCGCTCGACGCCGTCGACGGGCTTGCCGGCGGTGTTGAGGAGGACGCGGAGGATCTGGTTGTTGGTCCAGGTGGGGTGAGCGGACCAGAGAAGGGCCGCGGAGGCCGAGGTTAGGGCGGTGGCGTCGCTTGTGCCGTGGCTGGTGCAGAGGCCGGTATTGCCGCTGCATCCGCTGATGATGTCGACGCCTGGCGCAGACATATCTACGGAAGCGTTGTGCGTTGACTCCTTGGCTGCAGCACCATCGCGATCAACAGCCGCGACACCCACCACGCCAGGAATACCCGCCGGATAATTGATGTGGCTGTCACCGTCGTTCCCCGAGGCAGCGAAGATCAACTTCCCCTTGCTGAGGGCGTAGGTCACAGCGCTTCTCAGGCCATCACTATCGCTCCACCCCAAGGACACGTTCAGGATTTTGGCATCGGAATCCGCTGCATAGCGGATGGCGTCAGCCAGCGACGTATTCGTGGAGATGCCGTTGCCATCCAGGTCAACGCGGAGAGATTGGATCTTCGCGTCCGGTGCCAGCCCAAACGCGCTCTCCACCCCGTCCGGGCCCTTTCCGCTCCCTGCGATAATCGCTGCCATAGAGGTGCCGTGATTCCTGTAGTCGACTCGCTCGTCGCCTTGAACAGCCTCTGACGCAAAGTCCCTGCCTGGGACGACCCGACCCTCCAGTTCGGGGATCCGAGCAATGCCTGTGTCAATCACCGCAACAGTGATCCCCTTGCCTGTGCTGATCCTCCAGAGGTCCTCAGCCTTCATTGCATCTAGGTGCCACTGCTTGGACCGCACAGTCTCCGCATGAGCGGGAGTCGCGGTGACCCACAACAGCAGCAAACCCACCAGGGCCGAGGTTGCCTCCCGCATGCGCATCCTGTGCAAAGTCCGTTTCACTCAGTCGATGACCGGCGGGACAACACGACGGTTGGCCTGCCAGGTCTCTTCGTCCTCGGCCAGATAGTCGGGGCGCTCGCCCCCCTGGTCTCCGCGCCTCCTGCCCGGAGATTGGGAGGTGACGGCTCCATGGCCCACTGGCCCCACAGCCGACCCCCGCACCAAACCCGAACCACCCTGGGTGAAGGGCTGGCCACCAGCTGCGGCCTGCCGGCCACCGACAACACCACCATGCTCCATGGTCAGTCGTCGGCCAGCCGCCGGACCCCCTGGATTGCCATGTGGGCTCCCGAAGCCGCCACCCATCATGCCGGGCATCCCCCGGGGGACACCCGCATGTGGACCTTCCACACCGATGACCGTCCCGCGCGGAATACCCGCGCTGGGGCCACCAGTGGAAATCGGCCTGCCACCCACGATCCCGCTGTCACGTGGTGGCTGAACCGGGATGCCGCCAACCTTTCCTCCGATGCCAACAGGAGGCCGCGTGGCTGGCAACCCACCGGTCGGCGGAAGCGTTAGAGGCGGGATCGGCCCAACCGGAGGGCTCCAACCCGGTCCATTCGATCCGGGACCGACAGGCAGTCCAGGGCTCGGCGGCACAGCCTTGTCCGGGAGTGTTGCGACATGGTCAAGGCTCACGTCCACGTTGCGGTCCGGAACGACTGGCGGCAACCCTGGTGTCGGGCCTGTCATCGAAGGAAGCGCCTTGTCAGGCGAAGGCTGACGCGCCGCTGGCCAGCTGGGTTCAGGCGCCGAAGAGCCCGGAGCTGTCGAAACATAAGCGGAACCGCCTGTGCCGGAACCTGCAGAAGCGCCACCGCCACGTCCGAAGTCGCTAATCCCGTTATACGGCTCGTTCGGCTCAATACTCCCCGGCGGCGGCGGGAACGTGGGCGGTTGCGCCCAGTTCATCTGCGTCGTCGACGCCTCGTACGACTGCGCCAGCTTCGTCAGCTGCTGCACCGCCTGCTGGTGGTCGCCGGTCAGCTTCGAGTGGGCGGTCTGGCCGAGCTTCTGTGCGTCCGGGTCGTTGTGGTACTTGCGGGCCGCTTCCAGGCTCTCGGCCGCCGCCGCGTCGTACTTCGGGGTGTTGGCCTTGACCTCCACCATCGTCTGGGCGGCGCTTTCCATCCACATGCCGGCCGCTGAACTGAACTTGCCCAGCGTCAGCGTGGCGCTGCCCGTGCGGCTCACCCAGTCCTGGAAGGCGTGTGCTGCCTCGCCCTCCCAGCCCTTGACCTGGTGTCGCTTGAGGCTGTCGCCGATCTCGTTCAGAGCCTTCGCCGCGTCCGCCAGCTGCGTCGCCCGCGCCTTGACCGTCTCCGGGTTGACGGACGCGATCATCGCCAGCAGCTGCTCGTGCGAGTAGCCCTCGAAGTTCGTCGTCGCCATCAGATCGTGCCCTTCGACGTGCTCGGGTTCGGGGCTGGAGTCGAGGCCGGGGCGTGCTTCTGGGCTTCGCGTTCCTGCTGGACCAGGGGGTCGCGGTCCGGGACGTAGGCTTCCTTCGACTGCTTGATCAGCGCCCGCATGCGGGCCTGCGTCTCCGCGTCGACGTTGCCGTAGCCCTTGCCCGCCGTCAGGATGGCGATGCCCAGTGCCTCGATCTGGCCCGCCAGGCCCGCCGACAGCTTCTGCAGTTCGCCGTGGACCGTCGTGTACGCCTTGAACAGGGCGTCCGCCTCGGCGAAGCCCGTGCCCAGGGTGCCTGCCGGCAGGGTGCCGTGGGCCAGTTTGCCGGCGTCCGCCTCCGAGCCGTCGAGGGTCTTCAGCAGTGCGTCGACCCGGTTCTTGTAGTCGGTCAGCGAGTCGTACTCGACCTCCAGGGCCTTCGCCTGGGCCATCAGACCGGCCGCGACGCCGCCGGCGACGTTCACCCCCAGCAGCCCCGGACCCGCGTTGTCCACCGCCACGATGCCTCCCCCGCTCCCCGTCCCCGTTCGCACCCGCTCACGCCACTCTAACGAGCGGCGCCGACAGGCCCCAAGCGGCTAGGAGTTGGGCACCGCCGGCACCGGCGCCGCGACCGCCGCCGATGGCCGGATCGGGATCCTGTTCACCGGCCGGCCCGTCGCCGCGCGGACCGCCGAGGCCACCGCCGCCGGGGTGGTCACCACCGGGACCGCGCTCGCCGCCTTCGCGCCGAACGGGGCCACCACGTCCCGCTCCTCCACCAGCCGGACGATCCGCACCGCCGGGGCGTCCAGGGACGTCGGCAGGGCGTAGCCCGTCAGGTCGGGGTGGCGGACCAGGCCGGCGACCGAGCGGAGGTTCTCCGTCAGGGCCGCGCCGACGCCCTGGGTGACACCCGCTTCGATCCGGGCCTCCAGCTGGCGGGGGTTGAGGACGCGGCCGACGTCCTGGGCGACGGCCAGTTCCACGACCCGGACCGAGCCGAGCTCGATGTCCACGTCGACGACCGCGCGGATCGCGCAGAAGGCGAGGCCGACGAAGGCGTCGCCCTGGCCGTCCGAGTCCAGCGGCTCCGTGGGGTGGGGGCGGCACTGGGCCGTCGCCCAGAGCTCCTTGCCCTCTATGGCCTCCGCGACCGTCATCGAGAAGGCCCCGTCGTACGACGTGATCCGGCCGTCCTGGATCTGGAGGAGCTCGGTGGACATGCCGAGCTTGTGGGCCATGGGCTGGAGGAGCTGCGTACGGACCATCTTCGCGGCCCGCTCCACCGCCCCGCCCGACACCCAGGTGTGGCGGCCGTGGGCGGAGGGACCCGCCGGCGGCTGGTCGGTGTCGACGGGGGCGCAGGTCACCTCGTCGATGCCGAGGACCTCCTGGACGATCTGGCGGGCGAGGGTGGCGAAGCCCTGCCCGGTGTCCACGGCCGCGCAGATGACGGTGGCGGCGCCGCCGACCACCTTCACCGTGGCGGTGGACACCTCGTCGGCGCCCTCGGCGCCGAGCATGTGGACCATGCCCACGCCGTAGCCGACGCCGCGCCGCACCGCGCTGGGTTCGCCCGCGCCCTCGGGGCCGCCGGGCAGCAGCCACTCCTCCTCGGGGGTGTCCTTGGGGAGGGAGGGGAGGGGGAAGTCGCGGACGGAGCGCAGGAGTTCGGCGACGGGGGCCGGGCAGGTGACGGTCTGGCCGGTGGGGAGCAGGTCACCGGTGGCCAGGACGTTGCGCAGGCGCAGCTCCGCGCCGTCGATGCCGAGGGCGGCGGCGAGCTTGTCCATCTGGCCCTCGTACGCGGCGCAGACCTGCATGGCGCCCTCGCCGCGGACGTGGCCGGAGGGCGGGTTGTTCGTACGGACCGCCCAGCCCTCGACGAAGGCGTGCGGGACGACGTACGGGCCGCAGGCGAAGGCCACGGCCGCCGCGAGGGACTCGGCGGAGGCGTCGGCGTAGGCGCCGGCGTCCATCAGGATCTGGGCCTCGACCTTGACCAGCCGGCCCTCGGCGTCCGCGTGGTGGCGGTAGCGCAGCAGGGTCGGGTGGCGGTGGGCGTGGCCGAGGAAGGACTCCTCGCGGGTGGCGGCCAGCTTCACCGGGCAGCCGGTGCGCAGGGCCAGCAGGCCGAGCGGGAGCTGGAAGGCGGCGTCCTCGCGGTCGGCGGTTGCGCCGGGCACGCCGGTGACGACGACGCGGACGCGGTCCGGCTCCAGGCCGAAGCAGGCGGCGGCGAGGTCGCGGTCGGTGTGCGGGTCGGTGGAGGCGGTGTAGATCTCCACGCCGCCGTCGGGCCGGGGCACGGCGAGGCCGGCCTCGGCGCCGATGGGCGCGGGGTCCTGGCGGCCGATGCGGTAGAGGCCCTCGACGACGACCTCGCCGGTGGCCTCCGGGTCGCCGTAGCGCAGCGGGATGTGCCGGATCAGGTTGCCGTCCGGGTGCAGCGGGGCCGCGCCGAAGGACTGCTCGGGGTCGGTGACGGCGTCGAGGAGCTCGTACTCGACGATGATCGCGGCGGCGGCGAGGCGTGCCGTGTCGGGGTGGTCGGCGGCGACGGCGGCGATGGGCTCGCCGTGGTGGCGTACGACGTCGTGGGCGAAGACCGGCCGGTCGGCGATGCGCCGGCCGTGGGTGGCCGCGCCGGGGACGTCGGCGTGGGTGATGACGGCGCGCACGCCGGGCATCTCGGCGGCGGCCGAGGTGTCGATGGAGCGGATGCGGGCGTGGGCGTGCGGGGAGCGCAGCACGGCGGCCCACAGCAGGCCCTCGGCCCACAGGTCGGCGGCGTAGGGGAAGGTGCCCTCGGCCTTGGCTCGGGAGTCCGCGGAGGGGACGGAGACGCCGATGCCGCGCAGGGGGCGCGGCTGTTCGGTGTCGCCGTCGGCGCCGAGGCTGACCGTCGCCATGGTGGTGGTCGTGGTGGTGCCGGCCGTCGCCGTGGCCGCGTCCTGCCCGCTCACGCCATGCCTCCGTTGTGCTGGTCCCCGCCGAATCCGTTCCCGTGCAGGCCGCCGAGTCCGTCAGGGCCGGGGAGTCCGCCGAATCCGTCAGGGCCGGGGAGTCCGTGCGGCCCGCCGAGTCCGTCGGGTCCGAGGTGGCCCATCGGGGTGCCCCGGCCGTCGGTGCCGTGCTGGCCCGCCTGGCCGTCGAAGGCCGCCTGGCCGCCGTCGAAGCCCGCCTGGCCGTCGAAAGCCGTCTGGCCGCCGTCGAAGCCCGTCTGGCCGCCGTCGAAAGCCGTCTGGCCGCCGTCGAACACTCCGGATCCCGGGTTCGAGCCGAAGGGGTCGAAGCCGTCCGTGCCGTGTGCCGCCGGGTGGGCCGGGTGGATCCCGCCCTCGCCGGGCTGCGCCTGGTGCGGGATGAGCGCCTCGGCCTCGGCCGCCGCGGTCTCGCGCTCGGCGACGACCTCGCGGACCGCCTCGATGACGCCCTTGTAGCCCGAGCAGCGGCAGAGGTTGCCGCACAGCGCCTGGCGGGTCTCCAGGTCGCTGGGGGCGTGGTTGCCCTCCAGCAGGTCATGGATGGTCATGGCCATGCCGGGCACGCAGAACCCGCACTGCACCCCGCCCGACCTGCACAACGCCTGCTGCACGTCCGAGAGTTCCCCGCCGCTCGCGAGGCCCTCGACGGTGCGCACCTCGCTGCCGGCCGCCGTCGCCGCCGGGACCAGGCAGGAGGCGACGAGCCGCCCGTCGACCTGGACCGCGCAGGCTCCGCACTCGCCCTGCGAGCAGCCGTCCTTGGCGCCGGCCAGGCCGAGGCGCTCGCGCAGCACGTACAGCAGGGACTCGCCGATCCACGCCCCGGTGACGGGCCGGTCGGCGCCGTTGACCCGCAGGACGTACGACGCCGACGGATGCTCGTGCTGGGCGACGGCGGGGATCCGCTCTTCCTCGTACGCGGTCTCCTGGACCGGGAAACTCCCGGTGTCGCCCTCGGCCGGAGGCGTCGCACCGCTGTCGGCACCGCCGTCGCCCGGCACGGGCGCGGCCTCCGCTTCGGCCGGAGCCGCCGCCGGGGGCTCCGCGAAGCCGGGTCCGCCGGTCTCGGCGCCCCCGGCACCGCCGTCGGCCTCCGCCGGACGCGGCCGCTCGCCCTCGACCGGCATCTCGGCCGGGCCGTGGGAGGCCTCGATGTCCGGGGCGGCCGCGGGCACGGCCTCGGGCTCCGGCCCGGCCTGGAGGTAGGCCTCGGGCAGCGGGGTGCCCACGCCGGGGCCGCCCAGCACCCTCGGACCGCGTCCGGCCGACTGGGCGGCCGCGGGCGCACCGGTGGCACTGCCCGGGAGCACGCCGGAGCTCAGCAGCACCCCGGGAGCCGCCTCGGGCGCCGCGGGCTGCTCCCAGGGGGCGGGGGTCCCGCCGGCGGGCCGGCCCCAGCCGTCGTCCAGGGCGGGGTCGCCGGCGCCGCCGGGCAGCGTCCACTGCCCGGTGGCCGTCGGCTCCGCCGGGTGGTGTACCGCCTCGGGGAACTGCCACTCGGCGGTCGCGCCGGGATCCGGGCCCGCGTGGGGTTCGGCGTAGGGGTCGGTGTGCGGGCCCGTGTGCAGCCCGCCGCCCAGCGTCCCGTGCGGCCCGCCGGCGGCGGACTCCGCGTGCGGCACACCGCCGTGCGGGACGGCATGCGGGTGGCCCTGCGGGTCGACGTGCAGGGCGGCGTGCGACACACCCTGCGGCTCCCCGTGCAGCGGCACGCCACCCGTCGGGTCGAAGTGCAGCCCCCCGCCCAGCGTGCCGTGCGGCCCGCCGGCGGACGGCTCCGCGTGCGGCACACCACCCTGCGGCTCGGCCTCGGCCTCCCCCGCGGGCGCCGCCGCGAACGCGGCCGCCACCGACGCCGGGAGCGGGATGGACGCCGGGATCGGCGCGCGGGCGGGCGCCTGCGCGGCGGCACCGGCGGACGGGCCGGCGCCCGCCCCGGGAACCGCCCCCGAGCCCGCGTCCGGCCACTGCACCGGCATCGTCCAGGTCCCGGTGGCGGAGGGGTCAGCACTGCCCGACCCCAGCGGCACGATCATCGGCGGCGGCACGAAGCCGTGCCCGGGCGCCGCCAGCGGCTCCCCTCTGTCGAGCGCGTCCAGCATCTCCTGCGGCAGCTGCACGAAGGCCGTGGCCTCGTTGTCGTACTCGCCGCCCTGCGGGACCGGCTCCCAGCCCCAGCCGTTGCCGGCCCCGGCAGCCTGACCCGCGTTGCCCGCGTTCCCCGTCGTTCCGCTCACGTTCTCGTTCTCGCTCATGAGGTCAGCGCCCTCCCCAGGGCCCTGCGCGCCAGCACGGCCACCGTCCGCCGCAGGTGGAGTACCGCCGAGGACACCTGCTCCCCCTGGTCGGGCACGCAGGCGGCCGCGACGTACTCGCCGAACGCCTCCAGTGCCTCGGGGGCCAGGCTGCGGTCCCCGTCCCAGTCGATCAGCGAGGCCACCCACTGCTCGGCCTCCAGCGGCCGCAGCGGCATCGGGGCCACCGCGCCGATCGCGCACCGCACACCGCGGCGCGCCGGGTCCAGCACGAGCCCCACGGACGCCACCGCGCGGCCCGGGCCGGTGCGTCCGGTGGCCTTCAGGAACACCTGCGGGGCGTGCAGCAGCGGCACCCGCACGAAGCCGATCAGTTCGCCCGGCCGCAGCATGTCGCGGCCGGCCAGCAGGTGGGAGACGGGGATCTCGCGCTGCGAGCACCCGGTGTCGCCGAGGCTGCCGGGGCCGACGATCACCAGCTCCGCCTCCAGCGCGGCCAGCACCGGCAGGGCGTCACCGGTCGGCGCGGCCGAGGCGATGTTGCCGCCGAGGGTGCCGGCGTTGCGGATCTGCGGCGGGCCGGCGGCCCGGGCGGCCGCGGCCAGCGCCGGGATCAGAGCGGCGAAATCCGGCCGTCCCATCCGGGCGTGCGTCAGTCCGGCGCCGAGCAGCGCGTGCCCGTCCTGGTACTGCCAGCCGCGGATCTCGTTGATCCGGCCGAGGCCGACCAGGGCGGCGGGGCGCAGCAGCCCGGCGTTGACGGCGGCCATGAGGTCGGTGCCGCCCGCCACGGGCACGGCCGCGGGCATGGCGGCGAGTGCCGCGACGGCCTCGTCGAGCGAGGCCGGCAGCGTCACGGACTGCGCCCGCTCCGCCTGCGGCTCCAGAGCCGAGTGCGGTGCGTGCGGCCCCTGAGCCGAATGCGGTGTGTGCGGTGCGTGCGTGGTCAACCCGGCTGCCCCTTCCCGATGTCCCGGTCCCGGCGCTCACGCCTGTCCGCCGTACGGTACGTGCTCACCGCCGGGACGTGGCAACTCTGGCACATCTTCGGGACCGCCCGGCGCGAGGGTCGCCCGGGTACGGGGTGCCGGTCCTTGCTCGGGCGCCGGGCGCGCGCGGCCGGGGCGGGGCCTGCGGACGGGGCGTGCGGGCGGGGCGGCGCCGCCCGCGGCACGGTCCGGACACCCCTCGCCCGAACGTCCGTTTTTCCCCGGATCGGCCTCATTTGAGCGAGAGTTCCAAAGGTTCCCGAAGAGTTCCGCTTCCGGACGGGCGGCGCCGGAGCGCCCCCCGTGCCCCCGGGTCACACGATCGGGGGCGCGCCTTCGAGCGGGCGTCCCACGACCCCGGGACGCCGCTGCCACGGCAACGGTCCGGCCAGTGGCCGGTAGTCGACCCCGAGGGCGTCCAGGCGCGCCAGGTGGGCGGCCGTACGCGCTTCGAAGCCGGGCCAGTCACGGGATTCCGGTTCCGGCAGCCGCGACCACACCGTCTCGGCGAAGGCGGCCAGCCGGGGGAACACCTGGTAGTCCACGCGGGACTGGTTCTCCATCACCTCGGTCCACACGTTGGCCTGGGCGCCCAGCACGTGCGCGGCGGCCTCCGGCGACAGCTTCGGCGGCACCGGCTCGAAGCGGTAGACGTCCTCCAGGGTGCGCACGTACCCGATGGGCATCGGCTCGTCGGCGCCGCCCGCCTGACGGTGGTCCAGGTACACCTGCTGCTCGGGGCACATCACCACGTCGTGCCCGGCCTCGGCGGCGGCGACGCCACCCGCGTAGCCGCGCCAGGAGGAGACGGCGGCGCCGTCGGCGAGTCCGCCCTCCAGGATCTCGTCCCAGCCGATGAGCCGGCGGCCCCGGGCGGCGAGCCAGCCGTCGAAGTGCCGGATGAACCAGGACTGCAGCCCGTCCTCCCCGTCCACGCCCAGTTCGCGGATGCGCGCCTGCGCGGCGGGCGAGGCCCGCCACTGCTCCTTGGGGCACTCGTCGCCGCCGACGTGGACGAACGGCGAGACCTCGGCCGGGAAGAGCTCCAGCACCTCCTCGAAGACCCCTTCGTAGAAGCGCAGTACCTCCTCGGTCGGGGCGAGGACGTTCTTGCTGATGCCCCAGTCGTCCCACACGCCGAGCGCGGCGGTGTCCACGGCGTCCGCGTTGCCCAGCCACGGGTAGGCGGCGATGGCGGCCTGCGAGTGCCCGGGCACGTCGATCTCTGGGACGACCCGTACGTGCCGCTCGGCCGCGTACGCGACGATCTCGCGGATGTCGTCCTGGGTGTAGAAGCCGCCGTGCGGGGTCTCGTTCCACAGCGGGGAGGCGCGGTGGCCCCAGCGGCTGCGGGCCCGCCAGGCGCCCACCTCGGTGAGCCGGGGGTGGCGCCTGATCTCGATCCGCCAGCCCTGGTCGTCCGTCAGGTGCAGGTGGAGCACGTTCAGCTTGTGGGCGGCGAGCAGGTCGATGTGGCGCAGCACCCCGTCCTTGGGCGTGAAGTGCCGGGCGGTGTCGAGCATCATGCCGCGCCATCCGAAGCGGGGGCTGTCCGCGACGGCCGCGTACGGCAGGCTCCAGGTCCGCCCGGGCCGCAGCGGGGCCCGCCGGTACGCGTCGGGGCCGAGCAGCTGACGCAGCGTCTGGGCGCCCCAGAACAGCCCGGCGGCGTCCCCGCCGGTCAGCTCGACGCCGTCGGGACCGATGTCGAGCCGGTACGCCTCGGGCCCCAGCCCGCCGGGTTCCCCGCCGGCTCCCCCGTCCGCTGCCCCCGGCTCGATCCGCAGCCTTACGTCGCCCCGCGCGCCGGCGGCCGGCGCGGGCAGGGCCCATCCGGTGGCGGCGCCCACCTCCCGGCGCAGCCAGCGCGCGACGCCCCCGGTGCGGGGCCCGGCGTCGAGCAGGGGCTCGGGCCCGAAGGTGTGGCGGCGTCCCTCCGGATCGGGAACGAGGTGTTCGGGGAGCGGGATCAGGTCCATGCGTCAGTCCTCCGCGTCGGCCGGCCGGTCGCCCGCCCGGAGGCGGCGGCAGCCGGCCCGCGGCGTCCCGCCCGGCACCCGTCCCCGCGGGGCGAAGCTCGTCGCGCCGACCCTAACCCGCCCGGCGCACACGGCGAAGGCCCCCGGACGCGCTCGCGCGCATCGGGGGCCTTCGGCGGCGGAAGTCAGGACTTCGCTACTTGTCCTTGCCGCCCTTGTCCTTGTCGCCGCCGGCGCCCATGGACTCGTAGATCTCCTTGCACATGGGGCA
Source organism: Streptomyces sp. NPDC004126 (assembly GCF_050275515.1). Classification (NCBI taxonomy): domain Bacteria; kingdom Bacillati; phylum Actinomycetota; class Actinomycetes; order Kitasatosporales; family Streptomycetaceae; genus Streptomyces; species Streptomyces sp. NPDC004126. The sequence continues at coordinate 7,791 of NZ_JBNNPF010000006.1, read as the reverse complement.
GACGGGGTACTTCTTCGGGTCGCGGCCCGGGACCCAGACCTTCCCGCAGAGCGCGACGACGGGGGTGCCGTCGAGCGCGCTCGCCATGATCTTGTCCTTCTGGACGTAATGGGCGAAGCGCTCGTGGTCGCCGTCGCCGTGGGACACCTGCGGCGTCGGCTCTACGAGGGTCCCCGTACCAGTCCCGCGCTCGGGCTCAAGAGTGCTCATAAATCCAGGGTACTGAACCCCGCCGGGCTCAGTTCAGCGACGGGTCGTCCAGATAGGTGGCGACCATCGCGAGCTCGCTGCGCTGGCGGCGCAGCACGGCCCGCCACAGCCGTTCGGGGTCGGGGTAGGAGACGTCGCCGGGTTCGGAGTCGACGACGTACCAGGCGCCGTCGCCGAGCTCGTCCTCCAGCTGGCCGGGGCCCCATCCGGAGTAGCCGGCGAAGATGCGCAGGGCGCCGAGGGCGGTGGCGAGGAGTTCGGGCGGGGCCTCCAGGTCGACGAGGCCGATCGCCCCGTGCACCCGGCGCCAGCCGAGGGGCCCCTCCTCGCCGGGTATCACGGCGACCCCCAGGGCGGAGTCCAGCGCGACGGGGCCGCCCTGGAACACCACCCCCGGATCGCCGGCCAGCGGGGCCCAGGGGAGCAGGATGTCGCGGACGTCCACGGGGGTGGGCCGGTTGAGGACCACGCCGAGCGAGCCCTGCTCGTCGTGGTCGAGCAGCAGCACCACCGCGCGGTCGAAGTTCGGGTCCGCGAGGGCGGGGGTGGCCACGAGCAGCCGCCCTGTGAGGGAGGACACCTCGGTCATGGGCACATGATCTCGCACAATCGCCCCTCGGGGGGAGCGGGCGGCGGTATCGGATCAAGCGCAGCTCAGGGCGCACGGCGGCAGAGAGGAGCGCGCGCCGCCCCGCGCGCCGGAACACGACACTCCGCTACCTGGCGGACACCGACCGTGTTGTGCCGTATTCATGACAGTCCTACGGCCCCGTCACCCATACAAACATGGGGGTGGTGGCCCTTACCCTTACGTCTGGTCCCCTGCCCATCCACTCCGGAACGCGAGATCCATGACCGGCAACGATGTCCTGCTTGTCCACGGCGGAACCCCGCTCGAGGGCGAGATCCGTGTCCGCGGTGCGAAGAACCTCGTGCCGAAGGCCATGGTGGCCGCCCTGCTCGGCAGCGAGCCGAGCCGGCTGCGCAATGTTCCCGACATCCGTGACGTGCGGGTCGTGCGCGGTCTGCTCCAGCTGCACGGCGTGACCGTGCGCCCCGGCGAAGAGCCGGGCGAGCTGATCCTCGACCCGACCTACGTCGAGAGTGCGAACGTCGCCGACATCGACGCGCACGCGGGCTCCTCCCGCATCCCGATCCTCTTCTGCGGCCCGCTGCTGCACCGCCTCGGCCACGCCTTCATCCCGGGCCTGGGCGGCTGCGACATCGGCGGCCGTCCGATCGACTTCCACTTCGACGTGCTCCGCCAGTTCGGCGCGACCATCGAGAAGCGCGAGGGCGGCCAGTACCTGGAGGCCCCGCAGCGCCTCCGCGGCTGCAAGATCCGCCTGCCCTACCCGTCGGTCGGCTCGACCGAGCAGGTCCTGCTGACGGCCGTCCTGGCCGAGGGCGTGACCGAGCTCAGCAACGCCGCCGTCGAGCCGGAGATCGAAGACCTCATCTGCGTCCTGCAGAAGATGGGCGCGATCATCTCCGTGGACACCGACCGGACCATCCGGATCACCGGTGTCGACCGTCTGAGCGGCTACAACCACAAGGCGCTCCCGGACCGCCTGGAGGCCGCGTCCTGGGCTTCCGCGGCCCTGGCGACCGGCGGCAACATCTACGTGCGCGGCGCCCAGCAGCGCTCGATGATGACCTTCCTGAACACGTACCGGAAGGTCGGCGGCGCCTTCGAGATCGACGACGAGGGCATCCGCTTCTGGCACCCGGGCGGCCCGCTGAAGGCCATCGCGCTGGAGACGGACGTGCACCCCGGCTTCCAGACCGACTGGCAGCAGCCGCTGGTCGTCGCCCTGACGCAGGCCACGGGCCTGTCGATCGTGCACGAAACGGTGTACGAGTCCCGCCTGGGCTTCACCTCGGCGCTGAACCAGATGGGTGCTCACATCCAGCTGTACCGCGAGTGCCTGGGCGGCAGCGCCTGCCGCTTCGGCCAGCGCAACTTCCTGCACTCGGCGGTCGTCTCCGGCCCGACCAAGCTGCAGGGCGCCGACCTGGTCATCCCCGACCTGCGCGGCGGCTTCTCGTACCTGATCGCGGCGCTGGCGGCCGAGGGCACCTCGCGCGTCCACGGCATCGACCTGATCAACCGCGGCTACGAGAACTTCATGGAGAAGCTCCAGGAGCTCGGCGCCAAGGTCGAGCTGCCCAACGGCGACCTGGTCTGATCATCTCCCCGCAGGGGCCCCACGGGGCCCCTGCCGGGCCCCCTGCGGGGCCCTGGAAAGGCCTGAGGGCGGCCACCCCGTGCGGGGTGGCCGCCCTCGGCCGTTCTACGTACCACTGCCGTCCCGAGGGCCTGTGCGGCCCTCGGCACAAGGGCGGTACTACTTGCCCTTGGCGGCTTCCTTGAGCTTGGAGCCCGCGGAGACCTTCACGCTGTAGCCGGCCGGGATCTGGATGGGGTCGCCGGTCTGCGGGTTGCGCGCGGTGCGAGCGGCACGGTGGGTGCGCTCGAAGGTCAGGAAGCCGGGGATGGTGACCTTCTCGTCGCCCTTGGCGACGATCTCGCCGACGGTCTCGGCGAGCGCGGCCAGAACGGCGTCGGCGTCCTTGCGGGTCACCTCGGCGCGCTCGGACAGAGCGGCCACCAGCTCACTGCGGTTCATGTTGTACTCCCGTGTTCAACTTGCCTTAGAGGCGTGAGATCGAAGCCGATGCTGCCAGGGCCCTAGGACAGTGCCCGGACCCGGGTCTGAACGTCAGACCCTCTCGCCCGGTTACGCATCCTGCCCCCACCAGCGGCGGGAAAGCCAATCCGGCACCCGCCAGGGTCACACGAAAAGCGCCACAGTCACGCCGCGGTGACGCTCCGTCCGCACCAGTGGCTCCGGGGGATGGCTCCGGGGGATGCGGACCGCGGGCCACGCGGGCATCCCCGCAACCCTATGGGCGCCCCGCCGGGCCCGCATCCCACGACGCGCCGGTATCAGACCGTGGGCCCCGTCACAGCGGGGGCCGCGGCGGCCTGCGCGGCCTTGCGGACGGCGCCCGCGACGGCTCCGGCGACCTTGTCGTTGAAGACGGACGGGATGATGTAGTTCGCGTTCAGCTCGTCCTGGCCGACGACGTCGGCGAGGGCGGTCGCGGCGGCCAGCATCATGTCGGTGTTCACGGTGCGCGACTGCGCGTCGAGCAGGCCGCGGAAGACGCCGGGGAAGACCAGCACGTTGTTGATCTGGTTCGGGAAGTCCGAGCGGCCGGTGGCCACGACGGCGGCGGTCTGGCGCGCGATGGCCGGGTCGACCTCCGGGTCCGGGTTCGCGAGCGCGAACACGATGGCGCCGTCGGCCATGGCGGCGACGTCCTCACCCGAGAGCACGTTCGGGGCCGAGACGCCGATGAAGACGTCGGCGCCGACCACGGCCTCCTTGAGGGTGCCGGTGTAGCCCTCGGGGTTGGTGTTGTCGGCGATCCAGCGCAGCGGGGAGTCCGGCGCGGCGTCGACCAGGTCGGGGCGGCCGGCGTGCACGACACCGTGGATGTCGGCGCTGACGGCGTTCTTGACGCCCGCGGCGAGGAGCAGCTTCAGGATGGCCGTACCGGCGGCGCCGGCGCCCGACATGACGACCTTGACGTCCTCAACTGCCTTGCCCACGACGCGAAGTGCGTTGGTGAGGGCGGCGAGGACGACGATGGCGGTGCCGTGCTGGTCGTCGTGGAAGACGGGGATGTCGAGGGCCTCACGCAGGCGGGCCTCGATCTCGAAGCAGCGCGGCGCGGAGATGTCCTCCAGGTTGATGCCGGCGAAGCCCGGGGCCATGGCCTTGACGATGGCGACGATCTCGTCGGCGTCCTGGGTGTCGAGGCAGATCGGCCAGGCGTCGATGCCGGCGAAGCGCTTGAAGAGGGCGGCCTTGCCCTCCATGACGGGCAGCGCGGCCATCGGGCCGATGTTGCCGAGGCCCAGGACGGCGGAGCCATCGGTCACGACTGCGACGGAGTTGCGCTTGATGGTGAGGCGGCGCGCGTCCTCGGGGTTCTCCGCGATGGCCATGCACACGCGGGCGACGCCCGGGGTGTAGATCATCGAGAGGTCGTCGCGGTTGCGGATGGGGTGCTTGGACGACATCTCGATCTTGCCGCCGAGGTGCATCAGGAAGGTTCGGTCGGAGACCTTGCCGAGGCTGACGCCCTCGATGCCGCGGAGCTTCTCGACGATCTCGTCGGCGTGCGCGGTGGAGGTGGCGGCGATGGTGACGTCGATACGGAGCTTCTCGTGCCCGGAGGCGGTGACGTCGAGGCCGGTGACCGACCCTCCGGAAGACTCCACGGCGGTGGTGAGCTGGGAGACCGCGGTTCCGCTCGCGGGCACTTCCAGGCGGACCGTCATCGAATACGAGACGCTGGGCGCCGTTGCCATGGCCGTGTTTCCTCTTCTGTCCCTGGTTTCGCTGTACACGGATCCCGCCCCACACCGTCCAGGGATGGGCAGGTGCGGCAGGACCTGTTGTCCGATCGTCCCACCTACCAGCCGGTACAAGGTAACCAGCTACAAATTTCGGAAAGACTCTTCCACCATACGAGAGAACCTGGTCGCCCGGAATGGTGGGTTAATACAAAACAGGTCCGCGCCCCCCACTCGGTGGAGGGCGCGGACCTGGTGTTACCGACTAAGACACCGACCCGCCATGCTCGCCTCGCGGCAAGTGGTCGCTCTAAGCGACGAAGGTTGGGCCCGGGGGCTTGGATCGAGCCGGTGTCGTACCCAGGCTAACAAAGGATCGCCGGAAGCGATCCCCCCTCCCGCGAGTTGGACGCCCCGGATCACGCGCCTGGCCGCGAGCCGTCCGGGAACGGCCCGCGGCTGGTCGGGCGGGGGGCGCGAGGGCGTCACGCACCGTCAGGGGGACGGCGCGCCGTGAGCCGCTCCGGCGAACCTCCGGCCCGGCTCCGGCGGAGCTGTGGCCCCGGCCCGGCGGAGCGGTGGCCCTGGCCCCGGCGGAGCGGTGGCCCCGGCCCGGCGGGTCAGGGGCGCAGCAGCTCCGGGACGCCGTCCGCGCCCGGCCTGTCGCCCGCCGCCGAGACCACCGTCAGCTGCTGCGTCGCGCGCGTCAGCGCCACGTACAGCACCCGCAGGCCCGCCGGGGACTCCTCCGCGATCTCCGCCGGGGAGACCACCACCGTGGCGTCGTACTCCAGGCCCTTCGCCTCCAGGCTGCCCAGCGCCACCGCCCGCTCGCCCAGGTCCGCCAGCCAGCCCGCGGCCTCCGCACGCCGGTCCATGGCCACGACCACGCCCACCGTGCCGTCCACCTGCTCCAGCAGCCGCCGCGTCTCCTCCCGCACCGCCGCGCCCAGGTCCTCCCCGGCCGCCGTGAAGCGGGGCTCCAGGCCCGTCGAGCGCACCGCCGTCGGCGGCTCCATGCCCGGCATAGCCAGCTCCAGCACCCGGGCCGCCACCTCGGCGACCTCGGCCGGGTTGCGGTAGTTCACGGTCAGCGTGAACCGCCTGCGCGGCCGGGAGCCGAGCGCCTCGTCCCGCGCCGCCGCCGCCTCGTCCGGGTCCGTCCACGAGGACTGCGCCGGGTCCCCGACCACCGTCCAGGTGCCGGTCCGGCCCCGCCGGCCCACCATCCGCCACTGCATCGGCGTCAGGTCCTGCGCCTCGTCCACGATCACGTGCGCGTACTCGGTCCGCTCGGCCGCGATCCGCTCGGCCCGCTCCCACTGGGTCTCCTCGCGGGTCGGCATCAGCTCCTCCAGCCCGCTGAGCTGGTCCAGCGGGTCCATCTCCCGCTTCCGCTTCGGGCGCGCCGGCGCGCCGAGGAGCTGGTTCAGCTCGTCCAGCAGGGCCACGTCGTGCACCGACAGCGGGCCGGAGCCGTCCGCGCCGACCCGGCGCAGCGAACGCGCCAGCTGCCGCGTCTCGCGCGGGTTCAGGTCCCGCCGCGACCAGCGGCCCAGCCGCCGCTCGTCGGCCATCGCCGCCAGCACCCGGCGCGGGGTCAGCTCCGGCCACCAGGCGTTCAGGAAGCCGAGGAAGTCGTCCTCGGTGGAGATGTCCTCGTCGAACGCGCTGCGCAGCTCGGCCGCCAGCTCCGGGTCGCTGTGCCGGCCGGACGCGCCCGTCTTCGCGTACAGGGCGTCCAGGAGCAGCTTGCGGGCGCGCGGGCGCAGCAGGTTCACGGGGGCGGTGCCGCCGAGCACGTTCTGCCGGATCCGGTTCAGCTCCGGCGCTTCCAGCTCGACGCGCCGGCCGAACGCCACCACGCGCAGCCGCTCCGGCGCGTCGCCCAGTTCCAGGGCCCCCCGGACGGCCTTGCGGAGCACCTTCAGCATGCGGGACGAGCCCTTGATCCGGGCCACGGGCGGCTCGTCGTACGTGGTCGCCTCGGCGCCGTCGACGAGGGACCCGAGCGCCCGGATCGCGACCTGGCCCTCCTCGCCGAGCGAGGGCAGGACGCCCTCGGTGTAGGCGACGAGCAGGGGGGTCGGCGAGACGATCAGGATGCCGCCCGAGTAGCGGCGGCGGTCCTGGTAGAGGAGGTACGCGGCACGGTGCAGGGCCACGGCCGTCTTCCCCGTGCCCGGCCCGCCGGCCACCTCCGCGACGGAGGCGGCGGGGGCCCGGATGACCAGGTCCTGCTCGGCCTGGATGGACGAGACGATGTCCCGCATGGTGTGCGTACGGGCCCGCCCGAGGGCGGCCATCAGCGCACCGTCGCCGATGGCGGGCAGCTCCCGGCCGTCGAGGGCGGCCGTGACCTCCGGGCGCATCAGGTCGTCCTCGACACCGAGCACCTTGCGGCCCTTGGAGCGGATCACGCGGCGGCGGATGACGCGGCCGGGGTCCTTCGGGGTCGAGCGGTAGAACGGCGCGGCCGCGGGGGCCCGCCAGTCGATGACGAGCGGCGAGTAGTCGGAGTCGAGCACGCCGATCCGGCCGATGTGCAGGGTCTCCGCGATGTCGGCGGTGAGGTCGGCGCGGATCGCGTCGTCGGCGGGCTCGACGGAGGTGTAGGCCCCGTCGGGGCCGCGCTCCCCGTCCTTGCCGAGGACGAGGTCGATCCGGCCGAAGAGGAAGTCCTCGAACTCGTTGTTGAGCCGGTTGAGGTGGATCCCGGCACGGAACACCTGCGCGTCCCGCTCGGCGAGCGCCCCGGGCGTGCCGACCTGGCCGCGCTGGGCGGCGTCGTTCATGAGGAACTCGGCCTCGTGGATCTTCTCCTCAAGGCGTCGGTACACCTGATCGAGATGCGTCTGCTCGACCGCGATCTCCCGATCGCGGACGGAATCCGCCGTGCTGTCGACAGCGGCATTCTGCGCGGCCACCAAGGCCCCCTTCTGACGTGCATGGGCGACCGTCAACCGTACGCGAATCCGCCCCGTCTCCGCACGCCGGTCTTGGCGGTCGGGCGGGCCGGGGCCGAGTGGCGGCGGGTGGCCGGCCGGGGGTGGGGGGCGGGATCCCCTTGGACGGGAGCAGGGAGGGTTTGGGGGTTTCCCGTCAGTCCCATCGTCCTTCCGGTTCGGGCCGGCCTGTCAAGGGCGCTCCCTTCGGTCGCGTCGCTTCGCGATCGCCTTCGGCGACCCTTGACAGGCCGTCCCGCCCCGGAA
>NZ_JBNNPF010000005.1:0-244168 GCF_050275515.1 Streptomyces sp. NPDC004126 | reverse complement strand
TCGGGCCGGCCTGTCAAGGGCGCTCCCTTCGGTCGCGTCGCTACGCGATCGCCTTCGGCGACCCTTGACAGACCGACCCGCCCCGGAAAGCCGAAAGACTGCCGGGAAACCCCCAAAGAAACGGCACGGTCCATCGTTGGAGGAGCGGGTCCGTCAGGGACGAGGCGAGGGGCCGGGGGCCGGCCCGCCGGGCATCCGGGCCCCCACATCTGTGATTCCGGGCCAGGGGCGCGACTACCCGCACGAGAGGCCGATCAGAGCCCCCTGCGGATCCCCCAGGCGCGTCAGATCGCTACGCGCTCCTCATTTCTCGGCGTCCGTCGGCCGTCTTGGGCCGCTGCTGTCATGAAACGGTGATCAGGGCAGCGAAAGACGTCCCCCAGACGCGACAGATCGCTACGCGCTCCCCGCGTCTCGGCGTCTGCGGCCCGTCTTGGGCTGCTACGAAGCCGGCTCCGGGGGTCGCTGGTGACCTCATTCCAGTCGGGCTCCATCGGCGTCGGTCACTGTGCATTCGAAGACGATCTCTTGCGGGTCGCCGTTCTGACAGGTCCACACCCGGCTTGCCGTCCGTCTCGGGTCCGCTCTGGGGTTGTCGGCGCCTCCAGGGCCACTGACCAGGGGCGGGAGGCCCACCATCGAGGAAGGCGCGATCATCATGACCCAGGACATTCAGCTGCTGGAGAAGGCACTGACCCACACGGCTCAGTTGCTCGGCAACACCACCCCGGGCCAGTACGGGCTGCCCACCCCGTGCGACGACTTCGACGTGCGGGCCCTGGCCAACCACATGGTCGCCGGCAACCCCTACTTCGCGGCTCTTGCCGGTGGTGGAGCCTCCGACTTCGGTCTGTTCGGGCAGGACAACATCGGTGAGCGGCAGCCCGGTGAGGTCTATGCCGAGGGGGTCAAGGAGGCGCTGGCCGCCTGGCAGGCGGAAGGTGCGCTCCAGCGGCACATGCCGCTGCCCGGGGGCGGGCTGGGGCCGCGCCTGGCTGATGTGTACCTGCTGGAGGCCGTGCTGCACGGCTGGGACCTCGCGACGGCCACCGGCCAGGACCGCGCCGGAGACCCGGACGCCGTAGAGGCCGCCCACCGGACCTGGTACGGCAACTACCCCGATGCCGCCCGTCCCAAGACCGGCTTGTTCGGCCCCGCGAAGGCCGTGGGGGAGGACGCACCCTTGCTGGACCGGCTCGCCGCCTACTTCGGCCGCACGGTCTGACGTCATGGCCCGGCCCCGCCGAGGCGGGGCCGACCGCACTCCAAATGCCAGGGGGCAAGGTTGAGTTCGCGGGTGGCCGTACAGGCCCGTTCTTGCCTGCCCGGTCGATCGTGCCGCGCGTACTCTTGCCTCGTGATTGATCACGGTTGTTGCTCTGCCCTACTACCGTCTCCATGTCGTGCCGGCGGTCGTGGCGCTGGCCTTCAGCGAGGTACGGGCCGCCGTCGGCGCCGATGCAGGCGACGAAGCCCTTCTGGACGCACCAGGCTGGTCTGCCGTAGTCACCGCAGCGGCCCGGCTGGCGCAGGTTCTGGTGGCCAACGATCAATCGGCGCTGAGCAAGCTGCATGACGCCGGCCATCGCTGGCCGCTCGGCAGCGAGCCGAGCAGTGCCCCGAGGGTCAAGGAGCGGATCGCCCGCGCCACCCGCTAGGCGGGCTGGACGTTGGCGACGGCGGTGGTGAATTCGCGGCCTGAGGAGCCTCGGATGTAGGCGAGCTCCATCCAGCGTTCGATGCCGGTGTCCGAGACGTTCTCGCTGATCACGGCCATCAGCTCGCCCTCGACGCCGGACGCGACAGCGCAGGAGGCGGTGCGGCACGTACTCGTAGCAGTCAGACACCGGCCGGCCTTTCGCCTGCGGGGATGTCTCCGTCGACGTCGTTCGGACGAGGCAACGTGGCGAGGAAGCGCTCCAAGCCGCGCGAGGCGCGGGCCATCAGTTCGTGGGACGGTTGGCAGCAGCCGGGTGGAAACCCGGCTTTTCGAGCCGCTCGTCTGGAGCGTGGATGGCACAGCCAGGCCGACGTGGCCGCCGCCTACGCCGCTCATGCGGCTGCTCTGGGCACGCCGGGGGACATCGACGTGCGGCAGGTGCGACGGTGGGAGTCGGCGAAGCCGGGCTGGCCCAATACCGAGGCGAGGCGAGTGCTGGGAGCCATGTTCGGGCTGTCACTGGGCCAGCTGGGCTTCGTACCGCCCCACAGAGCGAGGGCCCTGCCGTCGGACCTGACCGGAGAGGAACCCGTGCGCAGGCGTTCGTTCCTACAAGGGGTACTCGGTGCCGCTTCCCTGCTGGGGCCGGTCGGGGAGGACCGGCTGACGGCCGCGCTGGTCCAGGCCCGTCGCTACAGCGACCATGCCTTGGTTGGGCATCTTCGTGCCGCTCTGGACGCGACGGCCCGCGCCGATGGGAGTACCGGACCTCGACAGGCGCTACCTGCTGCGATGGAGATCCTGGCGGTTGTCGAGCACCTGGCACGCGACGCGTCCCCGTCTGTACGGGGGGAGTTGCTGGGAGTCGGCGCGCGGGCGGCGGAGTTCACCGCCTGGCTCCACCGGGACGCAGGTGCCCCGGTACATGTCACGGTCTTCTTCCACGACCGGGCCGTCGAGTGGGCGACCGTGACCGGTGACGGTTCCATGCACGCGTACGTTCTGCTGCGCAAGGCGCAGGCCACCGATCGCAACGACGCAGCCCGCATGCTCGACCTCTCCCATGCTGCCGCCCATGGCCCATGGACCCTGCCGCCCCGGGCGCAGGCCGAGGCCCTTCAACAAGAAGCCCGTGCCTTGGCCCTCACCGGAGCGCCGCCGGACACCGTCGCCCGTACCCTCGACCGAGCCCATCAGGCACTTGAACAGGCAGGAGAAGCCGAACCCGCGAGCTGCACCGGACCCCTGTGCGCGGGATATACCAGGGACCGGCTGATGGCGCAGAGCGCCATCAGCCACCGCGAAGCGGGTCAGCCCAGCCGCGCCGTCGAACTCCTCCAACAGCACCTAGTAGATGGTGCGTTCGCTCCGAGGGACCGGGCGTTCTTCACCGCGCACCTCTCAGGCGCCCTCGCCGCAGCAGGCGAACCCGATCAGGCAGCCGCCACCGGGATGTCCGCGCTCCGTCTCGCCGCCGCTCCCGGCTTCGGGCAAGCCCTTGGCGAGCTGCGCCGTACCGCCGCCCAGCTACGCCCCCACGCACGGCGCCCCGCCGTACGCGAACTCCGTCAGGCTCTGACAGCGGTGACCGTCTAGGGGGCCAGGAACCCGCTCACCCGGTCGATGACCTGGGCCTGCCAGATCTGTGTCTGCGGGTCGGCGTACCCGGGGTCGTCGTGGACCGCGAAGCCGTGCTGGGCGCCGTCCAGTTCCAGTAGTTCGGCCGTTGCGAAGGCGGGTAGGTACCGGCGGGAGGATTCCACCGGGACGAAGGTGTCCTTCGTGCCGTGAACGAGGAGGACGGGCGCCCGGACACTCCGCAGGTAGACCTCCGGATCCAGGTAGAACACTTCGTTGTGCAGGGCCCGGCCCAGCTCGAAGGGCGACTTCTCGGTGAAGCCGCGCTCGTCCAGATCGCGGGCTGCGGAGGTGGAGATGTAGTCACCGTCGAAGTAGGGTCGGCTGTCTACGTAGCGGTCCCGGTAGTCCAGGCGCGGGTTCAAGAGCACCAGCCGCTCGACGTCCTGCGGGCGGTACGCCGCGTGCAGAGCAGCCGCTCCACCCGAGAAGGACGCTGCGATCACATGCGGCGGGCCGTCCATCCCCGCCTCCCTGAGAAGACGGTCCCCGGCAGCTCGGATGTCGTTGGCGACCCCCGAGATGGTGATTTCCTGTGGTTGGCCCCCGCTCGTGCCGTGCGCTCGCAGATCGAACCTCAGGGACTGCACGCCGACCGTTGCGAGCCCCTTGGCAAGCCGGCTGAAGAAACCGCCCTCCCCTCTCGTCACACCGGCGCCGTGCACCAGCACCGCCAGCCCCCTCGTCTCCACTGCGGACGGAGCCGTCACCGTCCCCTCCAGCTTCGTACCGTCGAGCGACCGGAACCGAACTTCCCACTCAGAGGCCATGCCCCTGATGGTAGGGAGCGGGAGGGGAGTGCGGACGCCGAACCGGACACCCACTTCGGAAGATGGTCCTTGAAGAGCCCCAGACGGCCCGCAGACGCCGGGACGGGAGGAGCGCGTAGCGATCTGCTGCGTCTGGGGGCTTCCCAGGTCGCTCTGATCGGCCTCTCGTGCGGGTAGCCGCGCCCCTGGCCCTGGGCCGGGGCCGCACGGGCCCGGATGTCCGGCGGGCCGGCGCCCGGCCCCTCGCCTCGTCCCTGACGGACCCGTCCCTTCTCCTCTGGACCGTGCCGTTTCTTCGGGGGTTTCCCGGCAGTCTTCCGGCTTTCCGGGGCGGGTCGGTCTGTCAAGGGTCGCCGAAGGCGATCGCGGAGCGACGCGACCGAAGGGAGCGCCCTTGACAGGACGGCCCGGCGCGGAAGGACGATGGGACTGACGGGAAAGCCCCCGCCCGCTCCGATTCGGGCCGTGGGGATCCCGCCACCCCCACCCCGACCAGCCGAAACCCCCGTCCCGAAGTTCGGCCCCGCAGGTACCGGCGGCGCCGATGGGTCGTATCGTGGTCCCGGACGGGCGCCCCGCACCGTGTGCCCGACCAGCCGCTCCAGCGCAGCAGCGGCAGCCGCCGTCCACACCCCGCCGCATCAGGAGCCGCAACCGCCATGGCAAACCCGGCACACCCCGCCTATCCCGTAGGACTCCGTCTGGCAGGGCGCCGCGTCGTCGTCATCGGCGGCGGGCAGGTCGCCCAGCGCCGGCTGCCCGCGCTCGTCGCGGCCGGGGCCGACGTGCTGCTGATCTCCCCCTCCGCGACCCCCTCCGTGGACGTGATGGCGGAGACCGGCGAGATCCGCTGGGAGCGCCGCCGCTACCAGGACGGCGACCTCGACGGTGCCTGGTACGCGCTGATCGCGACGCGGGACCGGGCCGCCAACGACGCCGCCTCCGCCGAGGCCGAGAGCCGCCGGGTCTGGTGCGTGCGCGCCGACGACGCCGATGCCGCCACCGCCTGGACCCCGGCTACCGGCCGGGTGGAGGGTGTGACGGTCGCGGTGCTCAGCGGGAACGATCCGCGCCGTTCCGCCGCCGTGCGCGACGCGGTCGTCGAGGGGCTGCGCGACGGTTCCCTGACCGCCGCCCGTCCCCGCGTGCCGGGTGTCGCCCTCGTCGGCGGCGGGCCCGGCGACCCGGACCTGATCACCGTGCGCGGCCGCCGCCTGCTCGCCGAGGCCGACGTGGTCATCGCCGACCGGCTCGGCCCCCGCGACCTGCTGGACGAGCTCCCGCCGCACGTCGAGGTCATCGACGCCGCGAAGATCCCGTACGGCCGTTTCATGGCCCAGGAGGCCATCAACAACGCCCTGATCGAGCACGCCAAGGCCGGCAAGGCCGTGGTCCGGCTCAAGGGCGGGGACCCGTACGTCTTCGGCCGCGGCATGGAGGAGCTCCAGGCCCTCGCCGCCGAGGGGATCGCCTGCACCGTCGTGCCCGGCATCTCCAGCTCCATCTCGGTGCCGAGCGCCGCCGGGATCCCCGTCACCCACCGCGGGGTCGCGCACGAGTTCACCGTGGTCAGCGGCCACGTCGGACCGGACGACCCGCGCTCCCTCGTCGACTGGGCGGCCCTCGCCAAGCTCACCGGCACGATCGTCATCCTCATGGGCGTCGACAAGATCGGCCTGATCGCGGAGGCCCTGGTCCGCCACGGCCGCTCCGCCGACACGCCCGTCGCGGTCGTCCAGGAAGGCACCACCGCCACCCAGCGCCGGGTGGACGCCACCCTCGCCACGGTCGGTGAGACCGTCAAGGCGCAGGAGGTCCGCCCGCCGGCCGTCATCGTCATCGGTGACGTCGTACGCGTCAACGCACCCCTCACCGACGCCTGACAGGCCGTTGGCACCGCACCCAGGACAAGGCAGTATCACCCTGTGGCTGATCTCATCACCATCGAAGACCCCGACGACCCGCGCCTGCGCGACTACACGGGCCTGACCGACGTCGAGCTGCGGCGCCGCCGCGAGCCCGCCGAGGGCCTGTTCATCGCCGAGGGCGAGAAGGTCATCCGGCGGGCCAAGGACGCCGGGTACGAGATGCGGTCGATGCTGCTCTCGGCCAAGTGGGTCGACGTCATGCGCGACGTCATCGACGAGCTCCCGGCCCCGGTCTACGCGGTCAGCCCCGACCTCGCCGAGCGGGTCACCGGCTACCACGTGCACCGCGGCGCGCTCGCCTCGATGCAGCGCAAGCCGCTGCCCACGGCTCAGGAGCTGCTGGCGTCGGCGCGCCGGGTGGCCGTCATGGAGGCGGTCAACGACCACACCAACATCGGGGCCATCTTCCGCAGCGCCGCCGCCCTCGGCATGGACGCGGTGCTGCTGTCGCCCGACTGCGCGGACCCGCTGTACCGGCGCTCGGTCAAGGTGTCGATGGGCGCGGTGTTCTCCGTCCCGTACGCCCGCCTGGAGGCCTGGCCCAAGAGCCTGGACACGGTGCGGGAGTCGGGCTTCAAGCTCCTCGCCCTCACCCCGCACGAGAAGGCCTCGCCGATCGACGTGGCGGCCCCGCAGACCCTGGACCGGGTCGCGCTGATGCTGGGCGCGGAGGGCGACGGGCTGTCGACGCAGGCGCTGGTCGCCGCCGACGAGTGGGTGCGCATCCCCATGGCGCACGGCGTGGACTCGCTGCCCTGCGCCGCGGCCGGGCCCGCCGCCTTCGCGGGGGGGGCCGCCCGCGCCGGCGGGTGGGCGCTCCAACGTCCCCCGGGGCGGGGGCCCCCCCCCGGCGGGGGGGCCACCCCTTCAGAGTTTCTGCGCGAGCGCGATGCCCAGGGCCACGATCAGGGTCACCACGACGAACACGATCAGCCGCTGCCGCAGCAGCTTCGGGTCCGGCCGCGACGGGCGGCGCCCCGTGCCGGTCGTACGCGGGCCGGGGCGGCCCCCGGTGCGCCCGGCGGTGGATCCGGGGTTGCGGGGCGACGAGGGCCGCGGCTGGGGCCCGCTGTGGGGCCCCTGCGGCCTGGCGACGGGGGTCGCACCCCCGGTACGCCGTTCCGTGCTGCGGTCCGCGTGGCCCGGGCCCCGCCCGTCGGGACGCGCCGCGGGCCGCTCCACGCGGGCCCGCTGCGCCGGCGGGCGGCCGTCGCCCAGCCCCTGCGCCTCGCGGGCGGCGATCTCCTTCAGCCGCATCGACAGCTGGAGGGTGGTGGGCCGTTCCTCGGGGTCCTTGGCCAGGCAGGCCCGCACCAGCGGCGCGAGCGCGTCCGGGACCCCGACCAGGTGCGGTTCCTCGTGCACCACGCGGTACAGCATCACCTCGGAACTGCCGTGCCCGAAGGGCGAGTCGGCGGTGGCCGCGTAGGCGAGCGTGGCGCCGAGCGCGAACACGTCCGTGGCCGGGGTGACGGCGGCGCCGCGCACCTGCTCGGGTGCGAGGAAGCCGGGGGAGCCGACCGCGGTGCCCACGTGGGTGAGGGTGCTGGCCCCGGTGGCCCAGGCGATGCCGAAGTCGATGATCCGGGGGCCCTTGGGGGAGAGCAGGATGTTCGAGGGCTTCAGGTCCCGGTGGACCACGCCCGCCTCGTGCACGGCGACCAGGCCCTCGGAGAGCGCGGCACCGATCGCGGCGATCTGCGCGGCCGTCAGGGGCCCTTCCTCGGCGACCTTGTCGTGCAGCGAGGGGCCGGGCACGTACTGGGTGGCGAACCAGGGGCGTTCCGCGTCCAGGTCGGCGGCCACCAGCCGTGCCGTGCAGCCGCCGCGGATCCGCCGGGCCGCGGACACCTCGCGGGCGAACCGGGAGCGGAACTCCTGGTCCTCGGCCAGGTCGGGCCGGATCACCTTGAGGGCCACGCGCTGGCCGCGCCGGTCCGACCCCAGGTAGACCACGCCCATGCCGCCGGCACCGAGCCGCCGGTGCAGTCTGAACGAGCCGACGACACGCGGGTCCTCGCGCCGGAGCCGCATCATCGCCATGTCCACCCCGCTGACGGTCGTCCTGCTGACCTGGCACAGCTTACGGACCATCCGGCACCAGCGCTCAGAGGCCGCGCCCTCCCGGGGAGATTCGATTGTCAGTGCGGGGCAGGCCACTTGAGGGTGCGCCGGCTCCCGCACCCGACTGCCGCCCGCCACCGGCGCCCCGGCCCAAACGGCCCTCGCGCCAAGGGGATTGGCGCCGTCACCGCTCCCGCGGACGGCCGGATCGGCGGGGGAGCGGGCGGTTCCGTCGGGCGGGGCCGTCAACGCCCCGTACGAAGACATGCGTGTGCGGGGAGTGACGGAAGTGAGCGAAGTCACTACGCTCCGAAAGCCCCCTCCGGGAAGACCCCCATCACGGGGGAGGGATCTCCACCCAGGGGAGTACGCGGGGGCCGGCCTCGTCATCCTCCTGGAGGCCCGGCAAGGGGTACGAGGGCATGAGGCCAGGAGCCTTCCGGCCACCTAGTGTTGAAGACAAGCGGCGGGCGGCGCACTCGTCCCCCGAGGTCACAAGCCCGCCGCTGCCAGACGACAGGGAGAGGACCATGGCGGACATCGCACGGCAGGGACGCAAGGCATTCGCGTTCAACAGCCATGAGTCCGGCAAGCGGCACCCGCTGGTGGCCGCGGCCATGGTCCTCCCCCTGGCCGCCCTCCTGCTCTTCCTCTTCGGGGGCTTCGAGCAGGTGGCGGCGCAGGCGTCGTCCGTGGGCGTGATGCTGGGGCGCTGAGCGGCGCCCCGGGCCCGGAAGAGCGGTCCGGGCCGGGACATCGGCCTGTCGCACCCCGTGGGGACGGGGGAGCGGCGGACGGCAGGTGAAGGGTGCTGCCCGTACGACTGGGGAGTCGGACGGGCAGCACCCTTTCTCGCGTACCCGGACGTCCACGGCAACGCGGGAACACGGCAACGCGGCAACGCCGAAACGCCGAAACGCGGAAGCCCCGGCCGTCGTGACGGCCGGGGCTTCCGGTGCGGTGCGCGATACTGGGATTGAACCAGTGACCTCTTCCGTGTCAGGGAAGCGCTCTCCCGCTGAGCTAATCGCGCGGGGACCTTCTTCGCGTGATGCGAAGCCGCAGGTCGGGCGGTGTTGCGTGCGCGATACTGGGATTGAACCAGTGACCTCTTCCGTGTCAGGGAAGCGCTCTCCCGCTGAGCTAATCGCGCGGGTGGATCCGTAAGGATCCAAGTGGACGATACTGGGATTGAACCAGTGACCTCTTCCGTGTCAGGGAAGCGCTCTCCCGCTGAGCTAATCGTCCTTGGAGGTGGAGACGGGATTTGAACCCGTGTAGACGGCTTTGCAGGCCGTTGCCTCGCCTCTCGGCCACTCCACCTCGGAGTGTGCAGGGGTTCTCGGGAAGATCCCCCACTCAGAGCGGACGACGAGACTCGAACTCGCGACATCCACCTTGGCAAGGTGGTGCTCTACCAACTGAGCTACGTCCGCAGTGTCACCGTGTTCGCTCCGGGTTTTTCCCCGGCGCTCCCTGGCGACGTGTTGAACTCTAGCGGATTCCCGGGCCAGCTCAAAAACGCGTTTCCGCAGCGTGCTGCCACCCGATCACCGGAGGTCACCCGTCGGTCACCTCACCGGCGCCATCGCGCCACCGGTCATAGACTCGCAGCCGTGCACGACCTGCCTCCCCTGGCCCGCTTCGGCGGCCTCCTCGCGACCGACCTCCGGGACGTCACCAGCGACCCCTCGGCACTCGACTCCACCGGGTTCTGGGCGGTGACAGCAGACTTCGAAGGCCGGCTGGTCTGCGCGCGCTTCGGCGACATACGCCCCGACCCCGTACCCGCGCCCGTGCCCGGGGCCTGGCGCGGACCCGCCGCAGACCGCTGGTCCTCCTCGCTCGACCGCTCCGCGTACGTGGCGGGCGTCCGGCGGATCCGCGAGTACATCGCGGCGGGGGAGGTCTACCAGGCCAACCTCTGCCGGGTGATGTCCGCGCCGCTGCCGGACCCGGCGGCCGCCGACGTGGACGCGCTGACCTCGCTCCTCGCGCGCGGCAACCCCGCCCCCTACGCAGGAACGATTCGGCTCAGGGCCCACGGCGTGGAGATCGCCACCGCCTCCCCCGAGCTCTACCTGAGCCGCGACGGCCGCCACGTCGAGTCCGGACCCATCAAGGGAACCGGCCGCACCGCCGCCGACCTGCTGCCCAAGGACCACGCCGAGAACGTGATGATCGTGGACCTCGTCCGCAACGACCTCGGCCGCGTCTGCTCCACCGGCTCCGTCACCGTCCCCGAGCTGTGCGCCCTGGAAGAGCACCCCGGCCTCGTCCACCTCGTCTCCACCGTCAGCGGCGAACTCGCCGAGGACGCCGGCTGGCCCGAGCTGCTCGCCGCCACCTTCCCGCCCGGCTCGGTCACCGGCGCCCCCAAGTCCTCCGCCCTGCGGATCATCGAAGAGCTGGAGACCGCCCCCCGCGGCCCCTACTGTGGAGGCATCGGCTGGGTCGACGCCGACCGCGGCACCGCCGCGCTCGCCGTGGGCATCCGCACCTTCTGGATCGACCGCGAGGCACCCGGCGGCCCCCGCCTGCGCTTCGGCACGGGCGCCGGGATCACCTGGGGCTCCGACCCCGAACGGGAATGGGCCGAGACCGAGCTGAAGGCCGCCCGGCTGGTCGCACTGGCCTCCGGCGAGCCCCTGCCCGGCGCACACGAGACGACGCACGACCTGAGTGGAGGAACCGTACGGTGAGGATCTGGCTCGACGGCGCGCTGCACGACGCCGATGACGCGAGGGTGTCCGTACTGGACCACGGGCTGACCGTGGGCGACGGAGTCTTCGAAACGGTCAAGGCCCAGGACGGCACCCTCTTCGCCCTCACCCGCCACCTGGAGCGGCTGACCCGCTCCGCGCGCGGCCTGGGCCTCGCGGACCCCGACCTCGACGAGGTCCGCCGCGCCTGCGCCGCCGTACTGGAGGCCAACCCCGTCCCCCTCGGCCGGCTCCGGATCACCTACACCGGCGGACTCTCCCCGCTGGGCTCCGACCGCGGCGACGCCGGGCCCACCCTCGTCGTCGCCGTCGGCGAGACCGCCCGCCGCCCCGACACCACCGCCGTCATCACCGTCCCCTGGGTCCGCAACGAGCGCTCCGCGGTGACCGGCCTGAAGACCACCTCGTACGCCGAGAACGTCGTCGCCCTCGACCGGGCCGCCCGGGCGGGAGCCTCCGAGGCCCTCTTCGCCAACACCGTCGGACGGCTCTGCGAGGGCACCGGCTCCAACGTCTTCGTCGTCCTCGACGGGGAGATCCACACCCCGCCCGTCGCCTCGGGCTGCCTCGCGGGCATCACCCGCGCGCTGGCCGTCGAATGGACCGGGGCGAAGGAGACCGACCTGCCCTTCGACGTCCTGGAACGCGCCGAGGAGGTCTTCCTGACCTCCACCCTGCGCGACGTACAGGCCGTCCACCGCGTCGACGGGCGCGTCCTGACCGGCACCCCCGGCCCCGTCACGGCCAAGGCCATGCGCGTCTTCGACGAGCGCGCCGCGTCCGACATCGACCCCTGAGCCTCCCCCCGGGCGCCCCACGCCCCGTGGTCACGGCGGCGCGGGGCGGGTAGAACTCGACGATGACCACCACCCTGCGGCCGAGCGGGCCGCTGCAGCAGAGCGACTCCGGCGCGCGCTCGCGCCCGTACGAGGTCCGCGTCAACAGCAGGCGCGTCGGGGCGCTGCTGATCGCCGCCGACACGCCCTTCGGGCCGACCGTGGGGGAGATCCGGGACCTGGCCGTCGACGAGCGGGACCGCCGCCGCGGCCGGGCCACCGTCGCGGCCCTCGCCGCCGAGGAGGTGCTGCGCGGCTGGGGCTGCCGCCGGGTGAGGATCTCGGTCCCGGCCGGCTCCCCGGGCGGGCTCCGGCTCGCCGCCGCCCTCGGCTACACCGAGTCCAGCCGCAACATGGCCAAGGAGCTCCCGGCCGCCCCGCCCGACCTCTCCGCGGGGGTCCTGGGCCGGCCCATGACGCCGGACGAGTACGAGGCCTGGGACGCGCGGGCCCGGACCGACTACGCGGCGAGCTGGGTCGCCCGGGGGATGCCCGAGGAGGCCGCCCGGGCCAAGGCGCGGGCCGACCACGACGCGCAGCTCCCGCGGGGGCTGGCCACCCCCGGGGCCACCTTCGCCGTCCTGGAGGCGGCGGGCGCCCCCGTCGGCCACCTGTGGGTGGCGGCCGCCGGGGAGGGCTCGTACGTCTACGACGTCGCAGTCGCCGAGGAGCACCGCGGGCTCGGGTACGGCCGCGACCTGATGCTGCTCGCGGAGCGCACGGCCATCGCCGCCGGGCACCGGACGCTGGCGCTGCACGTGTTCACGGCCAACACCCCGGCCCTGCGCCTGTACGAGTCCCTCGGCTACCTGCCGACCGACCTGAACTTCGGCAAGGAGCTGATCTAGCCTGGGCACCGATGGGTGCCGAGGAGCGTGAGCGCAAGGTGTACCGGCCGCTGCGGCGGGCCGGTCTGGAAGTGATCCCGGACGCCGTGCCGGACGGTGTGATGCCGTTCGTCGGCTCGTACGGGGCCGAGGACGTCGCCGGGCACTTCTCCCTCCCGTATGACACCCCGCGGCTCGTGGAGCGGCTCAACGAGGCCTGGTACGGGCTCGCCGTCTCCACCGGCCTCTTCGACCACCGGCGCGAGTTCCTCGTCATGCTCCCGCAGGGCACCCGGTCGCACCGCGCCTCCCTGCGGTACATGCACGAGGGCTCCAGCGTGGCGCCGCCCGCGCTCTGGACGCGGGTGCGGCTGCTGGAGCGCTGGGACGTCATGGGCCGGGGCGCGGGGTCGGCGTTCCTCGGCGTGCACGCGGGCCACCCGGGCTTCGGCATGATGGCGCTCGACAGCAGCGCGTACATGATCTGCTCGACGGGCGAGCGGGGCGTCGACGTGGTCGCGGTGGCCCACCCGTACCGCTCGGCGGAGGTCCTGCGCCACCTGGAGTGGCTCGCGGGCTGGGACCACCCCTACGGCAACCCCGAGTTCAGGCGGCGGATCGCCGCCTGGCTCGCGGGCCGCCGGGAGCCCGCCGCGGCGGGGGCGGCCACCGGGGCGGCCACCGGGGCGGGCTCAGGGGCCTAGGCTCCGAGCAGCCGGTCCGCGATCTCCTCGATGCGGGCGCGCAGGCCCTCCTGGCTCTTGCCGCCGTCCAGGCGTTCACCGTCGATCACGTACGTCGGGGTGCCGGTCACGCCGATGGCCTTGCCCTCGGCCTGGTCGGCGTCGACGATCAGGATGTGCCGGCCGTCGATCAGGGCGGTGTCGAACTCCTCCACGTCCAGGCCGAGTTCACGCGCCACGTCCAGAAGTACGGCCTCGCCGCGCTCGCCCAGTTCGGCGGTGCGGGCGAGCACGGCCTCCGCGTACGGCCAGCCCTGGCCCTGCTCCGCGGCCTCCTCGGCGGCCTGCGCGGCGGCGAAGGCGTGCTTGTGCTTCTCCAGCGGGAAGTGCCGCAGCCGGATGTCCAGCCGGTCGCCGTAGCGGGCCCGCAGGGCGCGCACGTCGTCCAGGGCGCTGTGGCAGTCCGGGCACTGGAGTTCGCACCAGACTTCGAGGATCACGGAATCGGTCATGCGGACAGTCTCCCAGACCCCCTGAGGAGGAGATCCGACCCCGAGATCTCCCGGAGATCCGTGCGGGCGGGCCCGTGGCCGTGGCCGCCGCGGTGGGGGCCGGTGCAGGATGGAAAGGGACAGACCACCCGCCGCCGACCGCCGGAGGACCGCATGCTCGCCGAGACCATTTGTTCCGCGGTGTCCGCGGCGGGCCTGGGCATCGCCGCAGTGACCGCGTACCGCAAGCGCTTCCTCGCCGCGACGCGGATCGCGGCGTACTCGCTGGTGCCGGTGGGCCTGGTGCTGACCGGCGCGGTGGCGTGGGTGACCGGGATGGTCTTCAAGCCGACCGTCTGGATCGGCTTCGGCCTGCTGGGCCTGGCCTGGGTGCTGTTCATGACCACCCGGGCCGTGGAACGCCGGGGCCCGGGCCGGGCCGGGAAGGCCCCGAAGGCGGCCGGGGGAGCCCCCGGCCGGGAGGCCGTCGCGCCCGGCGCCTCCGCCCCCTCCCCGGGCACGGCGGGCCGCCGGAGCGCCGGGCCGGCCCCCGCCGCGGCGGCCCCGGCGGACGACTTCTCCGACATCGAGGCGATCCTCAAGAAGCACGGGATCTAGAACCGCCGCAGGGAGCTACGAGAGGCCCACGGTGAACGCTGCGCGGTAGCCGGTGCCGTCCGGGGCCGGGGCCAGGGTCATCTTGCCGTCGGCGGCCCGGTAGCGGTCGTCGTTGCCGTTCGGGTCGCGGGGGGCCTTGCGGCGCGCGTACGGCTGCCGCCCGTAGACCTCCTTCAGGAACGCGTCGGGCAGGAAGAACTGCGAGGTCGTCTCGGAGCGCTCGTCGGGCCGGACCTTGAAGTGGATGTGCGGCGCCAGCCCCGCGTACCAGCCCGGCACGATCGTCTCGAAGACGCAGCGGCCGGAGGCGTCGGTGGCCTGGACCCCGCGCAGCCAGGTCTGCTTGCCCTCCGAGTAGACGCCCGACGCGTCGGCCTGCCAGATGTCGACGGCGGCGCCCGCCAGCGGCCGGCAGCCGTCCTTCACGCGCACCACCGTCAGCTCCAGCCGCAGCGGTACGCCCTCGCGGCCCTCGGTGACGTCGGAGCGGGTCCGGCCGCGGCCGGAGTAGTTCGGCCCGGCTCCGGAGGTCACGGCCAGTACGCAGCCCGGCGTGGCGCCCGACGCCGCCGGTGCGGACCGGCCCGGTGCGGCCGGTCGGGCGCAGGCCGCCGTCAGCGCGGCGATCCCGGCGGATCCGGCGGTCAGCAGGAGGGCCCGCCGGCTGGTCGGGGTAGTGCCCTTGTCGGTCATGCGGAGCCTCTCGCGCGTGCGCCCTGGGCCGTCGCGTGCGGACGGCCGCCCACCGCGCCCACCGTCCCGCACCCCGGCGGCCGGGCCCGCGACCGACACACGGCCGACCGGGTCCTCGTAGCGGAAGCCGGGCCCGTGCGCAGGAGAAACCGCGGGGAAACCACCTGATCTGAGGAGAGACGGCGAACTGCCGCGCCGGTCATGGCGTGTTGGGGGCGGGGCGGGGGTGCCCTGCGCGATCATCGCCCCGACATGCTCGACACATCGCAGGGTGAGCCGACGGCTCCCGTCTCCGAGACCCCCATCGCCCGGGCCGCCGCCGCTCTGGCCCCCGAGGCCTCCCCGCCCGTCGCGGCCGAAGGGCGCGGGTGCCTCTTCGCGCTCTCCCAGCCGCCGCTGATGATCTTCCTAGCGGTGGTCGGGACCCTGCTGCTGCTCGCCGCCCTGCACGACCTCTACCTGCTCTGAGCCCTCGGGCCGGACGTCCGCCTCCTTGCGGCGGGCCCGGTACGCGGCCACGTGCAGCCGGTTCCCGCAGGTCCGGCTGTCGCAGTAGCGGCGCGAGCGGTTCCGGGACAGGTCCACGAAGGCCCGCCGGCAGTCCGGGGCCTCGCACCGGCGCAGCCGCTCCTGCTCCCCGGAGACCACGATGAAGGCCAGCGCCATGCCGCCGTCCGCCGCCAGGTGGTCGCCCACCGAGGCGCCCGGCGCGAAGTAGTGCACGTGCCAGTCGTAGCCGTCGTGGTCGGTGAGCTGCGGGGTGGTGCCGGCCGTGGCGACCAGCTCGTTGATCAGTGCGGCGGCCGCACGGGAGTTCGGTGCCGCGAAGACCTGGGCGAACTTGCCCCGGACCGTCCGCACCCCGGCGAGGTCGCGGGCGCCCAGATCGCCGACGTCGCTGATCGCGTGCTCCTCGACGAAGCCGCGCAGCGCCCTGAGGTCGGAGAGGGCGTCTGGCTGCTCCGGTTCGGCCGCGGTGTTCACCAGCGCGACGACGACGTCGAGCGCGCGACGGGTGTCGTGGGGGATCTGCACGGGGTCGCTCCCTGGGTGCCGGGCCTTGCGGCGGCGGGCCGCTGCCGCCCACTGGGGGCCGACAATAGCGCTTACCGCGGGAAAGGTACCCGAGCACACCGGCGCCGCCCCCGCGGGTGGCTTCCGCGGAGACAGCGCCGGCACTGCCGTATGTGGTTGTCCGTCGCGCACCGTCGCCCCGAGTCGGACGGTGGCGGGCCGGGGGCCTGGCTCAGCTTTCGGCCAGGATGTGGGACAGCTCCTTGTCGAGGTCGAAGTGCCGGTGCTCGGTCCCGGGTGGGACCGCGGCGTCCGTCCGCTTGAGGAACGACTCGAGGGCTCGGGCGGGTGCTTCGAGCAGCGCTTCTCCCTCCGGTGAGCTCAGGGCGATGCAGACGACGCCCTGACCGTGGCTGCGGGACGGCCAGACGCGGACGTCGCCGGTACCGGTGGGCCGGTGGAGGCCCTCGGCGAGGAGGTCGCGGGCGAACACCCATTCGACCGTCTCCTCGGCGCCGGTGTGGAAGGTGGCGTGCACGGCGTAGGGATCGGCCGTGTCATACCGCAGGCCCGCCGGAACAGGCAGTGAGGACTCGCTCGACACAACGAGGCGCAGGTGCAGCTCGCAGCTGACCGTGGTGTTCATAAGCGCCAGGGCCTTTCGCTCAGTGTGCGCTCGGGGATTCGCACGTCGGCGAAATCGACATGCCACCTACGGTGCCGTTGTAAACCCCTCTGACCGTTTTGCGGACCTCTGGGTCCCTCGGACGGCGGATCCAAACCGGCATTCACGTGTGCTTCCGACTCCGGTAGATTCGGCGCCATGAATACGGGGAGTGACCGCGGAACCAACGAATCCGCCCGCAGTGAGCCGACCGCCGAAGAGGCGCCGCAGCACGAGTCGAAGGCGCCCGCCTTCATCAAGGCCAACCGCAGCCTGCACCTGAGCTGGCAGGTCGGCGTCTTCATCGTCGGCCTCGCCGTCATCGGCGCCGGCGTCGCCATGCTCGTCCTGCCCGGCCCCGGCTGGGTCGCGATCTTCGCGGGCCTCGCGATCTGGGCCACCGAGTTCGCCTGGGCCTCCCTCGTCCTGCGCTGGACCAAGCGCAAGGTCACCGAGGCCGCGCAGAAGGCACTCGACCCGAAGGTGCGGCGCCGCAACATCATCCTCACCAGCGTCGGCCTCGCCATCGCCGCTGCGCTGATCGGGTTCTACCTGTGGAAGTACGGCCTCACCCTGCCGTGGAACATCAAGGACCAGTGACCGGCCGGTCCGGTGCCGCTCCGGTGCCGGACGGGTGCCGGTTCGGGGGTGTCACGGAGCACCGCTGACATGCGGTAATGTTTGCGGTGCGTCCGGGCGATTAGCTCAGTGGGAGAGCACTTCGTTCACACCGAAGGGGTCACTGGTTCGAACCCAGTATCGCCCACCCGGAGCAGAGGCCCGGAGACTCGGAAGAGTCTCCGGGCCTCTGTCGTACGCCCGGACCCGCGCCCGCCCTCAGCGCAGCCGCCCGATCGCCGCCCGCAGCCGGCGCGCGTCCCGCAGCCGCTTCTCGTACGTCGCGCCCACCACCAGCAGCAGCAGGCCCGCCAGCGCCGGCGGCAGCCAGCGCGGCAGCACGCCCACCACCTGCACCACGTACGGGGCCAGCTCGTGCAGCGCCACCGCCGCCAGCACCGCACCGCCCAGCAGCAGCGGCGCCCGGAGCCGGCGGTGCGCCCCCGCCAGGGTGAGGGCCAGCGCCGCCGTCCCCAGCAGCAGCGGCCGCTGCCAGTGCGCGTCGCCCCAGGCGGCCACCAGGCTCGGCAGCAGCGCCGCCCCCAGCCCCGCCCCGTACGCGGACCAGGACGAGGCCCCCGGATCCCGGCGGCGGCGCAGCAGCCCCATCACGAGCGCCGGCACCGCCACCGGCAGCGCGTACGCCTCCGGCACCGCCACCCCCCACGCCGCCAGCCGCACCCAGGCCGCCGCCGCGAACAGCACCCCCGCCGCCCAGCCCAGCGCACGCCGCTCCGGCCGCAGCGCCGCCCCCGCGCACACCGCCCCGGCCAGCCCGAGCACCAGCGCCAGCACCGGCCGGTCACCCGCCGCGAGCGCCACGGCCACCGCCAGGGCCCCCGCCCCGGCCGCCGCCGACTCCGCGGCGACCCGCACCGGACCCAGCCGGGCCGCCACCGCCGCCACCAGCGCCGGGACCGCCAGCACCGCCACCGCCCGCCAGGACCAGGGCAGCCCCGCCACCGCACCCAGCGCCACCGCCAGCGCGGCCGCGTACCCGACGGCGCCCACCGCGCAGCCCGCCCGCACCGCCGCCGCGGCGGCCCCCTGGGCGGCTCCCAGGGCGCAGCAGGCGCCCAGCAGCCCGAACACCGCGAAGGTGGCCGCCCGGCCGTCCAGCGCCGCCAGGGACACGCTGAGGGCCCCCACGGCCGCGCACCCCGCGGCCGCCAACGCCACCGCCCGCGCCGGAGCCCGCACCGCCGCCACCCCGGCCGCCGCCACCACCCCGAGCTGCGCCGCGAACACCGCCCAGGCCGGCAGGCCCGGCCCCATCGGGGCCGCGAACAGCGCCGCCCCGCCGCACACCACCGCGGCCGCCACCGCCGGCGGCCGCGGCAGCACCCCGCCCGGCAGCCACAGCGCGCCCGCCGCCAGCAGCAGCACCGCCGCGACCCCCGCACCCGGCCCGCCCTGCTGCGGGGCCGTCGCCGCCCACACCTCGCGCAGCACCGCGGCCCGGGCCACGAGCGCCACCGCCACCGCCGTCAGCCCCGCGAGCGCCCCGAGGGCCGCCACCGCCGCCCCGGCCCGCAGCAGCCCGCGCCGCACCGCCCCCGGGACCGCGCCCGAGCCCGCGCCCGCCCGCACCGCCACCGCCGCCAGCGCGAGCGCCGCCGCCACCCGCGCCGCGACCGCCCACCACGCGGAGCCCGCCCCGGCCGGGACCAGCGCCCCGGCCGCCGCCACCGCCGCCAGGCCCCCGGCCAGGGCGGCCGCCGAAGCCCGCGGCTCGCGCCAGGCCACCGCCACGCCCACCAGGCCACCCGCCGCCAGCAGCAGCGCCGGTCCGGCCGCACCCGGCACCGCGAGCGACCGCGCCAGCCCCAGCGCCAGCGCCGTCCCGCCCAGCACCCCCGAGCACACCCATGCGGGCACCCGTACCGCGCGGCGCACGACCCCCGCCGTCCCCGCCGCCAGGGCCGCGTCCAGCGCCGCCGTCGCCAGCAGCGCCGCCCCGGCCCCCAGCGGGCCCGCCCCCGCCGCGGCCGCCGCCAGCGGCAACGGCAGCTGCGCGGCCCCCACCGCGGCGAGCACCGGCAGCCGCAGCCGGCCCAGGGCCGCCCCGTAACCGGCCCAGCCCCCCGCCAGCACCGCCGACGCCCACGCCGCGTACGCCACCCCGTCGGCACCGGACAGCCCGACCGCGCGCACCGCGTACGCGTCCAGCACCGTCAGCAGCAGCCCCACCCCCGCGACCGCCTCGGCCGTGGACCGCAGCCCGCGCCGCAGCAGCGCGGCGGGCGCCGCCAGCGCCGCCGCCGTCAGCACCGCCAGCACCGCCGAGCGCCCGCCGATCCCCAGGGAGCCCCAGCTGACCAGGGTGAACGCCAGCGCGGCCACCGCCAGCAGCACCGCGCCCAGCGTCAGCAGCACGTTCTGGGCGCTCGGCTTCGCGGCCGCGGCCGCGGGCACGGGCGGCCCGAACGGCGCCGCGGGCCCGAACCGCCCCGACGGCGCCGGCTGCGCCGCCAGGAGCCGCAGCAGCCAGTCCCGGCGGGCCAGCAAGTACCCGCGCCGGGCCTCCAGTCGGGCCAGCTCGCCGTCGATGAGCGCCAGCTCGTGAGCCGGCGGAAGGGGGGAGTCCATAGCCGGAGTGTGGCGCCGGTCACGCCGTCAGGACATGGGCGTGCGTACTCAGATGAACGGTGAGTACCTACTCGGGAGACCGCCCGCGCCGCAGCACCCCGGCGGGCCAGACTGGAACCATGCCGCGCTGGACGCACTACCGCTTCCGCAGCGTGTGGGACCTCGACGCCCCGCCCGCGCTCGTCTACTCCCTGCTCGCCGACCCCGCCCGCTACCCGGACTGGTGGCCCCAGGTCCGCCGGGCCGAGCGGATCGACGGGCGCACCGGGACCGCGCTGATCCGCTCGGTCCTCCCGTACGGGATCCGCGTCACCGTCACCGGCCTGCTCGACGATCCGGCGCGCGGAGTCCTCGAAGCGGCCCTGGGCGGCGACGTCGAGGGCTGGGCGCGCTGGACCGTACGCCCCCGGGGCGCGGCCGGCGCCGGCCGCACGCGGGCGGTCTACGAGCAGGAGGTCGAGGTGCGGGCCGCCCTGCTGCGGAGGTTCGCGCTCGCCGGGCGGCCGCTGTTCCGGCTCAACCACGCGCTGATGATGCGGGCCGGACGGCGCGGCCTGCGGGCCCTGCTGGCCGCCCCGCCGGAAGCGGTTTGATCCGGCCCCGAGGCTCTTGTATTGTTCAGTGCGTTCCCGGGCGATTAGCTCAGCGGGAGAGCACTTCGTTCACACCGAAGGGGTCACTGGTTCGATCCCAGTATCGCCCACCGGGACAGGCCGGTCCGTCTGATGACGGACCGGCCTTCCGCATTTCCCGGGACCCTTCGACCCCGGTGCCGGCCGGTCAGGCGGCCTGCGGCAGTTCCGGGCGCAGCGGCCAGTGCGGATCGACGGCCTCCGGAGTGCCCTGCCGGGCGAACCACGCCTGCAGCCCCCGCGCCTGTGCCGCGTGCCACACCGCCTGGAGCGTGTGCAGCTCCGCCGGGGTCAGCCGCTCCAGCCGCGCCGCGAACCGGCGCCCGACCGCCCGTACGACCTCCAGCGCCGCCTGCGCGTCCACCGAGGCGTCGTGCGCCCCCTCCAGCTCTATCCCGTAGTGCGCGCACAGGTCCGTCAGCGTGCGGCGGCCCTTGCGGTAGCGGTCCAGGTGCTTGTCCAGGACCCGCGGGTCCAGCACCGTCAGCGGCCTGTTGTCCAGGTACCGCGCCAGCGTCGACGCCCGGTGCCGGCGCAACTCCCGGTCCAGCAGCGTCAGGTCGAACGGCGCGTTCATCACCACGACCGGCCGCCCCGCCACCTGCTGCTCGCCCAGCGCCCGCGCTATCTCCTCCACCACCGGCGCCGGCCACCGGCCGTTGCGCTGGAGGTGCTCGTCGGTCAGGCCGTGCACTTCCGTGGCGCCCGGCGGCACCGGGACGCCGGGATTGACCAGCCACCGCGTGGAGCGGACCCGGCCGCCCGCACACTCCTGCACGACGAGCGCGGCGGACACGATCCGGTCCTGCTCGACGTCCACCCCGGTGGTCTCCGTGTCGAAAGCGGCCAGCGGCCCCTCGTACCAGCGTGTCATGGCGAACTCCTCGTCCCCGGTCGGCGGATGGGCCGCACCGGGCACCTCCGCCCCATGACGCGCCGACCCCCGCCGAATCCGTGATACCCGTGCCGTTTGCCCCGTACGCCGTTTGGCGGCAGCCGGGTACGGAGACAACTCCCTCGGGGGGTCGCACGCATGACCGGTCGTCACCCCGCCACTCCCGTTCACCGTTCACGGCAGGGCCCGGAAGGCATGGGGAGCCGGCCATGGCGCTCACACAGCCCGAACCGGGCGGGGTGCTGCACGGACAGGGCGATCCGCCGACCGGACCGCTGCGCGGCACACTCGCCACCACCGCCTGCATGGAGACCCTCCAGGTGGGCTACCTGCACGCCGTAGCGGCCGCGGCAGGCTGCTCGCTCTCCCAGCCCTTCCCCGACAACGGCGTCGACTGGCACGTCAGCCACGGCGCGCCCGAGCACGTCGTCGACGACGAGGTGACCATCAAGGTGCAGCTGAAGGCGACCTACCAGATACCGCCCCGCCCCGCCGGGGCCAGCTTCGGCTTCACCCTGGACAACGAGCACCTGGTGAAGCTGGCGCGGACACCCGTCGCCGTCCACAAGATCCTCGTGGTGATGCTCGTACCGCGGCAGCGGGACCAGTGGCTGAGCGCCGGCCACGACCGGCTCGACCTGCGGCACTGCTGCTACTGGACCAACCTCGCCGGTCACCCCGTGACCGGCCGGCGCCGCACCACCGTACGGATCCCCACCGAGCGGATCTTCGACGACCGGGCGCTGTGCGAGATCATGACCCGGGTCGGGTCGGGAGGGACACCCTGATGGACCGGTACCCCGCGCACCTCGAACCGCTGCCCCGCCCCGGACCCGCGCCCGGCGCCCCCGACCCCGGACAGGTCGACCCGCAGGTCCTCGGCGCGCTGCTGCACCGGCACGGCTGGCTGCGCCGGGGCGGGGCGGCGGGCCGCTACGGGCGCTGGACCCCGCCGGACCGGGCCGGGACCAGCCTGCTCGTCCCCGAGAGCCGGGGCTTCCCCGACTGCGCCGACCTGGTGGAGGAGGCGCTCACCGCGCTGTCCCGCAGCGGGGTGCCGTCCGCGCGGGAGGTGCTCCTCGGGCTGAGCGTGCCCAGCGACGAGGTCCGCTGGGAGCGGGAGGTGCCGCAAGGGCCGTACGGCTTCCAGGGCGAGGCCGCCTGGCCCGCGCAGGAACGGCTGCGCTCGGCCGCCCGCCGGCTGCTGCTGGCCGGGGCCCTCGCCGACCGCGCCCGCGCCGGGTACTACGGCGCCCGCCACCGCGCACAGGCCGAGCGGTTCCTGGACGGCGTGCTGGTGGGGCCCGCCCCGGGCGGGCGCAGGCTCGCCGCGTACGTACCCGTGGCCGGGGGGCGGGGGGCGGTGACGCGGCTGCACCACGCGCTGCACGCGGCCCGGGAGGCAGTGGACTACCAGAGGGCGACCGGCGGCATGGAGGCCTTCGACGCCGCGGTGGCGGCGGGCGTCAGCCGGGAGCTCGCCGAGGCGCTGGTCTCGCTGGTCCGCGGCTCGGAAGGGGCCCGGATCGCACTGGCCTGGGCACCGGCGGCCGGGGTCCCGGCCGGGTGCGCGGCCCGGCCCGAGCCGGTGGAGTTCTCGCCGGGCGACCTGCCCGTGCTGCGCGAGGCCGCAGCCCGCTACACCCGGGCCGAGCCGGCCGTCGCCGTGCGGCTCGCGGGGGCCGTGGTCCGGATGCGGCGCTCGGCGGCGGGCGGCGGGGGGACGGTCCGGCTGCGGGTGCTGTCCGGGGCGGACGTCCCGTACGTACGGGCCGCCCTCGACGAGGAGGGCTACCGGATCGCCGTCCACGCCCACCTCGCCGGAATGCCGGTCCGGGTCAGCGGCCGGCTCTCCCGCCGGGGCGGCTTCCGCAGGCTGGCGCGGGCCTCGGACGTGACGCCGGTCCCGCTCGACGAGATGGAGCGGGACCGGCTGATGAAGTCCCTGGACGCGGCCTACGACCCGGACGACGTGCTCCCGTCGGACGACTAGGGGGCGACCGGTGCCGCGGTGTCCGGGCTCTTGGGGGGCTTGGTGCCCTCCAGGGTGGTCACCGGGTCGCCCCGCTCGACCGTGACCGGGACGCCGCCGGTGATCTTCTCCAGGCGGGCCTTCAGGTCCTTCGACGCGGCGCCCGCCTCGGTGCTGGTCACCACGACCCCGGAGGCGTCCCGGGCCGCCGAGAAGGTGTACAGCGGGAAGGCGGACCGGCCCTGGTCGGCGGCGAGCCGCTGCACGGCCGCCATGAGCGCGCGGTGCGTGTACCGGCTCAGGTACAGGTCGGCGCGGCCCGGGTCGACGGACGGGTCGGCCTTCCGGGCGGCTTCCAGCAGCAGCCGGCCCCGGGCGAGGTCGGTCACGCACAGCGCGACCCGGCCGGCGGGCCGGTCGGTGGTGTGGCTGCCGTACACGTCCGCGAAGGCTCCGTAGCCCTGGGCGCCGACGGCCTGCGACAGGCTCATGGCCTCGGGGGTGTTCGCGGGGGTCCCGTCGATGGTGGTGGGCGGCGCGCCCGGCCCGGAGCGGTCGGCCCCCGGGCAGGCCGGCGCCCCGCCCGCGGACGGCGACGCCGAGGGCGCCGCGGACACCGGTGCGGGCGGCGCCGGCGGCTTGGCCGCGGCGCCGGAACCGGCGGTGCCCCCGCAGCCGGTGAGCAGCGCGGCGGCGATACAGGTGAGCGTGACTGCGGTACGGCGCATGATTCCTCGTTCCCCCTGGGTCCCCTGGTTCCCTGTACTTCGGGCGCCCCTGGGACGTACCCGCCCGCCGACCGGTTCCCCCGCCCGGCGGCTAGCGGCTTCCGGCCAACGTGAAGGAGGCCATCCGCAGGCCCGGTACGGGGGTGAAGTCCGTGCCGCGGGTGAAGCCGAGGCGCTCGTACAGGGCCACCGCCGGGGTGTTGGCCGCGCCCGTCGTGACCTCGACCCGGCGGCCCGGGAAGAGCTCCGCCAGGGCGTGGCGCACCAGCAGCGAGGCGACGCCCCGGCGGAACCAGGCCGGGTCCACGCACAGCCGGTCGACGGACACGCCGTCCCGCGTCTCCTCCCAGGCCAGGAACCCGGCGACCGCGCCCGCCTCCGTCACCGCGCCCAGCCAGCGCAGCGGCCGCGCCCGCATCTCCTCCAGGCCCTCGCCGAGCGCCGGGATGCCGTCGAAGCCGATCAGCTCCGCCTCGACGGCGTAGGCGGCCAGGCCGATCCGGTGCACGGCGGCGGCCGTCGCGTCGTCGGCGAGGTCCAGCGGGCGGGGCTGCGGCATCGCGGGCCGCTCCTTTCGGGGTCGGGCGGGAACGGCCACGCTACCCGCGCGGCGGCGGCGGGGCGGGGCGGTTTCCGCGCCCGCCGGGGGCTCCGCGGCGGGGCTCGGGGGGCGCCCCCGTTAACCGTTTCGCGGCGCGGCCACTCGGCTCGGTACGATTCAGGCGCGCAGCGTTCGCCTGCGCACCCCCTGAGTCAGGAGAGACCGGTGTCAGACGTCCGTGTGATCATCCAACGCGATTCCGAGCGGGACGAGCGCGTGGTGGCCACGGGCACTACGGCGGCGGAGCTCTTCGCCGGCGAGCGCACCATCGTCGCCGCGCGCATCGCCGGCGAGCTGAAGGACCTCTCGTACGAGGTGAAGGACGGCGAGACCGTCGAGCCGGTGGAGATCTCCTCCGAGGACGGCCTCGACATCCTGCGCCACTCGACCGCGCACGTCATGGCGCAGGCCGTGCAGGAGCTGTTCCCCGAGGCCAAGCTCGGCATCGGCCCGCCGGTCCGCGACGGCTTCTACTACGACTTCGACGTCGCCAAGCCCTTCACTCCCGATGACCTCAAGACCATCGAGAAGAAGATGCAGGAGATCCAGAAGCGCGGGCAGAGGTTCGCCCGCCGCGTGGTCTCCGACGAGGCGGCCCGCGAGGAGCTCGCGGACGAGCCGTACAAGCTGGAGCTCATCGGCATCAAGGGCTCCGCGTCCACCGACGACGGTGCGAACGTCGAGGTGGGCGGCGGCGAGCTGACCATCTACGACAACCTCGACGCCAAGACCGGCGAGCTGTGCTGGAAGGACCTCTGCCGCGGTCCCCACCTGCCCACCACCCGCAACATCCCGGCGTTCAAGCTGATGCGCAACGCGGCCGCCTACTGGCGCGGCAGCGAGAAGAACCCGATGCTCCAGCGCATCTACGGCACCGCCTGGCCCTCGAAGGAGGAGCTCAAGGCGCACCTCGACTTCCTCGCCGAGGCCGAGAAGCGCGACCACCGCAAGCTCGGCAACGAGCTCGACCTCTTCTCCATCCCGGACGAGATCGGCTCCGGCCTCGCCGTCTTCCACCCGCGCGGCGGCATCATCCGCCGGGTCATGGAGGACTACTCGCGCCGCCGGCACGAGGAGGAGGGCTACGAGTTCGTCTACTCCCCGCACGCCACCAAGGGCGCCCTCTTCGAGAAGAGCGGCCACCTGGACTGGTACGCGGAGGGCATGTACCCCCCCATGCAGCTCGACGGTGGTACCGACTACTACCTCAAGCCCATGAACTGCCCGATGCACAACCTGATCTTCGACGCGCGCGGCCGCTCCTACCGTGAGCTCCCGCTGCGCCTGTTCGAGTTCGGCACCGTGTACCGGTACGAGAAGTCGGGCGTGGTCCACGGCCTGACCCGGGCCCGGGGCTTCACCCAGGACGACGCGCACATCTACTGCACCCGCGAGCAGATGGCCGAGGAGCTCGACCGCACGCTCACCTTCGTGCTGAACCTGCTGCGCGACTACGGCCTGACCGACTTCTACCTGGAGCTGTCCACCAAGGACCCGGAGAAGTTCGTCGGCTCGGACGAGGTCTGGGAGGAGGCCACCGCGGTCCTCCAGCAGGTCGCCGAGAAGCAGGGCCTCCCGCTGACCCCCGACCCGGGCGGCGCGGCCTTCTACGGCCCGAAGATCTCCGTGCAGGCGCGCGACGCCATCGGCCGCACCTGGCAGATGTCGACCGTGCAGCTGGACTTCAACCTGCCGGAGCGCTTCGACCTGGAGTACACCGGCCCGGACGGCTCCCGCCAGCGCCCGGTCATGATCCACCGCGCGCTGTTCGGCTCCATCGAGCGGTTCTTCGCGGTGCTGCTGGAGCACTACGCGGGCGCCATGCCGCCGTGGCTGGCCCCGGTCCAGGCCGTCGGCATCCCGATCGGCGACGGGCACGTGGAGTACCTGCAGGAGTTCGCCGCCGCGGCGAAGAAGCAGGGCCTGCGGGTCGAGGTGGACGCGTCCTCGGACCGGATGCAGAAGAAGATCCGCAACCACCAGAAGCTCAAGGTCCCGTTCATGATCATCGTCGGTGACGAGGACATGGCCGCGGGCACCGTCTCCTTCCGCTACCGCGACGGTTCGCAGGAGAACGGCATCCCGAAGGACGAGGCGCTGGCGAAGCTGGCCAAGGTCGTCGCCGACCGCGTCCAGGTCTGATCCGGGCCCGACGACGGTCTGATCCAGGCCTGACCGGCCGACGAGCGGGGCCCCCGGAAAGCGATCACTTTCCGGGGGCCCCGCTCGTTCCTCCGGACGAGGTCATATGCTGCATGGCATGACGATTGAGCCGGAGCGGCAGAACGGTGTGGGCACGCACGACGGGTTCCAGCGACTGTGGACCCCCCATCGGATGGCCTACATCCAGGGCGAGAACAAGCCGACCGGCCCGGAAGCCGGGGACGGCTGTCCCTTCTGCGGGATTCCGGAGATGTCCGACACGGACGGCCTGGTCGTGGCTCGGGGCAAGCACGTCTACGCGGTGCTGAACCTCTACCCGTACAACGGCGGCCACCTGATGGTCGTCCCGTACCGCCACGTCGCCGACTACACCGAGCTCGACGGGCCGGAGACGGCGGAGCTGGCGGACCTCACCAAGCGGGCCATGGTCGCGCTGCGCAAGGCCTCCGGGGCGCACGGCTTCAACATCGGCATGAACCAGGGCGCGGCCGCCGGCGCCGGCATCGCCGCGCACCTGCACCAGCACATCGTGCCCCGCTGGGGCGGCGACACGAACTTCATGCCGGTCGTCGGGCACACCAAGGTGCTGCCGCAACTGCTCGCGGACACCCGCCAGATGCTCGCCGACGCCTGGCCGAACGACTGATCAGCCCGTACGGCCCTGGCGCCGCTCCGCCAGGACCGCCTCCACGTCGAACTCGGCGAGGCCGAGCGGCGGGCCCGGCGGGGGCCGGCGCAGGGCCGTGCGGATCTTCTCGTTGACCTCCGCCAGGACCTCCCGGGCCCGGCGCTCCGTCGGGGCCGCCAGGGCCGCCTCCCGAGCGTCCTCGGCCTCCTTGCGCAGGGCCAGCGCCGGCGGCAGCACGGCGAAGCCCTCGCCGTGGAGCTTGCGCCGGATCCACCACATCTCGTCGTACGGGGCGTCCAGCGAGGCCATCGGCTTGCCCCAGCCCGGCAGCCTCTCGAACTCGCCCCGGTCGGCGGCCTCTCTGATCTGCCGGTCCACGAAGGACTCGAAGCTGACACCAGGCGGCTTGCGCTCGGTCATGACGGCTCCTCCCCGGGGCGGGCTGCGACTCCTCCAGCGTACCTACGCGTCGTAGGCGTCCGCCCTGCGCGGGGACGGCTCCTGGACCATGCCGCTCATGATCGAGGAGCGGTTGGTGAAGGCCGCGGTGTCCACGCCGTTCTCCTCCAGCACCTTGAACGTCGCCGTGTGCACCGACCGCAGCACGGGCGCCACGGTGCGCAGGGCGTCGTCCGCCATGAAGCGGTGGCGCCACATGGAGCCCGCCCAGACGTGCCGCAGGCCGAAGGGCTCGGGCAGGACCAGCTTGCCGCCGAAGTACTCCAGCAGCGGCGGGTACCAGGTCAGCGGGGCGCGCGCGGCGAGCCGGACCACCTCCATGGTGTCCACCAGCGGCAGGGGGCGCTCCACGGTCTCCCAGAAGCGGATGGACTTGGGGACCTCGATCACCGGGGCCTTGGACTTGGTGGTGAAGAGGCCGTGCACCGGGCCGAGGGCGTGGGCGGTGACGTCCACGCGCAGGGTCTTGTAGAGGACGGTGACGGTGACCAGCATCGTGATGACGAGCTGGCCGTCCCAGAGCGGGTACTGGATGCCGAGGTAGTGCCGGTTGCCGGCGCTGAACTGCTGCTCGTTGCAGATCCGGGTGATCTCGTGCGGCTTGACCAGGAAGGTGTCGACGTTGTCGCCGCTGGGGCGGGCCACCTCGGCGGCGCCCTCGCCGACGGGGGTGACGATCCAGTGCTGGATGGAGGCGGCCGGGAAGCCGCCGGTGTGCAGGGGGCCGCGCTCCAGCTTGCGCAGCTGCGCGTCGATCGCGCGTATGACGTCCCAGCTGCGGAAGGGGTGGATCTCGTGCCCGTCCGTCTTGGGGTTCAGCTCCTCGGCCATCTGCCAGCTGCCCCAGCGGGTGCCCATGCCGAGGATGCCCTTGGGGCCGGCGTAGAAGACGGAGTTGCTGCGGTCCTCGGCGGTCAGCTTCGCCAGCTGGTGGCGCAGGTCCTCGCGGGCCTTCTCGTCGGGGTTTCCGGGGACCGCCTCGGGGATCTTGGCGGCGACGGGGGCGCCGCCGCCGAGCAGGCCGTCCCAGCGGGAGCGCAGGTCGGCGGCGGTGTTCTCGCAGATCCGGCGGGCCAGGTACCAGCCGAGGACGGGGGCGACGAGCGCGCCGAGCAGGTACAGCTCCAGCAGGCCGCTGCCGGGCTGGCGGTACACCACCCGGTAGAGCAGCACGGCGCCGACGAGGACCACGCCGACGAGCAGGGCGGTGCCGATCCAGGTGCTCTTCCTGCCCTCGCCCTTGGACAGGGTCTTGCGCAGCTGGAAGAGGCCGAGCCAGAGCAGCAGTCCGGGCAGGAACACCACTCCCGCGACCAGCATGATCAGGCGCAGCTTGCGGTCGCGTTCCTTGCGGATGCGGGAGGCGGCCAGGCAGTGCTCGACGACGGTCTGCGGGTCGGCGCCGAAGGACTGGATGAGCGGTTTGCGGCCGGCGCCGAGGGTGCGGGCCTCGACGGCCCGGCAGAACGCCTCTCCGAGGTTGGGTTCGAGGAGGGAGACCTTCGGGGCCTTGACCGAGGCCGGGTGGTTCTCGCTGTTCGCCCCGAGTATGGAGGACAGGGCGGTGTCCTTGCCGCCGTCGCGGTACGCGGCGGAGGCGAGGGCGTTGGTCGCCGCGGTCTGGCCGCCGCCCCCCTGGAGAGGAATCTGTGCTCCGGGCCTGAAGTCGAAACCGTCGTCCGCCACCGCTGCCCCCATCGCCGTGCCACTGTGCTCTTTGCCCGTGGTGCCGTCGTGCTAGTCGTGCTGGTCGTGCTGGTCGTGCTGGTCGTGCCGCCGTTGCCGGCGGAGTGTCGCGCTCTGTCGTGGTCCGTTGTGCTCTCCGTCGCGGCGAAGAGCCTATATGCGTACCCGTCCCCATGGTCATGGGACAGGGAAATACCGCCCACCGCAAGCCGGTTGGGTGGGCGGTACCCGGGGTGCTATGACAACTGGCTTCCCCTCTCCGCCTGTTCGCGCATCTTGTCCGCGAGGTGGGCCGGCATGGGCTCGTGCCGGGCGTACGTGCGGCTGAAGCGGCCCGTGCCGTGGGAGACGGAGCGCAGGTCCACGGCGTAGCGGCCGATCTCGATCTCGGGGATCTCGGCGCGCACCCGGGACCGGCCGGGGCCGGACGGCTCGGTGCCGACGACGCGGCCGCGGCGGCCCGAGAGGTCGCTCATGACCGGGCCCACGTACTCGTCGGGCACCTCGACGTCGAGTTCGGCCACGGGCTCCAGCAGGTGGATCGGGATGTCGGCGGCGGCTTCGCGCAGGGCGAGGGCGCCGGCCGTCTGGAAGGCGGCGTCGGAGGAGTCCACCGAGTGCGCCTTGCCGTCGCGCAGGGTGACGCGTACGTCGACCAGCGGATAGCCGGCCGCGATGCCGCGGGCGGCCTGGGCCCGTACGCCCTTCTCGACGGAGGGGATGAACTGGCGGGGGACGGCGCCGCCGACGACCTTGTCGACGAACTCGATGCCGCTGCCGGGCGGGAGGGGTTCGACCTCGATCTCGCAGATGGCGTACTGGCCGTGGCCGCCGGACTGTTTGACGTGCCGCCCGCGTCCGGCGGCCTTGGCGCCGAAGGTCTCGCGGAGGCTGACCTTGTGGGGGACGGGGTCGACCTGGACCCCGTAGCGGGTCTTGAGCCGTTCCAGGACGAGGTCCTGGTGGGCCTCGCCGAGGCACCACAGGACGAGCTGGTGGGTGTGCGGGTTCTGCTCCAGCCGCAGGGTGGGGTCCTCGGCGACGAGGCGGGCCAGGCCCTGGGAGAGCTTGTCCTCGTCGGCCTTGCTGTGGGCCTCGACGGCGAGGGGGAGCAGCGGCTCGGGCATCGGCCAGGGCTCCATGAGGAGCGGGGCGTCCTTGGCGGAGAGGGTGTCGCCGGTTTCGGCGCGGGTGAGTTTGGCCACGCAGGCGAGGTCGCCGGCGATGCAGGTGCCGAGGGTGCGCTGCTGTTTGCCGAAGGGGGAGGTGAGGGTGCCGATGCGTTCGTCGACATCGTGGTCCTCGTGCCCGCGGTCCTCGAGGCCGTGTCCGGAGACGTGGACGGTCTCCTCGGGGCGCAGGGTGCCGGAGAAGACGCGGACCAGGGAGACGCGCCCGACGTAGGGGTCGGAGGAGGTCTTGACGACCTCGGCCAGCAGCGGCCCGGCCGGGTCGCAGGTGACGTCGGGGCGGGGGGAGCCGTCGGGGGCGGTGACGGCGACGGGGGCGCGTTCGGCGGGGGTCGGGAAGCCGCCGGTGATCAGTTCGAGGAGCTCCACCGTGCCCAGGCCCTGGCGGGCGCCGTCGGCGGCGGGGGCGGCCATCAGGACGGGGTGGAAGGTGCCCCGGGCGACGGCCCGCTCCAGGTCGTCGATCAGCGTCTTGACGTCGATGTCCTCACCGCCGAGGTAGCGGTCCATGAGGGTCTCGTCCTCGCTCTCGGCGATGATCCCCTCGATGAGGCGGGAGCGGGCGTCGTCGATGAGGGCGAGCTCGGCGGGGTCCGGGTCGCGTTCGGCGCGCTCGCCGGAGGCGTAGTCGTACACGCGCCGGGAGAGCAGGCCCAGCAGGCCGTTGACGGGGGCGTGGCCGTCGGGTCCGGCCGGTCCGTGCAGCGGGAGGTAGAGCGGGATGACGGCGTCCGGGTCGTCGGCGCCGAAGATCTCTCCGCAGACGGCGGTCATCTGCGAGTAATCGGCGCGGGCTGCCTCCAAATGGGTGACGACGATGGCGCGCGGCATGCCGACGGCCTCGCATTCGTCCCAGACCATCCGGGTGGCTCCGTCGATCCCGTCGGAGGCGGAGACGACGAAGAGGGCCGCGTCCGCGGCGCGCAGACCGGCCCTGAGTTCCCCGACGAAGTCGGCGTATCCGGGGGTGTCCAGGATGTTGATCTTGATTCCGGCCCATTCGACGGGGACCAGGGACAGCTGCACGGAGCGCTGGCGGCGGTGCTCGATCTCGTCGTAGTCCGAGACCGTGCCCCCGTCCTCGACCCGTCCGGCCCGGTTCACGGCCCCCGCGGTGAGGGCCAGGGCTTCGACCAGCGTGGTCTTTCCGGCGCCGCTGTGGCCGACCAGCACGACGTTCCGTACGGAATCGGGGCGGTCGGCCGTCAGTGCCCTGCCGGCGGCTCCGGCTTGGTGTGATGTGGCTCCCATGCTTCTCGTGCCTCCTGGTGTCGCGGTGAGGAGGGTGATCGGGGTCCTTCGAGCTTTGCACTGCCGTCACACTGCGTCCATACGTGGTACCGGCCACGGTCGGCTGCGCGGCGGGAGGGTGACGGGAGGCCGCGGCGGGCAGGGAGCCGGAGCGAACCGGTGGGTGCGAGGCGCTGCGGGCGCGGGGCGCTGGCTACGATGGGCCAGCCGGAGGCCGTGGTGGCCCCTCGGCCCAGCGACCCTCTGGGAAGGCCATGCTGAACAAGTACGCGCGTGCGTTCTTCACGCGTGTTCTCACGCCGTTCGCCGCATTTCTCCTGCGCCGGGGGGTGAGCCCGGACGCCGTCACCCTCATCGGCACCGCCGGAGTGGTGGCCGGAGCGCTGGTCTTCTTCCCCCGGGGCGAGCTCTTCTGGGGAACGATCACCATCACCCTCTTCGTCTTCTCCGACCTGGTGGACGGCAACATGGCCCGCCAAGCCGGCAGCTCCAGCCGGTGGGGGGCGTTCCTCGACTCCACGCTCGACCGGGTGGCCGACGCGGCGATCTTCGGCGGCCTCGCGCTCTGGTACGCGGGTCTGGGCGACGACAACGTGCTGTGCGCGGTGGCGATCTTCTGCCTGGCCAGCGGGCAGGTGGTCTCGTACACGAAGGCCCGCGGCGAGGCGATCGGGCTGCCGGTCGCCGTCAACGGGCTCGTCGAGCGCGCCGAGCGCCTGGTGATCTCCCTGGTCGCGGCCGGCCTGTCCGGCCTGCAGACCTTCGGGGTCCCCTCGTGGATCGGAGTGCTGCTGCCGGTCGCGCTGTGGGTCGTGGCGGCGGGCTCGCTGGTCACGCTGATCCAGCGGGTGGTCACCGTACGCCGCGAGGCGGCCGAGGCCGACGCGGCGGCCGCCGCCGGTGCAGAAGGCGGGGCGCTCTGATGGGCAAGGCGCAGGACAAGCTGGTCGACGGGCTGTACGGGCTCGGCTGGGCGGGCGTGAAGAAGCTGCCCGAGCCGGCGGCGGTGGCCCTCGGCCGCAAGATCGCGGACGTGGCGTGGAAGCGGCGCGGCAAGAGCGTGCTGCGGCTGGAGTCCAACCTGGCCCGGGTGGTGCCCGACGCGACCCCCGAGCGGCTGCGCGAGCTGTCGCACGCGGGCATGCGTTCGTACATGCGCTACTGGATGGAGTCCTTCCGGCTGCCGGCCATGGACCCGACGCGCTTCGGCGAGGACGTCCAGCTGAAGGACGACCACATCCTGCGCGAGGCGATCGCCTCCGGCCGCGGGGTCATCGCCGCCCTGCCCCACCTGGCCAACTGGGACCTCGCCGGCGCGTGGGTCACCGGCCACCTCGGCGTCCCCTTCACCACCGTCGCCGAGCGGCTCAAGCCCGAGTCCCTCTACGACCGCTTCGTGGCCTACCGCGAGAGCCTGGGCATGGAGGTCCTGCCGCACAACGGCGGCGCCTCCTTCGGCACCCTGGCCCGCCGGCTGCGCTCCGGCGGGCTGATCTGCCTGGTCGCCGACCGGGACCTGTCGGCCTCCGGGGTCGAGGTGGACTTCTTCGGCTCCCGGGCCCGGATGCCCGCGGGTCCCGCGCTGCTGGCGCAGCAGACCGGGGCGGTACTGCTGCCGGTCACCCTGTACTACGGCGACACCCCGAAGATGTACGGCCGCTTCCACCCCGAGGTGGAGGTGCCCGAGCAGGGCACGCGGACCGAGAAGACCGCCGTCATGACCCAGGCGGTGGCGGACGCCTTCGCGTCGGGCATCGCGGAGCACCCGGAGGACTGGCACATGCTGCAGCGGCTGTGGCTCGACGACCTGGAGGAGCGCCCGTAGTGAAGATCGGCATCGTGTGCCCGTACTCGTGGGACGTGCCGGGCGGC
The DNA here is from genome assembly GCF_050275515.1 of Streptomyces sp. NPDC004126. NCBI lineage: Bacteria > Bacillati > Actinomycetota > Actinomycetes > Kitasatosporales > Streptomycetaceae > Streptomyces > Streptomyces sp. NPDC004126. The sequence continues at coordinate 210,275 of NZ_JBNNPF010000005.1, read as the reverse complement.
GTCCAGTTCCACATCCGCGACCTGGCCGAGCACCTGATCCGCCAGGGCCACGCGGTGTCGGTGCTGGCCCCGGCGGACGACGAGACCCCGCTGCCCCCCTACGTGGTCTCGGCGGGCCGGGCGGTGCCGGTGCCCTACAACGGGTCGGTCGCCCGGCTGAACTTCGGCTTCCTCTCCGCCGCCCGGGTACGCCGCTGGCTGCACGAGGGCGTCTTCGACGTCATCCACATCCACGAGCCGGCCTCGCCCTCGCTGGGCCTGCTGTCCTGCTGGGCGGCGCAGGGCCCGATCGTGGCGACGTTCCACACCTCCAACCCGCGCTCGCGCGCGATGATCGCCGCGTACCCGATCCTCCAGCCGGCGCTGGAGAAGATCAGTGCCCGGATCGCGGTGAGCGAGTACGCCCGCCGCACCCTCGTCGAACACCTGGGCGGGGACGCCGTGGTCATCCCCAACGGCGTCGACGTCGACTTCTTCGCCAAGGCCGACCCCAACCCCGAATGGTCCGGTCAGACCCTCGGCTTCATCGGCCGCATCGACGAACCCCGCAAGGGCCTCCCGGTGCTGATGGCCGCCTTCCCCGCCATCGCCGAGGCCTGCCCGGACGTCCGCCTGCTCGTGGCCGGCCGCGGCGACGAGGAGGAGGCCGTGGCCTCCCTCCCGGAACACCTGCGCTCCCGGGTGGAGTTCCTCGGCATGGTCTCCGACGAGGACAAGGCCCGCCTGCTGCGCAGCGTGGACGTCTACGTCGCCCCCAACACCGGCGGCGAGAGCTTCGGCATCATCCTCGTCGAGGCCCTGTCGGCGGGCGCGGCCGTCCTGGCCTCGGACCTCGACGCCTTCGCCCAGGTCCTGGACCAGGGCGCGGCGGGCGAACTCTTCGCCAACGAGGACGCCGCCTCCCTGGCCGCGGCGGCGACCGCCCTCCTCCACGACCCGGCCCGCCGCGCGGAACTGAGCACCCGCGGCTCGGCCCACGTACGCCGCTTCGACTGGTCGACGGTGGGCGCGGACATCCTGGCGGTCTACGAAACGGTCACCACCGGAGCGGCAGCCGTCGCCACCGACGAACGCGTCCCCCTCCGCACCCGCCTGGGCTTCACGCGGGACACGTAGGGGCCCGTAGCGGGTAGTGTCGCCGCCCGTGATCGAAAACCTTGTCTGGATCGCGGTGGCGCTCGCCGTCGTCGGGGTCTACCTCAGCTGGACCGCCGGGCGGCTGGACCGGTTGCACACGCGGATGGACGCCGCCCGGGCCGCACTCGACGCGCAGCTCGTGCGGCGGGCTTCCGTGGTGCTGGAGGTGGCCACCTCCGGGGCGCTCGACCCCGCGTCCTCGCTCGTGCTGTACGAGGCCGCGCACGCCGCGCGGCAGGCCGAGGAGGAGTACCGGGAGGTCGCCGAGAGCGAGCTCAGCCAGGCGTTGCGGGCGGTGTTCGCCGACGCGGACCAGGTGGAGGTGCTCAAGGCCGCCCCGGGCGGGGTGGAGGCGGCCGAGGAGCTGGCCGCGGCGGTGCGCCGGGTGCCGATGGCGCGGCGGTTCCTCAACGACGCCGTACGGGCCGCCCGCGCGCTGCGGCGCCACCGGAAGGTCCGATGGTTCAGACTGGCGGGACACGCGCCGTTCCCGTTGGCCTTCGAAATGGACGATGAGCCTCCGGTGGACCTCGCGGACCGCCCCGCCTGAGGTTCATAGGGCCGCGGGGGACAAATGAAAGAGCCACCGGCTCCACATTGGCCCTTGTAGTGGACTGGTCGGTGGGGTTGTCTCAGCCCAGTAAGACCCGTCTTTCCTTCGCGTTCGTTTCGAGTGAGGTCAACCCGTGAGCACGCTTCCCACCTCTTCCCAGTCCGCCGACTCGGCGATCGGCACCTCCCGCGTCAAGCGCGGCATGGCCGAGCAGCTCAAGGGCGGCGTGATCATGGACGTGGTCAACGCCGAGCAGGCGAAGATCGCCGAGGACGCCGGCGCCGTGGCCGTCATGGCCCTGGAGCGGGTCCCCGCGGACATCCGCAAGGACGGCGGCGTGGCCCGCATGTCCGACCCGAACATGATCGAAGAGATCATCGAGGCCGTCTCCATCCCGGTCATGGCCAAGTCCCGCATCGGCCACTTCGTCGAGGCCCAGGTCCTCCAGTCCCTCGGCGTCGACTACATCGACGAGTCCGAGGTCCTGACCCCGGCCGACGAGATCAACCACTCCGACAAGTGGGCCTTCACCACCCCCTTCGTCTGTGGCGCCACCAACCTGGGCGAGGCCCTGCGCCGCATCGCCGAGGGCGCGGCCATGATCCGCTCGAAGGGCGAGGCCGGCACCGGCAACGTCGTCGAGGCCGTCCGCCACCTGCGCCAGATCAAGAACGAGATCGCCCAGCTGCGCGGCTACGACAACAACGAGCTGTACGCCGCCGCCAAGGAGCTGCGCGCCCCGTACGAGCTCGTCAAGGAGGTCGCCGAGCTCGGCAAGCTCCCCGTCGTGCTGTTCTCCGCCGGTGGTGTCGCCACCCCGGCCGACGCGGCCCTGATGCGCCAGCTCGGTGCCGAGGGTGTCTTCGTCGGCTCCGGCATCTTCAAGTCCGGCGACCCGGCCAAGCGCGCCGCCGCCATCGTGAAGGCCACCACCTTCTTCGACGACCCGAAGGTCATCGCGGACGCGTCCCGCAACCTGGGCGAGGCCATGGTCGGCATCAACTGCGACACCCTCCCCGAGGCCGAGCGCTACGCCAACCGCGGCTGGTAGTCACTGCCATGACCACCCCCGTAATTGGTGTCCTGGCCCTCCAGGGCGACGTACGGGAGCACCTGATCGCCCTGGCCGCGGCTGACGCCGTGGCCAGGCCGGTCCGGCGCCCCGAGGAGCTCGCCGAGGTCGACGCGCTGGTGATCCCCGGCGGCGAGTCCACGACCATGTCGAAGCTCGCCGTGCTGTTCGGCATGCTGGAGCCGCTGCGCGAGCGCGTGCGCGCCGGCATGCCCGTCTACGGCACCTGCGCCGGCATGATCATGCTCGCCGACAAGCTGCTCGACGGCCGTGAGGACCAGGAGACGCTCGGCGGCATCGACATGATCGTGCGCCGCAACGCCTTCGGCCGCCAGAACGAGTCCTTCGAGGCGCAGATCGACTTCGCGGGCATAGACGGCGGCCCCGTCGAGGGCGTCTTCATCCGCGCCCCGTGGGTCGAGTCGGTCGGCGCCAGCGTCGAGGTGCTCGCGACGTACGACGGCCACACGGTCGCCGTGCGCCAGGGCAACGTCCTGGCGACCTCGTTCCACCCCGAGCTGACCGGCGACGACCGCGTGCACGCGTACTTCGTCGACATGGTGCGCGCGGGGCTGTGACAGGCTCCCGGTAGGATCGGGGCGAACACTGTTGGTTACGCGAAGGAGACAGGCGGATGTCCGGCCACTCTAAATGGGCTACGACGAAGCACAAGAAGGCCGTGATCGATGCCAAGCGCGGCAAGCTCTTCGCGAAGCTGATCAAGAACATCGAGGTCGCGGCCCGTATGGGCGGCGCCGACATCGAGGGCAACCCGACGCTCTTCGACGCCGTTCAGAAGGCCAAGAAGCAGTCGGTCCCGAACAAGAACATCGACTCCGCGGTCAAGCGCGGCGGCGGCCTCGAGGCCGGCGGCGCCGACTACGAGACGATCATGTACGAAGGCTACGGCCCCAACGGCGTCGCGGTGCTCATCGAGTGCCTCACCGACAACCGCAACCGTGCCGCCTCCGACGTCCGCGTCGCCATGACCCGCAACGGCGGCTCCATGGCCGACCCGGGCTCGGTCTCGTACCTGTTCAACCGCAAGGGCGTCATCCTGCTGCCCAAGGCGGAGCTCTCCGAGGACGACGTCCTGGACGCGGTCCTGGAAGCCGGCGCCGAAGAGGTCAACGACAACGGCGAGACCTGGGAGATCATCAGCGAGGCCACCGACCTGGTCGCGGTCCGCACCGCGCTCCAGGAAGCCGGCATCGACTACGACTCCGCCGACTCGTCCTTCGTCCCGACCATGCAGGTCGAGCTCGACGAAGAGGGCGCGCGCAAGATCTTCAAGCTGATCGACGCGCTGGAGGACAGCGACGACGTGCAGAACGTCTTCGCCAACTTCGACGTCTCGGACGAGGTCATGGAGAAGGTCGACGCCTGACCGGCGCCGCACCACCTCCCGCGCTGCCTCCGGCGGGCCGACAGGACACACCCTGTCGGCCCGCCGTCGCATTGTCGGTGCGGGCGGATAGCCTGCACGGACAGGTGTCGGAAGAGGGGGCGGAGTGCGCGTACTGGGTGTGGACCCGGGGCTGACCAGGTGTGGTGTCGGCGTGGTCGAGGGAGTCGCGGGGCGGCCCCTGACCATGATCGGCGTCGGGGTCGTGCGGACGCCCGCCGACGCCGAGCTGGGGCAGCGGCTCGTCGCGATCGAGGCGGGCATCGAAGAATGGCTGGATGCGCACCGTCCCGAGTTCGTCGCCGTGGAGCGGGTCTTCAGCCAGCACAACGTGCGCACCGTGATGGGAACCGCCCAGGCCAGCGCCGTCGCCATGCTGTGCGCCGCGCGCCGCGGGATACCGGTCGCCCTGCACACCCCGAGCGAGGTCAAGGCCGCCGTCACCGGCAGCGGCCGTGCCGACAAGGCGCAGGTCGGCGCGATGGTGACCCGGCTGCTGCGGCTCGCCGAACCGCCGAAGCCGGCCGACGCCGCCGACGCGCTCGCCCTCGCCATCTGCCACATCTGGCGGGCCCCCGCCCAGAACCGCCTCCAGCAGGCGGTCGCCGCCCAGCAGGCCTCCGCCTCCGCCTCCGCCTCAGCCTTGAAAGGCCGTACCCGATGATCGCCTTCGTCAGCGGCCAGGTCGCCGCGCTCACCCCCACCCTCGCCGTGATCGAGGTCGGGGGAGTGGGGATGGCGGTGCAGTGCACCCCGAACACCATCGCGGGCCTCCGCGTGGGCGAGCAGGCGCGGCTGGCCACCTCGCTGGTCGTGCGGGAGGACTCGCTGACCCTGTACGGCTTCGCGGACGACGACGAACGCCAGGTCTTCGAGCTGCTCCAGACCGCGAGCGGGGTCGGCCCCCGGGTGGCCCAGGCGATGCTCGGGGTGCACACCCCGGACGCGCTGCGGGTGGCGTTCGCCGCGGGTGACGCGAAGGCGCTGACGGCGGTGCCGGGGATCGGGCCGAAGGGGGCGCAGAAGCTGCTGCTGGAGCTGAAGGGGAAGCTGGGCGCGCCGGGCGTGGCGGTGGGGGCGCAGCGGGCGCCTGCCGCGGCGGGGCCGGCGCCGTGGACGGAGCAGCTCACGGCCGCGCTGATCGGGCTGGGGTACGCGTCGCGGGACGCGGAGGAGGCGGTGTCGGCGGTGACGCCGCAGGCCGAGGCGGCCATTGCCTCCGGCGGTTCCGCGCCCGTTCCGCAGCTGCTGCGGGCCGCGCTCCAGTCCCTGAACCGCGCCCGCTGACGGGGCTCCCGCTGCGCGGGGCCGGTCCCCCGCGCAGCGGCACACGCGCAGCCCCCGCACCCGGCTGACCACCGCAACGACGTAGAAGGCAGACTGAACACCGTGAACTGGGACGACGAGAGCGACGACCGGATCGTGGCGGCCGCCGCCGACGGGGAGGACACCGCCGTCGAGGCGGCGCTGCGCCCGAAGGACCTCGGCGAGTTCGTCGGCCAGGAGAAGGTCCGCCAGCAGCTGGACCTCGTGCTGAAGGCCGCCCGCCAGCGCGGCGCCACCGCCGACCACGTCCTGCTGTCCGGCGCGCCCGGCCTCGGCAAGACCACCCTCTCCATGATCATCGCCGCCGAGATGGGCGCGCCCATCCGGATCACCTCCGGCCCCGCCATCCAGCACGCCGGGGACCTCGCCGCGATCCTGTCCTCCCTCCAGGAGGGGGAGGTCCTCTTCCTCGACGAGATCCACCGCATGTCCCGGCCCGCCGAGGAGATGCTGTACATGGCCATGGAGGACTTCCGCGTCGACGTGATCGTCGGAAAGGGCCCCGGCGCCACCGCCATCCCGCTGGAGCTGCCGCCCTTCACCCTCGTCGGCGCGACGACCCGGGCCGGCCTGCTGCCCCCGCCGCTGCGGGACCGCTTCGGCTTCACCGGGCACATGGAGTTCTACGCCCCCGCCGAGCTGGAACGCGTCGTCCGCCGCTCCGCCGGCCTGCTCGACGTCGAGATCGACACCGCCGGGGCCGCCGAGATCGCCGGCCGCTCCCGCGGCACCCCCCGCATCGCCAACCGGCTGCTGCGCCGCGTCCGCGACTACGCGCAGGTGAAGGCCGACGGGGTGATCACCCGCGAGGTGGCCGCCACCGCCCTCCAGGTGTACGAGGTGGACGCGCGCGGGCTCGACCGGCTGGACCGGGCCGTGCTGGAGGCGCTGCTGAAGCTGTTCGGGGGCGGGCCCGTCGGGCTGTCGACCCTCGCCGTCGCCGTGGGGGAGGAGCGGGAGACCGTCGAGGAGGTCGCCGAGCCGTTCCTCGTCAGGGAAGGGCTGCTCGCGCGCACCCCGCGCGGCCGGATCGCGACCCCCGCCGCATGGGCCCACCTGGGGCTCGTCCCGCCGCAGCAGGGCGGCGGCGGATCAAGCGGACAACAGGGCCTGTTCGGGGCCTGACGGCGCGGAGGTTCGACCGGTCAGGAACTGCGGTGCCATGCTGGGCGTTGTTCCATCGGTGCGGACTCGCCTAGACTCCGCCGATGCCGACCCTTCGGGTCGGCGTGCCCACCCCCGTAGAAATGGCCGCTCCCTGGCGCGGCCGTGCGAAGGATCCTCGTCCCGTGAACAACATCAGCTTCTTGCTCCCGTTCATCGTGCTCATCGGGGCGATGTTCCTGATGACCCGGTCCGCCAAGAAGAAGCAGGCCCAGGCCGCTTCGATGCGCGACCAGATGACGACCGGCACCGGCGTGCGCACCATCGGCGGCATGTACGCCACGGTCAAGGAGATCGGCGAGGACACCGTCACCCTTGAGGTGGCCCCCGGTGTCCACGCGGTCTACGCGAAGAACGCCATCGGCGCCGTGCTGGAGGACGCCGAGTACAACCGGATCGTCCACGGCTTCTCCGAGACCCCGGAGGGTGACGCGCCCGTCGTCCCCGACGACGCCTCCTCGCTGACCGAGGGCGACGCCCCCAAGCTCGACCTGGGCAAGAAGGACGAGCCCAAGGGCGACGACGAGCCGAAGGACGGCAAGACCGACGGCGAGCCCGGCGCCAAGTAGCGGCCGGCAGGGGCCGCGGTGGTGTCCGACCGGCATCCGCCGCGGTTCCCGCAGTGAACTTCTGCGGGGGGCAGGGGTCCCCACCACACATTTCGTGGCCGTCCGCGCGCTGACCCGGCGCGGGACGGTTGGACAGGGAGAAACGACAAGGTGGCAGCACCGAAGAAGGGCCGGCGGCCCACGGGGGCTCAGGGGAGGCCGGGGCGCGCCCTGGCCTTCATCCTGATCGCGATGGTGGCGCTCACCGCGGGGATGTTCCTCACGAAGCAGACGACGCCGCGTCTGGGCATCGATCTCGCGGGCGGTACGAGCATCACGCTCAAGGCCAAGAGCGAGCCCGGCAAGCCGAACGCCGTCAACGAGACCAACATGAACACGGCGGTCGGCATCATCGAGCGCCGCGTCAACGGTCTCGGCGTCTCGGAGGCCGAGGTCCAGACGCAGGGCCGCGACCACATCATCGTGAACATCCCCAAGGGGTCGAACGAGCAGCAGGCCCGCGAGCAGGTCGGTACCACCGCCCAGCTGTACTTCCGCCCCGTGCTGGCCTTCGCCGACGGCGCCCCCGCCGCTCCGGAGCCGAAGCCGAGCTCGTCCGCGAGCTCGTCCCCGAGCCCCTCCGCGAGCGGTTCCGGCGCGCCCAAGGCCGAGGGATCCAAGCCCTCCGCCGCGGCCACCCCGTCGTCCAGCGCCACTTCCCAGGGCCGTGTGCTCAGCGAGGCCCTCAAGGCCCCGGGCACCCCCACTCCCTCGCCCTCGGCGAGCGAGTCGAAGAAGGCAGACGACAGCAAGGCCACGCCCTCCGCCTCGGCCCCGGCCCCCGTGCCGACCCCGTCGGCCGACCCGGCCGTCGCGAACCTGCAGGCGAAGTTCGCCGCGCTGGACTGCACCAAGGAAGACCAGCGCGCCGCCGCGGGCCAGGGCGTCAAGCCCGAGGACCCGATGGTCGCCTGTGGCCAGCGCGGCAACGCCTGGGGCAAGTGGGTCCTCGGTCCGGCCCAGGTCAACGGCCAGGACGTGAAGGACGCCAAGGGCGTCATCGACCAGCAGCGCGGTCAGTGGATCGTCACCATGCAGTTCACCGACAAGGGCGCCGACAAGTTCGCCAAGATCACCGGTGAGCTCGCCACCAAGCAGGCCCCGCAGAACCAGTTCGCGATCGTGCTCGACGGGTCGGTCATCTCCGACCCGTCCGTCAGCCAGGCGCTGACCGGCGGCAACGCCGAGATCTCCGGCGGCTTCACCCAGCAGTCCGCGCAGGACCTGGGCAACATGCTCTCGTACGGCGCCCTGCCGCTGTCCTTCCAGGAGGACAGCGTCACCACCGTCACCGCCGCGCTGGGCGGCGAGCAGCTGAAGGCCGGCCTCATCGCCGGCGCCATCGGCCTCGCGCTCGTCGTGATCTACCTGCTGGTGTACTACCGCGGTCTGGCCTTCATCGCCATCGTCAGCCTCCTGGTCTCCGCGATCCTCACGTACACGATCATGGCTCTGCTGGGCAAGGGCATCGGCTTCGCCCTGAACCTCCCCGCCGTCTGCGGCGCGATCGTCGCGATCGGCATCACGGCCGACTCGTTCATCGTGTACTTCGAGCGCATCCGCGACGAGATCCGCGAGGGCCGCACCCTGCGTCCGGCCGTCGAGCGCGCCTGGCCGCGTGCCCGCCGCACCATCCTGGTGTCCGACTTCGTGTCGTTCCTCGCCGCCGCGGTGCTCTTCATCGTCACCGTCGGCAAGGTCCAGGGCTTCGCCTTCACGCTGGGTCTGACCACCCTCCTCGACGTGGTCGTGGTGTTCCTCTTCACCAAGCCGGTCATGACCCTGCTGGCCCGGACGAAGTTCTTCTCCAGCGGACACCCGTGGTCCGGGCTGGACCCGCAGCGGCTGGGCGCCAAGCCGCCGCTGCGCCGGTCCCGCCGCGGCGCGCCCGTCCCCGCCCCCGTCGACGCAAAGGAGGCGTGAGAGATGTCGAAGCTGGGAGATCTCGGCGCCAAGCTGTACCGCGGTGAGGTCGGCTACGACTTCGTCGGCAAGCGCTTCATCTGGTACGGCGTTTCCATCCTGATCACCATCACGGCGATCGTGGCCCTGGCCGTACAGGGCCTCAACATGGGCATCGAGTTCAAGGGCGGCGCCGTCTTCACCACTCCGAAGACGGCCGTCTCCGTCGCCAAGGCGACGGAGAGCGCGGAGAAGGCCTCGGGGCACGACGCGATCGTCCAGGAGCTCGGCACCGGCGGCCTGCGCATCCAGATCTCCGGTCTGGACACCGACTCCGCCGCCTCCGTGAAGAAGCAGCTCGGCACCGACCTCAAGGTCGACGCCAACCAGATCAACGCCGACCTGGTCGGCCCGAGCTGGGGCGAGCAGATCGCCAACAAGGCCTGGACCGGCCTCGGCGTCTTCATGGTCCTCGTGGTGATCTACCTCGCCATCGCCTTCGAATGGCGGATGGCCGTCGCCGCGCTGATCGCGCTGATCCACGACCTCACCATCACCGTCGGCGTGTACGCGCTGGTCGGCTTCGAGGTCACCCCGGGCACCGTGATCGGTCTGCTGACCATCCTCGGCTACTCCCTCTACGACACCGTCGTCGTCTTCGACGGTCTGAAGGAGGGGTCGAAGGACATCACCAAGCAGACCCGCTACACCTTCAGCGAGATCGCCAACCGCAGCATCAACGGCACGCTGGTCCGCTCGATCAACACCACCGTCGTCGCGCTGCTCCCCGTCGCCGGCCTGCTGTTCATCGGCGGCGGCGTGCTCGGCGCGGGCATGCTCAACGACATCTCGCTGTCGCTGTTCGTCGGCCTCGCGGCCGGTGCGTACTCCTCGATCTTCATCGCGACCCCGCTGGTCGTGGACCTGAAGGAGCGCGAGCCGGCGATGAAGGCGCTGACCAAGCGGGTCCTCGCCAAGCGTGCCACCGCGGCCGCCAAGGGCGAGGACGCCGACGGCGCCGACGCGGACGACGCCCCGCAGGTCGTGTCCCAGGGCGGCCAGGGGAGGCGGCGCCGGTGACCGCGCCCTCCTCCACGCCCGAACTCCGCGAGCTGCTGCTCGGCCGGATCAAGGACGTCCCGGACTACCCGAAGCCCGGAGTGGTGTTCAAGGACATCACCCCGCTGCTCGCCGACCCGAAGGCCTTCGCGGCGCTGACGGAGGCGCTGGTGGAGCTGGCCGTCCGGTACGGCGCCACCAAGATCGTCGGCCTGGAGGCGCGCGGGTTCATCCTCGCCGCCCCGGTCGCGGTCCAGGCGGGCATCGGCTTCATCCCCGTACGCAAGGCCGGGAAGCTGCCGGGCGCCACGCTCGCGCAGTCGTACGAGCTGGAGTACGGCACCGCCGAGATCGAGGTCCACGCGGAGGACCTGTCGGCCGGTGACAAGGTCATGGTCATCGACGACGTCCTCGCGACCGGCGGCACCGCCGAGGCCTCGCTGGAGCTGATCCGGCGGGCCGGTGCCGAGGTGGCCGGGGTGGCCGTCCTGATGGAGCTGTCCTTCCTCCCGGGCCGGGAGAAGCTGGCTCCCGCGCTGGCGGGTGCGCCGCTGGACGCGCTGATCGTGGTCTGACGTCAGCTCTGCCGATGCGGCGGGTGCCCGGGTCGTCCCGGGTACCCGCCGTCGTCGTGTGCGGCGCCGCTTCCCGGAGCTCCGCCCCGGACCCCCCGGCAGCCGCGGCCGGATACAGGCGGGCCTGAGCGGGCCTCGGGCCGCGTCCCGGGGAGTGACCGCGGAGAACGGGGCGGCGCAACCCTCGCTACCATGGGTTATCCGGACCTGACCGGGGCCCCGGACACTCCCCCAGACTCCGTCCGGGGGGACCCCCAGAGGAGCGCTCTTGCCAGACGAGGTCCAGCCGCCACTCTCCGCCGCACAGCCCGACCCGAAGGCCGACCCGGCCGCTGCGGCCGCAGCCACGCCCCCGCCGGCCCCGCCGGTCAAGCCCGTTCCGGCCAGGCCCGCCGGGTCCTCCAACCGCGTGCGCGCCCGGCTGGCGCGCCTCGGCGTGCAGCGTTCCAACCCGTACAACCCGGTACTGGAACCCCTGCTCCGTATAGTCCGCAGCAACGACCCGAAGATCGAGACGGCCACGCTGCGCCAGATCGAGCAGGCCTACCAGGTGGCCGAACGGTGGCACCGCGGCCAGAAGCGCAAGAGCGGCGACCCGTACATCACCCACCCGCTCGCGGTGACCACCATCCTCGCCGAGCTCGGCATGGACCCGGCCACCCTCATGGCCGGCCTGCTCCACGACACCGTCGAGGACACCGAGTACGGCCTGGAGCAGCTCCGCCGCGACTTCGGCGACGCCGTGGCCCTCCTCGTCGACGGCGTCACCAAGCTCGACCGGGTCAAGTTCGGCGAGGCCGCCCAGGCCGAGACCGTCCGCAAGATGGTCGTCGCCATGGCCAAGGACCCGCGCGTCCTGGTCATCAAGCTCGCCGACCGCCTCCACAACATGCGCACCATGCGCTACCTCAAGCGGGAGAAGCAGGAGAAGAAGGCCCGCGAGACCCTCGAGATCTACGCGCCGCTGGCCCACCGCCTCGGCATGAACACGATCAAGTGGGAACTGGAGGACCTCGCCTTCGCGATCCTCTACCCCAAGATGTACGACGAGATCGTGCGGCTCGTCGCCGAGCGGGCGCCCAAGCGCGACGAGTACCTCGCCGTCGTCACGGACGAGGTGATGGTCGACCTGCGCGCGGCCCGGATCAAGGCCACCGTCACGGGCAGACCCAAGCACTACTACAGCGTCTACCAGAAGATGATCGTCCGCGGCCGTGACTTCGCGGAGATCTACGACCTGGTGGGCATCCGCGTCCTCGTGGACACCGTCCGGGACTGCTACGCGGCCCTCGGCACGGTGCACGCGCGCTGGAACCCGGTCCCCGGCCGGTTCAAGGACTACATCGCGATGCCCAAGTTCAACATGTACCAGTCGCTGCACACGACGGTCATCGGGCCCAGCGGCAAGCCGGTCGAACTCCAGATCCGCACCTTTGACATGCACCGCCGCGCCGAGTACGGCATCGCCGCGCACTGGAAGTACAAGCAGCAGACCGTCGCCGGCGCCTCCAAGGTCCGCACCGACGTCCCGCAGGCCGCCAAGGGCAGCGCCGGCCAGGACACCGTCAACGACATGGCCTGGCTGCGCCAGCTGCTCGACTGGCAGAAGGAGACGGAGGACCCGGGCGAGTTCCTCGACTCGCTGCGCTTCGACCTCTCCCGCAACGAGGTCTTCGTCTTCACCCCCAAGGGCGACGTCATCGCGCTGCCCGCCGGCGCGACCTCCGTGGACTTCGCGTACGCGGTCCACACCGAGGTCGGACACCGCACCATAGGGGCGCGGGTCAACGGGCGGCTCGTACCGCTCGAATCGACCCTGGACAACGGCGACCTGGTCGAGGTGTTCACCTCCAAGGCCGAGGGCGCGGGCCCGTCCCGCGACTGGCTCGGCTTCGTCAAGTCCCCGCGGGCCCGCAACAAGATCCGCGCGTGGTTCTCCAAGGAGCGCCGCGACGAGGCCATCGAGCACGGCAAGGACGCCATCGCGCGGGCCATGCGCAAGCAGAACCTGCCGATCCAGCGCATCCTGACGGGCGACTCCCTCGTCACCCTGGCGCACGAGATGCGCTACCCGGACATCTCCTCCCTGTACGCGGCGATCGGCGAGGGCCACGTGGCCGCGCAGGGCGTCGTGCAGAAGCTGGTGCAGGCCCTCGGCGGCGAGGAGGCCGCCAACGAGGACATCGAGGAGAGCGTCCCGCCGTCGCGCGCCCGCACCAAGCGGCGCGGCAACGCCGACCCGGGCGTGGTCGTCAAGGGCGTCGAGGACGTGTGGGTGAAGCTGGCCCGCTGCTGCACCCCGGTGCCGGGCGACCCGATCATCGGCTTCGTCACCCGCGGCAGTGGCGTATCGGTTCACCGGGCCGACTGCGTCAACGTCGACTCCCTCTCCCAGCAGCCCGAGCGGATGCTGGAGGTGGAGTGGGCGCCGACCCAGTCCTCCGTCTTCCTGGTGGCCATCCAGGTCGAGGCGCTGGACCGGTCCCGGCTGCTGTCGGACGTCACCCGCGTCCTGTCGGACCAGCACGTGAACATCCTCTCGGCGGCCGTGCAGACCTCCCGCGACCGGGTGGCGACCTCCCGGTTCACCTTCGAGATGGGCGACCCCAAGCACCTGGGGCACGTCCTGAAGGCCGTACGCGGTGTCGAGGGCGTCTACGACGTGTACCGCGTCACCTCGGCCCGCAGGCCGTAGCGGAACAGGACGAGGAAGAGGAACAGGAACCGGAACCCGAAGCGGAAGCCGGAAATACCAGTGGGCGCCACCCCCGAGGGGGCGGCGCCCACTGGCGTCACGGGTGGCCGGCCGATCAGGGGTTGGCCCACCAGACGAAGTTGAGGTTGCCGCCGAAGAGCGCGGACACCACCGTGGCCGCCCCGACCACCCACAGCACCGTGCTCCGCCGGGCCCTCGCCAGGGCCAGCGCGAAGGGGAACAGCAGCGGGAAGGCGGGCAGGATGAAGCGCATCTTCGAGTAGTAGAAGCCCGCGCCGCCCAGCGCGACCACCAAGATCATGGCCGTGTAGATCCACACGACCGCCGGGGGCCGCCGCTTGCGCGTGATCATGACGAACAGCACCACGGCCGTGACCACCGTCAGCGACACCACGACGTGGTTGAGGGTGAGGTGCGTGTCGGTAAAGGTCTTCGTCAGCGACCGGAGCATGTCGATGCCGCCGTCGTACTTCGAACCCCAGCGGTCCTGGAGCTCGAAGTAGCCGTCCCAGCGGCCGAAGTGCAGGCCCACGTAGCCCACGTAGCCGAACCAGCCCAGCGGGGCGATCAGCGAGGCCGTGAGGATCCGCCCCACGGGCGGACGCTGCACGCGCCGCCGGCGGCGCCACTGCACCATCTCCCAGACGCCCGCCAGCACCACGGCCGCGACGATCGCCGACCCCGAGGGGCGGGTGGCGCCGGCGAGGAAGGCGAGCACGCCGGCCGTCAGCCAGGACTTGGTGAGCACCGCGTACATCGCCCACGCCGACAGGGCGATGAACACCGGCTCGGTGTACGCCATCGACTGGACCAGCGCCGCCGGCACGATCGCGAACAGCGCGCAGGTGAAGAGGGCGACCCGGCGCCCGTAGATCTTGTCGGTGACGGCGAAGATGCCCCACGCGGCGATCACCGACGCGAACAGCGCCACCCCGATCGCCGCCCAGTTCACGGGCAGGTGCGTGACGTTCACCGTCCACCGCACCATCAGCGGGTAGACGGGGAAGAACGCCATCTGGCAGCCCGGCCCCACCGGGCCGCAGGACGCGGGCATCTCCGTCGTCAGGCCGTGCTCGGCCATGTGGAGGTAGAAGTCGGAGTCCCAGCGCCCGCCCAGGACCTCCAGCGGACCCACGCCCTCGCGGCGGGCCCAGACGGCCATCACGGCGAGCCCGACGGCCCGCAGCCCGATGTGGATCAGCAGCGCCTTGCGGGCGCGCTGCAGACTGGCGAGTACACGCCGCCCCACCCCCCGGCGCCCCGGTGCCCTCTTGCCGGCGGCGTGCCGCGCGACGGTACGGGTCTCTGGGACATCGGCGCGTATGTGGGTATGCGTCACTTTCGATCCTGGTCCTCGCCCGGCTGGAGGTCCGCCGAGGCGGCACCGTACAACGGTACACATGATCGAGGGGCCACAGACCCGCAGGCTGCGTCGACCTGATAACGGAGCGCCACGCGGAACGGGCCGGGCGCGGACCCCGGGCGCCCGGAACGACGGACGGGCACCACCCGGCCGAAAACCACCGGTGGTGCCCGTCCGGCCGACAGCCGGGTGACGGGAGCGAGCGGCGTCAGCCGCCGAACTCCTCCAGGCCCTTCAGCGCCTGGTCCAGCAGGGCCTGGCGGCCCTCCAGCTCACGGGCCAGCTTGTCCGCCTTCGCGTTGTTGCCGGCCGCCCGCGCCGCGTCGATCTGCTCACGCAGCTTGTCGACGGCCGCCTGCAGCTGACCCGTCAGACCGGCCGCACGGGCCCGCGCCTCCGGGTTCGTACGGCGCCACTCGCCCTCCTCGGCCTCCTGGATGGCCCGCTCCACGGCGTGCATCCGGCCCTCGACCTTGGGACGGGCGTCGCGCGGCACGTGGCCGATGCCCTCCCAGCGCTCGTTGATGGAGCGGAACGCGGCCCGAGCCGCCTTCAGGTCCGTCACCGGGACGAGCTTCTCCGCCTCGACGGCCAGCTCCTCCTTCAGCTTCAGGTTCTCGACCTGCTCGGCGTCGCGCTCCGCGAAGACCTCGCCGCGCGCCGCGAAGAACACGTCCTGGGCGCCGCGGAAACGGTTCCACAGGTCGTCCTCGGCCTCGCGCTGCGCCCGGCCCGCCGCCTTCCAGTTGTCCATCAGCTCGCGGTAGCGGGCGGCCGTCGGACCCCAGTCCGTCGACTTCGACAGCGACTCGGCCTCCGCGACCAGCTTCTCCTTGGCCTTGCGGGCGTCCTCGCGCTGCGCGTCCAGCGCGGCGAAGTGGGCCTTGCGGCGCTTGGAGAAGGCGGAGCGGGCGTGCGAGAAGCGGTGCCACAGCTCGTCGTCCGACTTCCGGTCGAGCCGGGGCAGACCCTTCCAGATGTCCACCAGCGCGCGCAGCCGCTCACCGGCGCTGCGCCACTGGTCGCTCTGCGCCAGCTGCTCCGCCTCGGTGACCAGGGCGTCCTTGGCCGTACGGGCCTCGTCCGCCTGCTTGGCCTTCTGGACCTTGCGCTCCTCGCGCCGCGAGTCCACCGTCGCCACCAGCTTGTCGAGCCGGACGCGCAGCGCCTCCAGGTCGCCCACGGCGTGGTGCTCGTCCACCTGGGTACGCAGGTGCTCGATCGCCGTCTGGGCGTCCTTGGCGGACAGATCGGTGGTCCGAACCCGCCGTTCGAGGAGGCCGATCTCGACCACCAAGCCCTCGTACTTGCGCTCGAAGTAGGCCAGGGCCTCCTCAGGGGTGCCCGCCTGCCACGAGCCGACGACCTGCTCGCCCTCGGAAGTACGCACGTACACGGTGCCGGTCTCGTCGACTCGGCCCCACGGGTCGCTGCTCACAGCGCCTCCTCCACCTGATGCCCGCCGGGGGTGGACCCCCGGGCATCGTCCACAGTTTCCTGGGGCGGGCAGCGCCCGCCCTGCACAACGCCAACATAGGCGACCGCCGGGCCGGCTGTCCGCATCCCGCACGACGGAATATCGACGTACGGGCGGCGGGCCGCCGGGCCGGCGGTCGCGCCGCCCCGTCAGTTCTTGGTGACGGTGCCCTTCTCGATGGTCACCGGGACCTTGGGGGCCCCGTCCTGGGCACCGTCGGAGGTCCCGGCCTTGGCCACTTCCTCCAGCACCTTCAGACCGGCCGCGTCGATCTTTCCGAAGGGCGTGTAGGACGGGGCGAGCGGGCTGTCCTTGTAGACGAGGAAGAACTGGCTGCCGCCGGTGCCGGGGCGGCCGGTGTTGGCCATCGCGACCGTGCCGGCCGGGTAGACCACCTGCCCCTGCTCGTTGGGCTTGCCCAGGGAGTCCAGGTTCTCGTCCGGGACGTTGTAGCCGGGACCGCCCATGCCGGTGCCCTCCGGGTCGCCGCACTGGAGGACGAAGATCCCTCCGGTGACCAGGCGGTGGCACTTGGTCTTGTCGAAGAAGCCCTTGTCGGCGAGCGACTTGAACGAGTTCACCGTCTGCGGGGTCTTCGCCGCGTCCATCTCGAACTTCACGTCGCCCGCGCTGGTCTTCAGGTCGAAGGTGTACTTCGCCTTGTCGTCGATCGCCATGGCGGGCGAGGGCGACTTCTTCGGCGTCGGCGCCGACGGGGACGCCGAGGGGTCGGCCGCCGCGTCCTTCGTGTCCCCGCTGTCGAACACACCGCCCACGACGAGGCCGACCAGCGTGGCGATCACCACGGCCGAGGCCGCGCCGATGACCGCCAGGCGCTGCCGCGACTTGCGCCGGGCCTCCGCGCGGCGCTTCTGCTGGCGCTCGTACTTCTCCCTGGCGAGCTGTCGCCGACGCTGATCGCTCGTGACCACCGGGTCGTCTCCTTGTACGTCTCTGGTACCGCTGTCCGGGCTGGGTTAGGCCGTACCGTATATGGGTTCGCTGTGTGATGAGGGGCGCCGGTAGGCTCTGAGCAGCAGATTCCGATCCGCTGCCTCCCACCGGACGACGATTGAGGACGAACGTGCTGATTGCCGGATTCCCCGCAGGGGCCTGGGGCACCAACTGCTACCTGGTCGCCCCCGCCGCCGGTGAGGAGTGCGTCATCATCGACCCGGGCCACCAGGCGGCCCAGGGCGTCGAGGAGACCTTGCGCAAGCACCGTCTCAAGCCCGTCGCCGTCGTCCTCACCCACGGCCACATCGATCATGTGGCCTCGGTGGTCCCGGTGTGCGGAGCACACGACGTACCGGCCTGGATCCACCCCGAGGACCGCTTCATGATGAGCGACCCGGAGAAGGCGCTCGGCCGTTCCATCGGCATGCCGCTCATGGGAGAGCTGACGGTGGGCGAGCCGGACGACGTCCGCGAGCTCACCGACGGCGCCGCCCTGAAGCTGGCCGGAATGGAGTTCTCGGTGGCGCACGCGCCCGGGCATACCAAGGGGTCGGTGACCTTCCGGATGCCCGAGCAGGCGGACGTCCCGCCCGTCTTCTTCTCGGGCGACCTGCTGTTCGCCGGCTCCATCGGACGCACCGACCTGCCCGGCGGCTCCCACGCCGAGATCCTCCGGTCGCTGGCCCGCGTGTGCCTGCCGCTGGACGACTCGACCGTGGTGCTGTCCGGCCACGGTCCCCAGACCACCATCGGCCGCGAGCGCGCGACCAACCCGTACCTGCGGGAAGTCGCCGCCGGGCTCGGAGCGGACCCGACGGCCGCTCCACGACGAGGAATGTGACGAGAGTTTCGTGAGTACCTTCCAGGCCCCCAAGGGCACGTACGATCTGCTGCCGCCCCGCTCCGCCACCTTCCTGGCGGTACGCGAGGCGATCTCCGGACCGCTGAGGAATTCCGGCTACGGGTACGTCGAGACGCCCGGCTTCGAGAACGTCGAGCTGTTCTCCCGCGGTGTCGGCGAGTCGACCGACATCGTCAGCAAGGAGATGTACACCCTCACCACCAAGGGCGGCGACAAGCTGGCCCTGCGTCCCGAGGGCACCGCGTCCGTGCTGCGCGCGGCGCTCCAGGGCAACCTGCACAAGGCGGGCCTGCTCCCCGTCAAGCTCTGGTACTCCGGTTCGTACTACCGCTACGAGCGGGCCCAGGCGGGCCGCTACCGCCACTTCTCGCAGGTCGGGGCCGAGGCCATCGGTGCCGAGGACCCGGCCCTCGATGCCGAGCTGATCATCCTCGCGGACCAGGCGTACCGCTCGCTGGGGCTGCGCAACTTCCGCATCCTGCTGAACTCGCTCGGCGACAAGGAGTGCCGCCCGGTGTACCGGGAGGCACTGCAGTCCTTCCTGCGCGGGCTCGACCTCGACGAGGACACCGTCCGCCGCGCCGAGATCAACCCGCTGCGCGTCCTCGACGACAAGCGGGAGTCCGTCCAGAAGCAGCTGGTCGGCGCCCCGATGCTGCGCGACTACCTGTGCGACGCGTGCAAGGCGTACCACGAGGAGGTCCGGGCGCTGATCACGGCCGCCGGGGTCGCCTTCGAGGACGACGAGAAGCTGGTGCGCGGCCTCGACTACTACACCCGCACCACCTTCGAGTTCGTCCACGACGGCCTGGGCTCGCAGTCCGCGGTCGGCGGCGGCGGCCGCTACGACGGCCTGTCCGAGATGATCGGCGGACCGGCCCTGCCGTCGGTCGGCTGGGCGCTCGGCGTGGACCGCACCGTCCTGGCGCTCGAAGCGGAGGGCGTGGAACTGGACATCCCGGCGTCCGCAGCGGTGTTCGCGATCGCGCTCGGCGAGTCCAAGCCGGCCGTCTTCGGTCTGGTGACCGAACTGCGCCGGGCCGGGGTCGCGGCCGACATGTCCTACGGTGGAAAGGGCCTCAAGGGCGCCATGAAGGACGCCAACCGCAGCGGTGCGCGCTTCGCGATCGTAGTGGGCGAGCGCGACCTCGCCGAGGGCGTGGTCCAGCTGAAGGACATGGAGTCCGGCGAGCAGGCCGCGGTGGCCGTCGCCGACGTGGTCGCCGAGGTCAGGGCCCGTCTGGCCTGACGTCCGAGCCGTCCGCCGGAGGGCGGGGCGGGGGAGTCCTCCCCGGCCCCGCCCCCCGGCGTTTTCGGGCCGTCCTTATCTCCGGCGAACGGATGGCGCACAGCCCCGTACGGCACAATGGCCCCTGCTTGATGACCTTGCGGAAGCGGAGCGGGCGGGATCGGGATGACGACAACAGGCGCAGGCGCGGACACCGCTCCGCGGACCTTCGGCGGGAGCCGGGCGCTGGCCCTGCTGCTGGTCATCACCGGAGCGGCGGGCCTGCTGGCCGCCTGGGTGATCACCATCGACAAGTTCAAGCTGCTGGAGGACCCGAACTTCGTCCCGGGCTGCTCCCTGAACCCGGTCGTCTCCTGCGGCAACATCATGAAGAGCGAGCAGGCGGCCGTCTTCGGCTTCCCCAACCCGATGCTCGGCCTGGTCGCCTACGGCATCGTGATCTGCGTCGGCATGAGCCTGCTGGCCGGAGCCCGGTTCGCCCGCTGGTACTGGCTGACCCTGAACGCCGGCACCCTCTTCGGCGTCGGGTTCTGCGCCTGGCTGACGTACCAGTCCCTGTACAACATCAACTCGCTCTGCCTGTGGTGCAGCCTGGCCTGGGTCGCCACCATCCTCATGTTCTGGTACGTCACCTCGCACAACGTGCGCCAGGGCCTGCTGCCCGCCCCCGGCTGGCTGCGCGGCTTCATGGACGAGTTCACCTGGGTGCTGCCCGTCCTGCACATCGGGATCATCGGCATGCTGATCCTGACCCGCTGGTGGGACTTCTGGACCTCCTGAGGCCCGCCGGGACCCGACGCGCTGTCAGTGGCCTCGCATAGGCTTCCGGTGTGGAACCAGATCTTTTCACCGCCGCAGCCGAAGACCGCCGGGAGAAGGACCCCGCGAGTTCCCCGCTCGCCGTCCGCATGCGCCCGCGCAACCTGGACGAGGTCGTCGGCCAGCAGCACCTGCTGAAGCCGGGCTCGCCGCTGCGCCGGCTGGTGGGGGAGGGCGCCGGGGGACCGGCCGGAGCCTCCTCGGTGATCCTCTGGGGACCGCCCGGCATCGGCAAGACCACCCTCGCGTACGTGGTCAGCCAGGCCACCCGGAAGCGGTTCGTCGAGCTCTCCGCGATCACCGCGGGCGTCAAGGAGGTCCGGGCCGTCATCGAGGGCGCCAAGCGCGCCGCCGGCGGCTACGGCAAGGAGACCGTCCTCTTCCTCGACGAGATCCACCGCTTCAGCAAGGCCCAGCAGGACTCGCTGCTGCCCGCCGTGGAGAACCGCTGGGTCACCCTGATCGCGGCGACCACGGAGAACCCGTACTTCTCGATCATCTCCCCGCTGCTGTCGCGCTCGCTCCTCCTCACGCTGGAACCGCTGACCGACGAGGACCTGAGCGCCCTGATGCGGCGCGCCCTCACGGAGGAGCGGGGCCTGGGCGGGGCGGTCACCCTGCCCGCCGACGCCGAGGCGCACCTGCTGCGCATCGCCGGCGGAGACGCCCGCCGCGCGCTGACCGCGCTGGAGGCGGGGGCCGGCTCGGCCATCGCCAAGGGCGAGGAGGAGATCACCCTCCAGACCCTGGAGGAGGCCGTCGACCGGGCGGCGGTCCGCTACGACAAGGACGGCGACCAGCACTACGACGTGGCCAGCGCCCTGATCAAGTCGATCCGGGGCTCGGACGTGGACGCCGCGCTGCACTACCTGGCCCGGATGATCGAGGCCGGCGAGGACCCCCGGTTCATCGCGCGGCGCCTGATGATCTCCGCGAGCGAGGACATCGGCCTGGCGGACCCGACGGCCCTGCCGCTGGCCGTGGCGGCCGCCCAGGCGGTGGCGATGATCGGCTTCCCGGAGGCCGCGCTGACCCTGTCGCACGCGACCATCGCGCTGGCGCTGGCCCCGAAGTCGAACACCGCCACGACCGCGATCGGCGCGGCGCTGGCCGACGTCCGCGCGGGGCTCGCGGGCGCGGTGCCGGCGCACCTGCGGGACGGGCACTACAAGGGCGCGGCGAAGCTGGGGCACGCGGTGGGGTACGTCTACCCGCACGACGTGCCGGGCGCGATCGCCGCGCAGCAGTACGCGCCGGACGAGATCCACGGGAAGCGGTACTACGAGCCGACGCGGTACGGGGCGGAGGCGCGGTACGCGGACGTGGTGGACAAGGTCCGCGAGCGGCTGCGCGGAGCCTGAGCCCTGGCCGGGCGGGGTGCGGGGGCCTGCGGCGCTGCTCCCCGCCCCGCCCTTCCTCCGTTCCCCGGGGCTCCGCCCCGGACCCCGCGCCTCAATCGCCGGCGAGGCTGATTTTTCAGCCTCCCCGGCGGTTGAGCGGCGGCGGCCGTGTCGGACGGCAGGGCATCGGGGCGGGGCCTAGGCTCCGGGCATGGGTCGCCGCGCTCTGGTCATCGTCGCCGCCGCGCTGCTCGCCGCCGGGTGCCAGAACGCGGGGCCGGTGTACCGCCCGGTACCGCTGACGGGGGCGGGGTTCCCCCCGGACGCGGCGACGGCGAAGGCACAGCTGGCCGGGCTGCCGGTGGCGTGGGGCAAGAACTGGGAGAGCTACCGGCGCGAGGAGTTCGGCCGGTACTGGTCGGACGGGACCGACGCCGTCGGCGGGCGCAACGGCTGCGACACCCGGGACGACGTGCTGCGCAGGGACCTCTCCGAGCTGCGCGAGGGGGACCGCAACCCCTGCGTGGTGGTCTCCGGGGTGCTGCACGACCCGTACACCGGCAAGGAGCTGCCGTACTCCTACCGGCGGGCCTCGCAGATCCAGACCGACCACGTCGTCGCGCTGGGCGCGGCCTGGCGGGCGGGCGCGTACGCCTGGACGCCGCAGCGCAGGCTGGAGTACGCCAACGACCTCGACGTGCTGCTCGCCGTGGACAAGCAGACCAACCAGGACAAGGGCAGTCGGACGGCCGACAAGTGGCGGCCGCCGCGGCAGGCCTACTGGTGCGAGTACGGGCGCCGCTACACCGGCATCAAGGCCAAGTACCGGCTGTCCGTGACGCCGCCCGAGAAGCTCGCGCTCCAGGAGCTGCTGGCCGCGTGCCCTCAGTGAGCGGCGGCGGCGAACAGGGTGTGCATGGCGCGGCGCAGGCCGCAGACGTCCGCCACCGGCTCCGGGAAGTCGAAGCGGGCGTCGAAGGAGGGGGCGGGCCGGCCGGGGCCCGCGGTGAAGCGCACGCGCAGCCCGAGCCGGTCCAGGGCCAGCGGGACGGCGGTCAGTCCGGCCGCCTCCCGGGAGCCGAGCAGTCCGCACAGGTCGGCGACGCGCTCGGCGTGGGCGGAGGCGAGGTGCTGGAGCAGCTCCGTCTCGTGGGCGGCGAGCGGGTCCGGCTCTGCCCCCGCCAGCTCGTCGGGGTCCACCTGCTCGGCGCCCCAGAGGTCGTCCAGCGCGATCTCGCCGACCTCCAGGCGCAGCATCATCCAGGCAGGGCGCCCGGTGTGCGGGGGGTCCTGCGACTCGGCCAGGCCCAGCAGCTCGCCGACCGGGTGCCGGTCCGCGAGCAGCGCCGCGCAGACCGCGCGGTCGTGGCCGCGGACCGGGGTCAGCCACCCGGCGAGGCGGGCGCGGGCTCGGATACGATGGGGCACGGACACCGGCGCCACATCCGTGATCTCGATCACGGCGGGGAGGTCGTCGTCCTGGGCGTGAGCGGCAGCCCTGGCAGCCGCGGATTCCCCTGATACCAGGAGGATCACGTCCCCGTCCGGGGTGACGGTCCGCGCGGCCGGCACCCCTGTCCACCACTCCGCCTGGTCAGGAGCACCCGGCAGCGTGAGGGATACTGAGGCGTTGGACTCTACGAGGGTTCGTACGCGTTCGGCTCCGGTGAGCTGCCGAACGCCTTCCCTGGGACGCGGCTGACCTTGCTTATCGTCGGCGCAAGCGGATTCTGTTTCGTCTGAATCCGAACTGCGGCGCGCACTGGGCAGGGGGATCCCATGTGGTCGAGACATTACGTCCTCCTCGCTAAGGTAAGCCTCACCTAACTTACATGGAGGTAGGTTCCCCGTGAACCAGAAGCGACCCAAGGTCAAGAAGTCTCGCGCTCTCGGCATCGCCCTGACGCCGAAGGCCGTCAAGTACTTCGAGGCCCGCCCCTACCCGCCGGGCGAGCACGGCCGTGGCCGCAAGCAGAACTCGGACTACAAGGTCCGTCTGCTCGAGAAGCAGCGTCTGCGCGCGCAGTACGACATCTCCGAGCGCCAGATGGCCCGCGCGTACGACCGCGCGAAGAAGGCCGAGGGCAAGACGGGCGAGGCGCTGGTCGTCGAGCTCGAGCGTCGTCTGGACGCCCTGGTCCTGCGTGCCGGCGTCGCCCGCACCATCTACCAGGCCCGCCAGATGGTCGTCCACGGCCACATCGAGGTCAACGGTGGCAAGGTCGACAAGCCGTCGTTCCGCGTGCGTCCCGACGACGTCATCACGGTCCGCGAGCGCAGCCGCGAGAAGCACCCCTTCCAGGTTGCCCGCGAGGGTGGCTACGCCGGTGAGGGCGAGACCCCGCGTTACCTGCAGGTCAACCTGAAGGCCCTGGCCTTCCGCCTCGACCGCGACCCGAACCGCAAGGAGATCCCGGTCATCTGCGACGAGCAGCTCGTCGTCGAGTACTACGCCCGCTGATCCAGCGGCCGTAGCCCTCACAGGCTGGTATCGGCCCGCCGTCCCCTCCGGGGGGCGGCGGGCCTTCGCGTTGCCGGGCGCGGGCCGGGAACCCACTGCGCGCGCCGCACCAGAGCCTCCACCGTCAGCTGCCGCCCCTCGGCCGCGTGCGCCGCGTACCGCTCCGGGCCCAGCAGCTCCCCGGCCCGCTCCTGGCACGCCAGCCGGGGCGCGTTGAAGTACCCCGACCCGAACAGCCGCAGCCCCACCCCGTCCCACATCGGCTCCGCCGCGCCCTGGAGCACCGCCGCCTCGGCCGCCGCCCCCTCGGTGACGGTGACCAGCGCCAGCAGCTCCACCGCCAGCACCAGCCCGACCAGGTCCCGGAACACGTGGTTCACCGTCACGCACTCGGTGAGCAGCCGCCGGGCCCGCGCCGGTTCCCCCGCGTCCAGGGCCGCGTACGCCAGCACGTACAGGGCGTACGCCTTCGTCCAGCGCTCCCCGCGCTCCAGGCAGATGTCCCGGACCTCCTCGCACAGCGAGACGGCGCCCGCCAGATCGCCCTGGAAGGCCAGCGCCATCGCCAGCTCCACCTGGCACATCAGCACGTTGCTGTTCAGCTCCCCGGTCTCCCGGTAGCGCCCCAGCGCCTCGCCCAACAGCTCGGCGGCCCGGACCATCTCGTCCGAGACCAGCGCCAGACACCCCAGCCGGTGCACCGCGTACGCGGCCGCCACCCGGTTCCCCGTCCGCTCCGCGCCGTCCCGGCACTCGTGCAGCGCCCCCGTCGAGGCCACCGCGTCACCCTGGAGCGCCGCCACGTACCCCAGCACCCACAGCGCCTTCAGCCGCGAGCCCTCGTACTCCTCGGCCTCCCCGCCCTCCCCGGCCTGCTCGGCGGCCGGCTCCAGACTGCGGGCCAGCCAGTGCCGGCCCTCGGTGAGCCGGCCGCAGCCCGCCCAGTAGAACCACAGGG
Organism: Streptomyces sp. NPDC004126; assembly: GCF_050275515.1. Taxonomy (NCBI): domain Bacteria; kingdom Bacillati; phylum Actinomycetota; class Actinomycetes; order Kitasatosporales; family Streptomycetaceae; genus Streptomyces; species Streptomyces sp. NPDC004126. The sequence continues at coordinate 185,272 of NZ_JBNNPF010000005.1, read as the reverse complement.
TGCCCGCCAGGTACTGCCCCAGGTGCTGCTCCCCGGGCTCCTCCAGGCAGCACTCCAGGGCGAGGCGCAGGTTCGCCAGCTCCGCCTCCACCAGCGCGGCCACCTCCTGCTGGCGCGGGCTGAACCAGTCCAGCTCGCACCACGTGGCCAGCCCGACGTACCAGTCCCGGTGCCGCCGCCGCAGCCGCCCGGCGTCACCCAGGGACTCCAGCCACCCCGCCCCGTACAGCCGTACGGTCTCCAGCATCCGGTAGCGCACCCCCGCCGGCGTCTCCTCCCGGGCCAGCACCGACTGCGCCAGCAGCTCCCCGACCAGGTCCAGCACCCCGTCCGCCGGCAGGTCGGGGCCCCCGCAGACGTACTCGGCGGCGTCCAGGTCGAACCGCCCGGCGAACACCGACAGCCGGGCCCACAGCAGCCGCTGCTCCGGGGTGCACAGCTCGTGGCTCCAGCCGATCGCCGTCCGCAGCGTCCGGTGCCGGGGCAGCGCCCCGCGCGCACCGCCGGTCAGCAGTGCGAACCGGTCCTCCAGCCGCGCCAGCACCTGCTCCGGGGACAGCATCCGCAGCCGGGCCGCGGCCAGCTCCAGGGCCAGCGGGATCCCGTCGAGCCGGGCGCACAGCTCGGTCAGCGCGGGCCGGTTCGCCGCCGTCACCGCGAAGGCCGGGTCGGCGGCCCCGGCCCGTTCGGCCAGCAGGGCCAGGGCCTCGGCCGGGGCGGGCGGGGCCAGCGGGAACAGCGCCTCCCCGTCCAGGCCGAGCGGGCACCGGCCGGCCGCGAGCACCCGCAGGCCGGGGGAGCGGAGCAGCAGCTCGCGCAGCAGGCCGGCCGTGTCGTCGGCCAGCTGCTCGTACCCGTCGAGGACCAGCAGGAGCCGGCGTCCGGCCAGGTGCTCGGCCAGCACCGTGCGGGGCGGGCGGACGGTGTGGTCCGTGAGCCGGAGCGCCTCGGCCAGGGTGAACTCCAGCAGCGCGGGATCGCGTACGCAGGACAGCTCGGCCAGCCAGACGCCGTCGCGGTGGCGGTCCTGGCGCTCCTCGGCGGCCGCCCGGGCCGCGGCCAGCGCCAGCCGGGACTTCCCCACCCCGCCCACCCCGGTCACGGTGACCAGCCGGGAGGACTCCAGGAGCCGCGCCACCCCGGCGAGTTCGGCACCCCGCCCGACGAAGGAACTCAGCTCCGAGGGAAGATTGCCCGACGGCGCACGTCGGGTGGGTCGCTGTCGCATGGGACACGGAGAGTACTGTTCCGGACGCGCCGCGTACAAGGCGGGTCCGCGGGGGCGTGCACCGGACCCGGAATTCCGGTACTGCGGCGGATCTCCGGCGCGATAGGGTCGGAGGGAGACTTTTCTCCGCAGTAGATCCGTAGTGAAACCGTAGGCAAGCAGATCAGGGAGCGGTGCAACGTGTCCGGTGGAGAGGTGGCCGGCATCCTCGTGGCCGTTTTCTGGGCCATCCTGGTGTCCTTCCTCGCCGTGGTGCTGGTACGGCTCGCGCAGGTGCTCCGCGCGACGACCAAGCTCGTGGCCGACGTCACCGAGCAGGCCGTCCCGCTGCTGGCGGACGCCTCCACGACCGTCCGCTCCGCGCGCACCCAGCTCGACCGGGTCGACGCCATCGCGAGCGACGTCCAGGAGGTCACCTCCAACGCCTCCGCCCTGTCCTCCACCGTGGCCTCCACCTTCGGCGGCCCCCTGGTCAAGGTCGCGGCCTTCGGCTACGGCGTGCGCAAGGCGCTGGGCCGCACCGAGGACGTCCCGCAGAAGACCACCCGGCGAACCGTGATCGTCGGCCGTACGGTGCCGCCCGCCCGGCGCCGGAAGCAGAAGGGCTGAGACCGCCGATGTTCCGCCGAGCCTTCTGGTTCACCGCAGGCGCCGCCGCCGGTGTGTGGGCCACCACCAAGGTCAACCGCCAGCTGAAGAAGCTGACCCCCGAGAGCCTCGCCGCCCAGGCCGCCGACAAGGCCGTGGAAGCCGGGCACCGCCTCAAGGATTTCGCCCTCGACGTCAAGGCGGGAATGTCGCAGCGCGAGGACGAGCTGAACGACGCACTGGGATTGCACCAGGATCCCGACCGGCCCGACAACGTCACCGCCCTTCCCGGGCCGCGGCGGCTGCGGGCCATCGAGTACCACCAGAACGACAAGACCACCCACCGTTCGAATCGCTCGGCGGTTACGTACAACCGGAATGAGGACCACTGATGGAGTCGGCTGAAATCCGCCGCCGCTGGCTGAGCTTCTTCGAGGAGCGCGGTCACACCGTTGTCCCTTCGGCGTCGCTCATCGCGGACGACCCGACTCTGCTGCTGGTCAACGCGGGTATGGTCCCGTTCAAGCCGTACTTCCTCGGCGAGACCAAGCCCCCGGCCCCCCGCGCCACCAGCGTGCAGAAGTGCGTCCGTACGCCGGACATCGAAGAGGTCGGCAAGACCACCCGCCACGGCACGTTCTTCCAGATGTGCGGCAACTTCTCCTTCGGGGACTACTTCAAGGAAGGCGCCATCAAGTACGCCTGGGAGCTGCTGACCAGCTCCGTGGCGGACGGCGGCTACGGCCTTGAGCCCGAGAAGCTCTGGATCACCGTCTACCTCGACGACGACGAGGCCGAGACGATCTGGCGCGACAAGATCGGCGTCCCGCAGGAGCGCATCCAGCGCCTGGGCAAGAAGGACAACTTCTGGTCCATGGGCGTCCCGGGCCCCTGCGGCCCCTGCTCCGAGATCAACTACGACCGCGGCCCCGAGTTCGGCGTCGAGGGCGGCCCGGCCGTCAACGACGAGCGCTACGTGGAGATCTGGAACCTGGTCTTCATGCAGTACGAGCGCGGCGCCGGCGACGGGAAGGAAGACTTCCCGATCCTCGGCGACCTGCCGTCGAAGAACATCGACACCGGCCTCGGCCTCGAACGCCTCGCGATGATCCTGCAGGGCGTGCAGAACATGTACGAGACCGACACCCTGCGCGTGGTCATGGACAAGGCCACCGAGCTGACCGGCGTCCAGTACGGCGCCGCCCAGGGCACCGACGTCTCGATGCGCGTGGTCGCCGACCACATGCGCACCTCCGTCATGCTCATCGGCGACGGCGTCACCCCCGGCAACGAGGGCCGCGGCTACGTGCTGCGCCGCATCATGCGCCGCGCCATCCGCAACATGCGCCTCATGGGCGCCACCGGCCCGGTCGTGCAGGACCTGATCGACGTCGTGATCGACACGATGGGGCAGCAGTACCCCGAGCTGGTCACCGACCGCAAGCGCATCGAGACCGTCGCCCTCGCCGAAGAGGCCGCCTTCCTGAAGGCCGTCAAGGGCGGCACCAACATCCTCGACACCGCCGTGACCGAGACCAAGGCCGCCGGCGGCACGGTCCTCGCCGGCGACAAGGCGTTCCTGCTCCACGACACCTGGGGCTTCCCGATCGACCTCACCCTCGAGATGGCCGCCGAGCAGGGCCTGACCGTGGACGAGTCCGGCTTCCGCCGCCTGATGCAGGAGCAGCGCGACCGCGCCAAGGCCGACGCCAAGGCCAAGAAGACCGGCCACGCCGACATGTCGGCCTACCGGGAGATCGCGGACGGCTCCGGCGCCACCGAGTTCACCGGCTACTCGACCACCCAGGGCGAGTCCACCATCGTCGGCCTGCTGGTCAACGGCGTCTCCGCGCCCGCCGCCTCCGAGGGCGACGAGGTCGAGGTCGTCCTCGACCGCACCCCCTTCTACGCCGAGGGCGGCGGCCAGCTCGCCGACCAGGGCCGCATCAAGCTCGACACCGGTGCCGTCATCGAGGTCCGCGACGTCCAGCAGCCGGTACCCGGCGTCTCCGTGCACAAGGGCTCCGTCCAGGTCGGCGAGGTGACGGTGGGCGCCTCCGCGTACGCCGCCATCGACGTCAAGCGCCGCCGGGCCATCGCCCGCGCCCACTCGGCCACCCACCTGACCCACCAGGCGCTGCGCGACGCCCTCGGCCCCACGGCCGCCCAGGCCGGCTCCGAGAACAGCCCCGGCCGCTTCCGCTTCGACTTCGGCTCGCCGAACGCCGTTCCGGGCTCGGTCCTGACCGACGTCGAGCAGAAGATCAACGACGTGCTCTCCCGCGAGCTCGACGTCACCGCCGAGATCATGAGCATCGACGAGGCGAAGAAGCAGGGCGCCATCGCCGAGTTCGGCGAGAAGTACGGCGAGCGGGTCCGCGTCGTCACCATCGGCGACTTCTCCAAGGAGCTGTGCGGCGGCACGCACGTCGGCAACACCTCCCAGCTGGGTCTGGTGAAGCTGCTCGGCGAGTCCTCCATCGGCTCCGGCGTACGCCGTGTCGAGGCCCTGGTCGGCGTGGACGCGTACAACTTCCTCGCCAAGGAGCACACGGTCGTAGCCCAGCTCCAGGAGCTCGTCAAGGGCCGTCCGGAGGAGCTGCCGGAGAAGATCGCCACCATGCTCGGCAAGCTGAAGGACGCCGAGAAGGAGATCGAGAAGTTCCGCGCGGAGAAGGTCCTCCAGGCCGCCGCCGGTCTCGCCTCGAACGCCCAGGACATCCGCGGCGTCGCCCTCGTCGTCGGCCAGGTGCCGGACGGCACGGGCGCCGACGACCTGCGCAAGCTGGTCCTCGACGTCCGCGGCCGCATCCAGGGCGACCGCCCGGCCGTCGTCGCGCTGTTCACCGTGGCGAACGACCGTCCGCTGACCGTCATCGCCACCAACGAGGCGGCCCGCGAGCGCGGCCTCAAGGCCGGTGACCTGGTCCGCACCGCCGCCAAGACCCTCGGCGGCGGCGGTGGCGGCAAGCCGGACGTGGCCCAGGGCGGCGGCCAGAACCCGGGCGCCGTGCCCGAGGCCATCGCCGCCGTCGAGCGCCTCGTGGCAGAGACGGCCTGACGATGACTCTGCGCCGCGGCCGCCGACTGGCCATCGATGTCGGAGACGCCCGGATCGGGGTCGCGTCCTGCGACCCCGACGGGGTGCTCGCCACGCCGGTGGAGACCGTCCCGGGCCGGGACATCCCCTTCGCCCACCGGCGGCTGCGGCAGCTCGTCGAGGAGTACGAGCCCCTCGAAGTCGTGGTCGGCCTCCCCCGCTCGCTCAGCGGGCGGGAGGGGCCGGCCGCGGCCAAGGTGCGCGCATTCGCGAACGAACTGGCCAAGGGGATCAAGCCGGTGACGGTCCGGCTGGTGGACGAGCGGATGACCACGGTCACCGCCGCCCAGGGCCTGCGGGCCTCCGGCCGGAACGCCAAGAAGGGCAGGTCGGTCATCGACCAGGCGGCCGCTGTGGTTATCCTCCAGAACGCTCTTGAGACCGAACGGGTATCAGGTAATCCGCCCGGTGAGTGCGTCGAAGTGGTTGTCTGATCGCGATACGGTAACGTTCCGCGCGATGAGACGGCATTCGAACAGCCGTCGCTCACCACCAAAGAGGCGGAACCGGGTGCCGCGGCCGAAAGAAGCCGCGGCCTTCGTCTCGCGGCTCTAGGGGACCGATGACTGACTATGGCCGGGGCCACGGCTCCGAACCGTGGAACCCCCAGGACCCCCTCTACGGGGACCAGGGGTGGACCGCGCACCAGACGCAGCAGGCGCAGGTGCCCTACGGCGGGGACCTTCAGCAGCAGTACCCGCAGGAGTCGCAGTACCAGCAGCAGTTCGCGGGGCAGTATCCGCAGCAGTACGACGAGCAGGCCTACGCGCAGCAGCTCCAGTACCAGCAGATGGCCCAGCAGCAGATGGCCCAGCAGATGGCCGCCCAGCCGATGGCCCCTCAGCCCGTGGCCCCGCAGCCCGTCTACGACGGGAGCAACGGCCAGGGCTGGGACACCGGCCAGGGCCAGTACGCGGCCGCGGCCGTACAGGTCGACCCGTACGCCGGCGCCGACCCGTACGCGCAGCAGACCGTCGGGGCCTACCCCGGCGAGGCCCCCGACCTGTACACGACGGCCGAGGCCTACCCGCCGCCGCAGCCGCCCGGCCTGCGCCACCTGGAACCGGAACCGGTGGAGGAGCCGCTGGAGGAGGAGCCCGAGGAGGCGCTCCTGCCCGCCGGCGGCGGCTCCGACGACGGCGACGAGCCGCGCGGGCGCCGGTCCGGAGGCCGCACCAAGGGCGGCAAGGGCGGCAAACAGAAGAAACGCGGCGGCACCGCGTGCCTGGTCGCCGCCGTCGTGATCATCGGCGTCGTCGGCGGTGGCGGCTACTACGGCTACAACTACCTCCACGACCGGTTCGCCCCGGCCGAGGACTTCGCGGGCGAGGGCACCGAGGAGATCGTCGAGGTCGAGATCCCCAAGGACGCCGGCCTCGGCCAGATGGGCCGCATCCTCAAGCAGGCCGGCGTGGTCGCCAGCGCGCAGGCGTTCGTCGACGCGGCCAAGGCCAAGCCCGGGGGGCAGTCGATCCAGCCGGGCGTCTACCCGCTGAAGAAGAAGATGTCGGCGGCCGCCGCCGTCGCGGTGATGATCGACCCCACCAAGCTGAACGTCATCACCATCGGCGAGGGCTGGCGCAACACCAAGATCTACGAGGCGATCGACAAGAAGCTCGGCAAGCCGGAGGGCACCACGAAGGACATCGCCCTGCGCGAGTCCAAGAACCTCGGCCTGCCGGCCTGGGCCGGCAACAACCCCAAGATCATCGACCCGCTCGAAGGCTTCCTGCTCCCCGCGCGCTACGACCTGAAGAAGGAGAGCACGCCCGAGTCGCTGCTGCGCCAGATGGTCAAGAACGCGGCCGACAAGTACGCGGAGATGGGCGTCGAGGCCAAGGCCAAGGAACTGAACCTGGAGAACCCGCTCCAGGTCATCACCGTCGCCAGCCTCGTCAATGCCGAGGGCAAGAACCACGACGACTTCCGCAAGATGTCCGAGGTGGTCTACAACCGCCTCAAGAAGACCAACGACGTCACGAACCAGAAGATCGAGTTCGACTCGACGTACAACTACGTCAAGAACCAGAGCGAGATCAACTTCAACCTCAAGGAAGCCCAGAAGTTCGACAACCCCTACAACACGCACTTCGTGAGGGGGCTGCCGCCCGGCCCGATCGGGAACCCGGGCACGGACGCCGTGAGCGCTACGCTCAACCCCGACCACGGCGGCTGGATGTTCTTCGTGTCGGTCGACGGCAACAAGACGACCTTCACCAAGACCTACGACGAGCACCTGAAGCTCGTCGCGGAGTTCCAGGAGCGCCAGGCGCAGAAGAAGAACGGCGGGTAGGCAAGACATGTCACGGATACGGGCCGCGGTGCTGGGTTCGCCCATCGAGCACTCCCTCTCACCGGTGCTGCACCGCGCCGCGTACCGGGAGCTCGGCCTCGACGACTGGTCCTACGACCGGTTCGAGATCGACGAGGCCGCCCTGCCCGGGTTCGTGGCGGACCTCGGCCCCGAGTGGGCCGGGCTGTCGCTGACCATGCCGCTCAAGCGCGCGGTCATCCCGCTGCTCGACGGGATCAGCGACACCGCCGCCTCGGTGGAGGCCGTCAACACGGTGGTGTTCACCGAGGACGGCCGCCGCCTCGGCGACAACACCGACGTCCCGGGTCTGATCGCCGCCCTGCACGAGCGCGGCGTCGAGAAGGTGCCCGCCGCCGCGATCCTCGGGGCGGGGGCCACCGCCTCCTCGGCGCTCGCCGCCCTCGCCCGGATCTGCACCGGCGAGGTGACCGCGTACGTCCGCTCGGCCGCCCGCGCCGACGAGATGCGCCAGTGGGGCGAGCGGCTCGGCGTGGACGTCCGCACGGCCGACTGGTCGGACGCGGCCCGCGCGCTCCAGGCGCCGCTGGTCATCGCCACCACCCCGGCCGGCGCCACGGACGAGCTCGCCGCAGCCGTCCCCGACGCGCCCGGCACCCTCTTCGACGTCCTCTACGACCCCTGGCCCACCGCCCTGGCCGCCGCGTGGTCCGGGCGCGGCGGCACCCTCCTCGGCGGCCTCGACCTGCTCGTCCACCAGGCCGTGCTCCAGGTCGAGCAGATGACCGGCCGCACCCCAGGCCCCCTGGCCGCCATGCGGGCCGCCGGCGAGGCGGCCCTGCGCGCCCGCCACTGACGCCCGCCACTGACGCCCCGCAGAACGCCCGCGCGTAGGGAGCCGATAGCCGCGCGGGGCACGATCGCGCACGTCCGGGCCCTCCGGTCGTCCGTCAGCTGGACCGAGATCCGCAGGACGGCACGGACGTGGGAGGATTCGGGTACGGCCGTCCGGTCCGCGCAGCCGGACGGGTCGCCGCAGTGCCAGGCGCGAGCATGAGGAGCATCGTTGAGCAGGTTGCGTTGGCTGACCGCAGGAGAGTCGCACGGACCGGCACTGGTCGCGACGCTGGAGGGTCTTCCCGCCGGCGTCCCGGTCACCACCGAGCTGGTGGCCGACCACCTGGCGAGGCGCCGGCTCGGCTATGGCCGCGGTGCCCGCATGAAGTTCGAGCAGGACGAGATCACCTTCCTCGGCGGCGTCCGCCACGGGCTGTCCCAGGGCTCCCCGGTCGCGATCATGGTCGGCAACACCGAGTGGCCCAAGTGGGAGACGGTCATGTCGGCCGACCCGGTCGACCCCTCGCTGCTCAAGGAGACCGGCCGCAACGCGCCGCTGACCCGTCCCCGCCCCGGCCACGCCGACCTCGCGGGCATGCAGAAGTACGGCTTCGACGAGGCCCGGCCGATCCTGGAGCGCGCCAGCGCCCGTGAGACCGCCGCCCGCGTCGCCCTCGGCGCCGTCGCCCGCTCCTTCATCAAGGAGGTCGCGGGCATCGAGATCGTCTCGCACGTGGTGGAGCTGGCCGCGGCCAAGGCCCCCTACGGCGTCTACCCGACCCCCGCCGACGTCGAGAAGCTCGACGCCGACCCGGTCCGCTGCCTCGACGCCGACGCGTCGAAGGCGATGGTCGCGGAGATCGACCAGGCCCACAAGGACGGCGACACCCTCGGCGGCGTCGTCGAGGTCCTCGCGTACGGCGTGCCCGTCGGCCTCGGCTCCCACGTCCACTGGGACCGCCGCCTCGACGCCCGCCTCGCCGCGGCGCTCATGGGCATCCAGGCCATCAAGGGCGTCGAGGTCGGCGACGGCTTCGAGCTGGCCCGCGTGCCCGGCTCCCAGGCGCACGACGAGATCGTCTCCACCCCCGAGGGCATCAAGCGCACCTCCGGCCGCTCCGGCGGTACCGAGGGCGGCCTGACCACCGGCGAGCTGCTGCGCGTCCGCGCCGCGATGAAGCCCATCGCGACCGTGCCGCGCGCCCTGGCCACCGTCGACGTCGCCACCGGCGAGGCCACCGTGGCCCACCACCAGCGCTCCGACGTCTGCGCCGTGCCCGCCGCGGGCATCGTCGCCGAGGCCATGGTCGCGCTGGTCCTGGCCGACGCAGTGGTCGAGAAGTTCGGCGGCGACTCGGTCGCCGAGACCCGCCGCAACGTGCAGTCCTACCTCGACAACCTGCAGATCCGGTGACGGGCGGCCCCCTGGTCGTACTCGTCGGACCCATGGGTTCCGGCAAGTCCACGGTGGGCGGCGTGCTCGCCCGCCGGCTCGGGGTCCCCTACCGGGACACCGACGCGGACATCGTCGCGGCCCAGGGCCGGGAGATCTCCGACATCTTCGTCGACGAGGGCGAGCCGTACTTCCGTGAGCTGGAGCGCGCGGCCGTCGCGGCCGCCGTCGCCGAGCACACCGGAGTCCTCGCCCTCGGCGGCGGGGCCGTCCTCGACGAGGGCACCCGCGCCCTGCTGGCCGGGCTGCCCGTCGCCTACCTGTCGATGGACGTCGAGGAGGCCGTGCGCCGGGTCGGGCTCGGCGCCGCCCGCCCGCTGCTCGCCGTCAACCCGCGCCGCCAGTGGCGCGAGCTGATGGACGCCAGGCGCCACCTGTACACCGAAGTCGCGCGCGTCGTCGTGGCCACCGACGACCGCACCCCCGAAGAGGTCGCCCAGGCGGTCCTCGACGCTCTGGAGTTGAAGGACGTATGACAGACCAGGTGACGCGGATCAACGTCGGCGCCAGCGCCGGACACGACGCGTACGACGTGCTGGTCGGCCGGCAGCTGCTCGGCGAGCTCGGCACTCTGATCGGTACGAAGGCCCAGCGGGTCGCCGTGATCCACCCCGAGGCGCTGGCCGAGACCGGCGAGGCGCTGCGCGCGGACCTGGCGGACCAGGGCTACGAGGCGATCGCCATCCAGGTGCCGAACGCCGAGGAGGCCAAGACCGTCGAGGTGGCCGCCTACTGCTGGAAGGCGCTCGGCCAGTCCAACTTCACCCGCACCGACGTCATCGTCGGCGTGGGCGGCGGCGCCACCACCGACCTCGCGGGCTTCGTCGCGGCCAGCTGGCTGCGCGGGGTGCGCTGGATCGCCGTCCCGACCACCGTGCTGGCCATGGTGGACGCGGCCGTCGGCGGCAAGACCGGCATCAACACCGCCGAGGGCAAGAACCTCGTCGGCGCCTTCCACCCGCCGGCCGGGGTGCTCTGCGACCTCGCCGCGCTGGAGTCGCTGCCGGTCAACGACTACGTCAGCGGCCTCGCCGAGATCATCAAGGCCGGTTTCATCTCCGACCCGGTGATCCTCGACCTGATCGAGGAGGACCCGGCGGCGGCCCGCACGCCCGCCGGCCCGCACACCGCCGAGCTGATCGTCCGCTCCATCCAGGTCAAGGCCGACGTGGTCTCCAGCGACCTCAAGGAGTCGGGCCTGCGGGAGATCCTCAACTACGGCCACACCCTCGCGCACGCCATCGAGAAGAACGAGCGCTACAAGTGGCGGCACGGCGCGGCGGTCTCCGTCGGCATGGTCTTCGCGGCCGAGCTCGGCCGGCTGGCCGGGCGGCTCGACGACGCCACCGCCGACCGCCACAAGGCCGTGCTGGCCTCGGTGGGCCTCCCGCTGACCTACCGCGGCGACCAGTGGACCAAGCTGCTCCAGACCATGCAGGTCGACAAGAAGTCCCGCGGCAACCTGCTGCGCTTCATCGTCCTGGACGGCCTGGCCAAGCCCACCGTGCTGGAGGGCCCGGACCCGGCGCACCTGGTCGCCGCGTACGGCGAGGTCTCCGCGTGAGCCGCCCGGTGCTGGTCCTGAACGGCCCGAACCTGGGCCGGCTCGGGTCCCGCGAGCCCGACGTGTACGGGGCCACCTCGTACGCGGGCCTCGTGGAGAGCTGCACCGCCCTGGGCGCCGAGCTCGGCTTCGACGTGGAGGTCCGCGAGACCAACGACGAGGGCGAGCTCGTGCGCTGGCTGCACGAGGCGGCGGACGGCAAGATCCCGGTCGTCATCAACCCGGGCGCCTTCACGCACTACTCGTACGCCATGCGGGACGCGGCCGCGCAGCGCACCGCGCCGCTGATCGAGGTGCACATCTCCAACCCGTACGCCCGGGAGGAGTTCCGGCACACCTCGGTCATCGCGGCCGTGGCGACCGGCACCGTCGCGGGCTTCGGGCTCGGCTCCTACCGCCTGGCGCTGCGTGCGCTGGCGGAAGAGGTCACGGCCTGAGATAACGTTCTCGCATCAGTCGCCTGAACGAGACGGAGTGGCGCGGATGCAGCACGGAGTGGGGGGCTGGGGGCCGCCGGGACAGCACCCGGCGGTTCCCCCGCAGCCGCCGATACCCCCTGCGCAGGGCTGGCCGGTGGCACCGGTCCCCGACGCGACGGGCCACATCCCGCTGCCTCCCGCCGCGGCCGCGGCGCCCGTGCCGCCCCCGCCCGGTACCGGAGGGGCGGTGCTCGCCGTACTGCTCATCGGCCCGGCCGGCGCGGGCAAGACCACCGTGGCCCGGCACTGGGCGGCCAGCCGGCCGGTGCCGACCGCGCACATCAGCCTGGACGACGTACGCGAATGGGTCTGCTCCGGCTTCGCGGACCCGCAGGCCGGCTGGAACGAGCACTCCGAGGCCCAGTACCGCCTGGCCCGCCGCACCTGCGGCTTCGCGGCCCGCAACTTCCTGGCGAACGGGATCTCCTGCATCCTCGACGACGCCGTCTTCCCGGACCGGCCCGTGGTGGGCCTCGGCGGCTGGAAGCGCCACGTGGGGCCCGCCCTGCTGCCGGTCGTGCTGCTGCCCGGCCTGGACGTGGTCCTCGACCGCAACGCGGCCCGCTCCGGCAACCGCCGGCTCTCCGACGAGGAGGTCGCCCGCATCCACGGCCGGATGGCGGGCTGGTACGGCTCCGGGCTGCCGATCATCGACAACACCGCACTCGACGTCGAGGGCACCGCGCGGGCCCTGGACGAGGTCCTCGCACGGGCGCTGACGAGCCCGCCCCGCTGGTAGGGCACCCGCGGCGGGACGCGGGCCCTGCCCCGGCCCCGTCCGGACGCGCTCGCCGGGCCGGATGCGCGGGGCGCTCGTAGGCTCGAAGACATGTCAGACGTGTACGAGGCCCGCAGGGGCCTGCTCCGCGAGCGCTGCGCCGCCGCGGGCAACTCCGCCGCCCTGGTCACGCGTCCGGCGAACGTCCGCTACCTCGCCGGGGCGTCCCCGCTGGGCGCCGTCCTGCTGGTCGGGCCCGCCGAGGACGTGCTGTTCTGCCCCGGAGCGCCCACCGGCGAGGCCGACGAGGGGCGGCTCGACGAGGGGCTGCGGGTCTCCGTGCTGCCCACCCCCGGCGCCGACCCGGCCGTGGCCGCCGCCGACCTGGCCGCGGCGAACCGGGCCGATTCCCTCGCCGTCGAGGAGCACCACCTCACCGTCGGCCGGCACCGGGCCGTGCACTCGGTCGCGCCCCGGCTGCGGCTGGCCGACCTCGGTACGGCGGTGGAGCAGCAGCGGCTGGTCAAGGACGAGGAGGAGATCGCCTGTCTGCGGATCGCCGCGGAGATCGCCGACCAGGCCCTCGGCGAGCTGCTGGAGTCGATCCTCGTCGGCCGTACCGAACGCCATCTGGCCCTGGAGCTGGAGCGGCGGCTCGTGGACCACGGCGCGGACGGTCCGGCGTTCCCCACCTCCGTGGGCACCGGCCCGCACTCGGGCCGCTCCCGGCACCGGCCGTCCGACCGGCGGGTGGAGGAGGGGGACTTCCTCTCCGTCTGCCTCGGCGCCAACTACCGGGGCTACCGCTGCGAGATCGGCCGCACCTTCGTGATCGGCACCACGCCGGCGGACTGGCAGATCGAGCTGTACGACCTGGTCTTCGCCGCCCAGCGGGCCGGCCGGCAGGCCCTGGTGCCCGGTGCCGCGTACCGGGAAGTGGACCACGCTGCGCGTTCCGTACTGGACTCGGCGGGGCACGGTGAGGCCCTCGCGGGATGGATGGGACACGGGGTCGGCCTCGAAATCGACGAGGACCCGCAGCTTGCACCTACGGCAATGGGTAAACTGGACGCTTGCGTGCCGGTCACCGTCGAACCGGGGGTTCACCTCCCGGGCCGGGGAGGTGTCCGGATCGATGACACGCTCGTCGTGCGCCCCGAGGCGGACGGCGGTCCCGAGCTACTCACCATTACGACCAAGGAACTGCTCGCGCTCTAGTCCGCACAGCCGGACCGTGCGCGCATCCCTGGTCTTCCAGTGCAGGAGATTCCGCAACCGTGGCTTCCACGAACGACCTCAAGAACGGCATGGTGCTCAAGCTCGACGGTGACCAGCTCTGGTCCGTCGTCGAGTTCCAGCACGTCAAGCCCGGCAAGGGCCCGGCCTTCGTGCGCACCAAGCTCAAGCACGTGCTCTCCGGCAAGGTCGTCGACAAGACCTTCAACGCCGGCACGAAGGTCGACACCGCCACGATCGACCGCCGTGACATGCAGTTCTCGTACATGGACGGCGACTACTTCGTCTTCATGGACATGAGCACCTACGACCAGCTGATGGTCGACCGCAAGGCCGTCGGCGACGCCGCCAACTTCCTCATCGAGGGCTTCACCGCCTCCGTGGCCCAGCACGAGGGCGAGGTGCTCTACGTCGAGCTCCCGGCCGCCGTCGAGCTGACCATCGAGCACACCGACCCGGGCGTCCAGGGCGACCGCTCCACCGGCGGCACCAAGCCCGCCCGCCTGGAGACCGGCCACGAGATCCAGGTCCCGCTCTTCGTCACCACCGGCGAGAAGATCAAGGTCGACACCCGCACCAGCGCCTACCTCGGCCGGGTGAACAGCTAACCGTGGCTGCCCGGAGCAACGCGCGCAAGCGCGCCTTCCAGATCCTCTTCGAGGCCGACCAGCGCGGCGTGCCCGTGCGCGAGGTCCTCGCGGACTGGATCCGCCACTCGCGGTCGGACGACCGGCAGCCGCCGGTCAGCGCCTTCACGATGGACCTCGTCGAGGGCTACGCCGACAAGGTGAACCGCATCGACGACCTGATCGTCACCTACGCCGTGGACTGGGAGCTCGACCGCATGCCGGTCGCCGACCGGAACATCCTGCGGCTGGGTGCCTACGAACTGATCTGGGTCGACGAGACCCCGGACGTCGTGGCGATCGACGAGGCCGTGCAACTGGCCAAGGAGTTCTCCACGGACGACTCGCCGGCCTTCGTGAACGGCCTGCTGGCCCGCTTCAAGGACCTGAAGCCGAGCCTGCGCCGGGGCGAATAGCCCGGAGCCGGACGGCTGAGCGGAGGGCCCGCGGCGCACGAGCGCCACGGGCCCTCCGCCGTTCTCCGGCCGCCGTGCGGGCCGCGCCCGGACTTCTGTCGGCCGACCGACGAAAAACCGGCGGGTGCCGGCGCCCTGGGCCGAGACCGGGGAGGTCCACGCTCCGTACCGGGCCGTCTCGTTCACGGCTGGGCTCCTCTCCGGTTTCGGGTGCGGGCGGTGCGGGTGCGGTTCAGTGGATGCTTTCGAGCGCGGCGAGGACCGCCGCCTCGTCCAGGCGGACCGGGTTGTTGGCCGCCCGCTGTACCGAGGAGATCCCGGCCACGAGCTCCGGCAGGCCGTCCCGGGGCACGCCGTGGTCGCGCAGCCGGTTCGACCAGCCGGCTTCGGTCAGCATCCGGCCGAAGTGCGCCGCGCTGCCGCCCGCCGCACCGCCGGCCCCGGTCAGTTCGTCGAGCTCGGCGAGCCGTTCGGCCAGGAACTCCGGGCCGCGGGCGTCCGTGCAGCCACTCGCCGCGTGCTCCCGGTTGTACGCGTACAGCCACTGGAGGTTGAGCAGGCAGGCCACGCCGTGCGGGACGCCGTACGTGCGGGTGAGCGCGTACGCGCAGGCGTGTGCGGCCGTGGTCCGGGTGATCGTGATGGCCCTGCCGGCCTCCATGGAGGCGGTGGCGAGCGTCTCGCGCTCCCCGGCGGTCGGTGCGGTGATCCCGGTACCGCCCGTCAGCGTCAGCGGCAGCAGCAGGCGCAGGGCCCGGGCCGCGTGCTCCCGCGACCGGGGGGTCGACCGGCGGGCCCAGTAGGACTCGACCGCGTGGCACAGGGCGTCGAATGCGCAGCTGCTCGTCACGTGGGCCGGGCAGGACCCGGCCAGCCGGGCGTCGACGACCGCGATGTCCGCCGTCACGCACTCGTGGTCGAGCGACAGCTTCCGGTCGCCGTCGAACACCGTGGCGAACTGGGTCACCTCGCTGCCGGTACCGGCCGTCGTCGGGACGAGGACCAGCGGCCCGGACACCCGGTGGCGCACCTCCCCGGCCGCCCGGCCGTGCAGCTGGTCCAGGGCCGCGGTGCGGTCCGCGGGCAGGATCCGGACCATCTTCGCGACGTCGAGGGCACTGCCCCCGCCCACGCCCAGGACCAGATCCGGCCCCCAGTCGTCGCGCAGCGCGCAGCCCGCCAGTACGTCATCCAGATCCGGGTTGGCGCGGAACCCGGAGAACACCCGGTGCGGGCGGTCGCCCAGCAGCCCGAGGACGCCCGACCGGGCCAGAGCCCGGTCGGAGGCCACCACGAGGACCCGCCGGGCCCCGGACGCGTCGAGCACCTCCGGGAGCCGGCCGGCCGAGCCGGGCCCGCTGATGATTTCGGGCCCGGCCGGCGGCCACCCGGCGGGGGGCTCGGCGGCCGCGGGTTCCAGCGCGGCCGCCGGTTCCGCCGCCACCCGGTCCGACAGCGCGGGCGGCCACGGCTCGCGGGCCTCCAGCGCGGTGCCGAAACCGAGCCGGATGTCCTGCGCGGTCATCGCCGAAGTGGCCCGCGGCGGCGCCTCGGAGCCGTCGCTGCCCACGCGGACGACGACCAGGTGCGGCCCCGCCGAGGCGAGGGCCGCCGCGAGTGCGTCCGCGGTCTCCCCGGCCGTGGTGCAGGTGCGTGCGCTCACGTATCCGGTCGCCAGGGCGACGGCGGCGAAGTCCGTGGTCGCCGACGTGGTCAGCTGGGCACCGGTGGATTCGTACGCCCCGTTGTCGAAGACGACGTGGACCAGCTGCCGGGGCGCCGTCGCGCCGACGGTGGAGAACGTGCCGAGGTGCATCAGCGCCGCCCCGTCGCCGTCCAGCACCACCACCGGTCCCGCATCGGCGGGGCGGGAAAGGGCGACGCCCAGGCCGAAGGCGCCGGCGTGCCCCATCGAGCCCTGCATGTAGAAGTGGCTCTTGGAGGCCGTGACGGCGTACAGCTCCCGGGAGGTGTAGCCGGTCGTGGAGATCAGCGGCACCCGGTCGAGCAGCGGCAGCATCGCCTGCAGCGCGTCGATCCGGGTCAGCCGCGCCCCGGGCGGCGTGCTCGTCCGGCAGCCCGCGACGGCGCCCTTCTCCGTGAGTACGAACACCGCGCGGCCGCGCCGCAGTTCGGGTTCGGCGGCGTCCAGCGCGCGCTCCAGGCCGGTCTCGCCGGCCCGGACCGTGACGTGGGGCACGCCGACGGCGTCCAGCAGGGCGTGCGTCGACACCCCCATCACGGCGTGCTGCGGCTCGTCCTGGCCGGGATCCGGCCAGCCCCGCAGGCTCATGAAGACCAGCGTGGGAATGCCGTACGTCATGTGGAGCGAGGTGAGCGGGTTGATCAGGTTGCCCAGGCCGGAGTTCTGGGCGATGACGGCGGACCGGCGGCCCGCCGCGGCCGCGCCGCCGGCGATGGCGAGGGCCGCGCCCTCGTTGGCGGCCGCCACGTACCGGCCCTCACGCGTCAGCCGGACGATCGGACCGGCGAAGTGCGAGCACGGCACGCCCGAGACGAGGTCGATCCCGCGGGCGGCGAGACTGTCGCAGAAGTCGTCCGTCGCTATCAATTCTCCAGCGCCTGCCACTCGTCGAGGTTCTGCAGCGCGAAGATCTCGGAGACCGAGGCGATCTCGTCCTCGATCGCGAGCGAGGTCCCGGCCCGGTAGATCTCCTGGTACGTCTCGCGCAGCGACTTGACGGTCGCCCGCAGCCCCTGGTTCGCGTAGACGACGGCGGACACACCGCGCTTGGCGGCGTCGGCGGCCGACCAGGACGGGTAGGTGGTGGGGACGACGACCACCGGGCAGCGGCCGTCCCACCGGTCCAGGAAGTCCACGATCTGCTCTTCCGTCCGGGCCTTGGAGTGCACCAGGACGGCGTCGGCGCCGGCGTCGGCGTAGGCGTTGCAGCGCTCCAGGGCCTCGTCCACGCCGAGACCGCTGATCAGGGCCTCGGTCCGGGCGATGAGGTAGAAGTCGTCCGTCCGCTGGGCGCCCTTGGCGACCGCGAGCTTCCGCGCGAACGCCTCGGTGTCCAGAAGGGAGTGCTGGACCTCGGCGAAGCTGTTCATCTTCGGGTAGACCTTGTCCTCGATACAGGCCGCGGTGATGCCCGCGTCCTCGTACTCGTGGACCATGTGCGCGACGTTCAGGTTGTTGCCGTACCCGGTGTCGCAGTCGGCGACGACCGGGATGGACAGCGCCTTCTGCATGCGGCTCGCGGCTTCCAGGTACTCGGTCATCGTCAGGACGCTGGCGTCGGGCAGACATCGTGCCGCGGACACCTCGAAGCTCGACGACCAGATGGCGTCGAAGCCGGACTGCTCGGCGAGTACCGCGCCGAGCGCCGAGTGCGCGCCGGCCAGGCGGACCAGTTCGCCGCGGGCGATGAGCTGGCGGAATGTGACGTGTGCAGGCTTCACGGCAACCTCCGTTGAGGAGAAGGGTGTGGGTGGGGGGCTACGTCAGCGGAACGTGATCCAGGTCCGCAGCATCAGGCGCTTGGCCGCCTCGACGGGACCGTCGGTGAAGGGCGTTCTGCCGTGCAGGACCGCACGGTTGTCGATGAAGATCATCTCGTGCTCGCGCAGCCGGTCCGTCTGCTGGAGCGCCGGATCGGCGAGCAGCGCGTCGAGTGCGTCGAAGGCCTCGACCTGCTCGGCCGTGAGCGGTGTGACGCTCTCGTGGCCGTGGCCGATCTCGATGTACTCGCGCAGGTAGTGCGCCCGGTACGTGCCACCGCCGGTGTCCTGGAGGACGGGGCGCACCACGGTGCGCGGCGCCCCCGGCGTGTCGTCGCGGCAGTCGAAGTGCACCGGCTGTTCGAGGGACTTCAGCAGGTCCGGCCGGTCGCCGAGGCGGGCCGTGAGGTCCCGCAGGTCGACCAGGACGAGCGAGCCGCCGGAGGCCGCCTGGTGCACGCAGTAGAGCGCGAAGCAGTCGGGCACCGTACCGGGGCGGTGGGGGGAGTCCGTGTGCAGGTTCCCGCCGTGGCGGGTGTCGGAGTAGCGCCCGGTGAGGCCCTCGCCGAGTTCCACCCCGCGGTCGCGGACCTCGCGCAGGAGGGTGCCGCGGCCGTCCTGGGGGAGCAGGTCCCCCAGGGCGGCCGAGGCGAGCGGGGCGAAGCGGCGGGCCTGGTCCTCGGTCAGGTGGTCGAGGCCCGAGAGGAGGAAGTACCCGGGCGTGCCGTCCAGGTGGCGGTCGGCGTGGGCTCTGAGCTCCTTGGTGAACTGCTGGTATCCGGGCCGCTCTGCGACCGGCGGTCTGTCCGGGGCCTCGTCGAGCAGGTCGAGGACCAACTCTCGGCCGACGGTGTAGCGAACCGAATCGAACGGACGCGGAATGCCCACGCCGTACTCCTTTCCCCCGTTGCACCCGCCACTGCCGGCGGGTGCCTGATGTGGAACGTGCTGCTGCGGCGGCTACTCGGCCGCGTCCGCTTCGCCCTCGGCCTGTTCGATGAACCCGCGCTCGACCAGCACCGTCAGGAAGTCGTGGACGGCGGAGGCCGCGAGCGCGGTGTCGACCGAGTAGGCCTCGGCGACCTGCTCGACGATCTGGCCGACGGTCACGCCGCTGCCGACGCGGGACCAGATGAAGACACCGGTCTCGTTGATCTCGTACCCGTCGTGGTACGTCTCCAGGAGCATGCCGGTGGGCGAGCGCCGGGTGTACGTGGCGTACGCGCGCTGCGGGATCCAGCCGTCGGTGATCATGCCGTCTTCCTCTCCACCGCGGCGAGCAGACGCTGCGAGACGCGCGCGGCGTTCCGGACCCATGCCTCCGGGGACTCGTGCAGGCCCTGCATCGAGAACAGGGACCAGGCCTCGGCCGCGGTGATCTCCGCCGGGGCGAAGTCCACCACCCGGCGCTGGAGCCACTTGCGGTTCACGCAGTAGTCGCCGTAGAGGGCGAGCAGCGCCTCGACCGAACCGGTGAAGGCCTCGTAGACGGCCAGGACGGCGGTCTCGTGGTCGCCGGAGATGAGCAGGCCGCCCGCGTCCTCCAGGTACGTCTCCGCGATGAGCTTGCGGTTCTCGGCCATCCAGTTGCCGTAGCAGGAGGCGTGGATGGCGGCCTTGCGCTCGGTCCACCAGGCCTCGCCCTGGATGGGCTTGCCCACCGAGAGCCGGTACAGGATGTCCTGCTCGCGCTTGCCGAGCTCCGGCGCGTCCTGGCTCGGGGTCTTGCCGGCGTACCGGCCGATGATCTCGTCGATCTGGCTCGTCCGCCACAGCTCGATGTCGGAGCGGAACGCGTCGAACTGGCCGATGACGATCTTGATGGCCGGCACCTCGCACGACACGCTGCGCTCGAAGAACTCGAACGAGTCGTCGACGGTGACCGCGTCCTCGGTGACGACGTACATGTCGAGGTCGCTGTTGGCGTGGGCCCAACCCTGGATGACCGAGCCGGAGGCGAAGGTCGAGGTGGCCCCCGCGAAAGTGGGGTACTTCGACACGATCTCGTCGAACGTGGGGAGGACCACGTCCGAGGTGCGGTCCTTCACGAAAGCGTCACGGGTCTCCTTGAGAGCCTCGGTACCGCTTCCATAGCGCAGGTTCATAGCAGGTGCCACGAACTCCATGATGTACTCCCGGATTTCGCCATTGGAACAGGGAACAGAACAGGGACAGAGGAAATGGAATAGGGAATGTGGGGGCGGAAGGTCAAGAAAGGGAAGGGGGTGTGCAGCCGAATTCGGGATCGACTGGACGGCCCGGCCGCACAGAACGGACCGAACGGTCCGGTGAAGTGGTCCGGGAAAGGGCGGCAGGGGTGGACGGCCTGCCGGAATGTGCCGGTCCGGAATTCCCGCTCCGGGGCATGCGGCGCCGCGGCGGCGGCACGGGAAGGGTGGCGCCGGCGGCCGGCGGCCGGGGGCGGCCGGGGGCGGGGGCGGCCGGAAGCCCGGGGCCGGGGGCCTGCAGCGGCCGGCCCCATGGGATCAGCCGGTGTACAGGCCCTGGCGTTCGAGCGCCCGCAGCGCCTCGTAGTCCCGCTCGACATCGGCGAGGCGGTCCGCGGCCAGGTATACGTAGCCGGGCGCGGTCAGCAGGTCCACGGTTTCCGGCAGATGGTCCCCGACGGCCGCGGAGTAGCTGGAGGCGGCCAGCGTGGGCAGTGATTCCAGTACGGACATCCACCGGTCGGAGCGGATGACCCCGGCGGTGTGGTTGATGAGGGAGACCATGCGGAGCGCGCCCTTCCAGCGGACGCTCTCGTCGTCGAAGTCGTGCAGGGAAGCCGGATCGACCAGGGCCGAGGCGAAGAGCGAGGCCTGCGAGACGCCGGCGAACTTCTCCACGAGGTGCGGAATCGTAGCTCCGCCGAGCCGGGCCCCGGTCTCGATGAGCACCGGGCCGCGCGCGGTCACCATCACCTCGGTGTGGGCCGCGCCGGAGCGGATACCCAGGGCGTCGAGGACGCCGTGGGTGAAGGCGCGCAGCATCCGGCCGTCCGGCCCGGCGGCCTCGACCGGCTCCTCGTAGTCGTAGACCGGGGCGCCGCCGGCCCCCTCGCACTTCACGTACCGCCAGAGCTCGGCGGTACGGTGCAGGCCCTGGTGGGAGACGGTGTTGAGGTAATACTCGACGCCGTGCAGCCGCTCCTGGACCAGGACGGCGGCGTTCGGTTCGCCGTACAGGTTGGCCGAGGCGAGGATGTGTTCGCACGCCTCGGAGAGGCGCGCCCGGTCCTCGCAGAACCGGATGTTGTCCGTACCGGCGCTCTTGAGCGGCTTGGCGACGACGTCGGTGAGCCGCTCCCGCTCGTACCAGGCGACGGCCTCCGGCGCCGAGGCCACGGTGGCGCCAAGGGGCGTGGCCAGGCCTGCTGCCCGTACGGCATCCGCCATGAGGGCCTTGTCCCGGCGGGCAGCGGTGAACTCCGGCGCGTTGCCGGGAAGGCCGAGCAGGTCGCTCAGCGTGTCGGCCAGCGTGACGCCGGATT
The DNA here is from genome assembly GCF_050275515.1 of Streptomyces sp. NPDC004126. Lineage (NCBI taxonomy): Bacteria > Bacillati > Actinomycetota > Actinomycetes > Kitasatosporales > Streptomycetaceae > Streptomyces > Streptomyces sp. NPDC004126. Next base: position 163,800 of record NZ_JBNNPF010000005.1, on the reverse strand, counting down.
CGGTGCCGGCGATGACGCGGGTGACCTTCTCCTCCCGCAGGCGCGCCGCGAGGACCTCGACGTCCGGTTCGTATGCGATGTCGACCTCGTAGTCGGCGGCGCGGAATCCTCCGCGGAAAGCCTCCGTCATCTCGGGCTGGCTCTGAACGTGCAGACATGTGACGCCGCGATTCCGCAGCATCGCGACAAGTAGGCGGCCTGTCGAATAGCCGTCCACGACAGCAAAACGCAAAGCTGGACCTTCCCCCGTTGGGCCGCCTGGTTGCGGCCCGGAATTCTGCTCGGTGATTCGACTCTTGGCCTCTCACCGGTGAGGACAGTACTCGAGCGACGCTGGAGCAGAGACCCTGGAACGGACATTCCGGGTAGGCCGGTTATCTGATCGTTACCATTGTGGAAATTCTGTGTTTGGAGAAAGTGGACATTCCTTCCGGCGCCCGGGGATTCGAATCCCTTCGGGGTGGCAAAGAGGGATGACGACCGATGTGTCCGATGAGTGACTTTGGTGCGGAGCCAGGTTGTTGATTGGGCATCGGAGAAACATGCCGGGCAAGTGCGTCTCGGTTAGCGGGAGTTGGCGTGCGTGCGGTCGTGGCGGTCGGATGGGTGGTCAGCGGGCGATGGAGAGCGCGAAGGGCGGGAGTCGGAACCAGCGAGGTGGCCGCCACTGGATGAACGCGGAGACGCCCACCCGTCACTTTGAGTAGCATCGGCACCACACGGCTGACGGTGGTGGAACTGGCGGTCATGGAGCGGCAGTTCCTCACGAGCAGTGGACCGGACAGAGATGACTGCCGGGCCGGGGCCCCGGTGGCCGCGGCGGCTCGAACCTCGCCATCCGCCCGACCGGGGACCACGACCTTCCAAGGACTTGACGATGCCGTCCATCACGCTGCCGGACTTCTACATGCCGTACCCGGCGCGGTTGAACCCGCACCTGGACGCGGCCCGGGCCCAGAACCTCGTCTGGGCCCGACAGGTGGGGATGCTCGATCCGGTCGCGGGTCAGTCCACCGCCGTATGGGACGAGGAGCGGTTCCTCGCCATGGACTTCGCGCTGTTCGCCGCCTGGACCCATCCCGACGCACCCGCCGAGGAGTTGAACCTCATCAGCAACTGGTACATCTGGGGCTGGTACGTGGACGACTACTTCCCCCAGGCGTACCGGTCGGCAGTGCAGCTCCGCGATGCCCGGGACTACCTGTCGCGCCTGCTGCGGTTCATGCCCACCGACGGTTCGCCGCCGCCGGCCGAACCGGAGAACCCGCTGGAGCACGGCTTGGCAGGCCTGTGGGCCCGCACCACACCCGGCAAGACGCAGCCCTGGCTGGAACGCTACGTCGCCACCGTCCGGGACATGGCGCAGGAAGCACTCCGCGAGCTGTACCACCTGGGCCGGGACGGCGAGCGCGTCCTCGACCCGTTGGAGTACCTGGCGCTTCGCCGCTCGGTCGGGGGCATGCCGTGGTCGGCCCAGCTCCTGGAACACGCGCTGGGGATGGAGCTGCCGCCCGCGATGGTGGGCGAGCGCACCCTGCAGGTGTTGATCTCGGCGTTCTCCGACGCGCAGGGGCTGCAGAACGACATCATCTCCTACGACATCGACATGGCCGAGGGCAAGGTCAACAACGGTGTCACGGTGACCCGGCACTTCCTCGGCTGCGGCACCCAGGAGGCGGCCGACTTCCTCGACGACGTCGTCACCGACCGCCTCCACCAGTTCCAGAACACCGCGGCGACCGAACTCCCGGCCGCCTTCGAAGAGCACCGGCTCGACCCGGCCACGCGCACGGCGGTGCTGCGGTACGTGCAGGGGCTGCAGGACTGGATGGCCGGCAACCTGGAATGGGCCCTGCGCCCCGGCGGCCGCTACCTGCCCGCCGACCACGGCGGCGCCCGGCCGGCAGCAGGTTCCGCCGGCCCCCTGTCGTTCCTCGTCCCGACCGGCATCGGCACCGCCGCCGCCCGCCTGGGCCTCACCGCCCGCCGGCTGGACCGTCGAGCCCGCAGCTACCGCCAACTCCCCGGTCGTCCGCAGGAGCAGCTCGTCCTGCCCGAGTTCCACATGCCGTGGCCGGCCCGGGTGAACCCCGATCTGGAGGGCGCCCGCATCCGCAACAAGGAGTGGATCCGTGGGATGGGCATGCTGAGCGCGGCCGGACTGGGCGTCTGGAGCGAGCAGGCAGTCGACTCCGCGGACTACGGGCTGTTCGGCGCCCTGATCAACCCCGACGCCCCCGCCCCCGAACTGGACCTGATCAACAACTGGTACGCCTGGGGGTTCTTCCTGGACGACTACCTGGTCGAGGTGTTCAAACGGCGCCGCGACCTGGTTGGCGCCAGGGCCTTCACCGAACGGCTCACGCGGTTCGCCCCGCCGGACGGCCTGACGATGCCCGTCCCGTCCAACCCAGCAGAGGCCGCGCTCGCCGACGTGTGGAGGCGCACCGCCCCCTCGCTCCCCGACAGGCTCCGGCACAGCCTGTCGGCCAGCATCGGCAAACACGCCGATGCGGCGCTGTGGGAGGTCCTCAACCTGATGCAGAACCGGGTGCCGGAGGTGGTGGACCACGCCGAGATGCGGCGCCTGACCATCGGAGTGGGCGTCTGCACCGACCTGGTCGACCACACCTCCGGCGGACTCGTTCCGGACGCCGTCATGGAGAGCCCCTCGATGCGGCGGGTGAACACCGCGATCGCCGACTGGGCGGGCTGGCTCAACGACGTGGTCTCCTACCAGGTGGAGACCGAGTACGAGCACGAGGTCACCAACGGCGTGCTCGCCCTGCTCCGCTTCGCCGACTGCACCCTGCCCCAGGCTGTCAAGACCGTCAACGACCTGCTTACCGCCCGCCTGCACGAGTTCGAACACCTGGTGAGCACCGAACTCCCCGCCCTCTACGCCGAGCTGGACCTGGGTGCCGTGGAACTCGACGGCCTCGCCCGCTACGTCGGCCGGCTCCGCGACTGGATGTCCGGCTACCACGCCTGGCACCTGCGCACCGGCCGCTACACCGACTTCCGCACCCGCCGCATCCCCGTGGCCACCGTCCTGCGCGGCCCCACCGGCCTGGGCACCTCCGCCGCCCGGATCAGGCGGACTCCCTGACGGGAGCACGAGATCTGCGGGTGGGTCCGGCGAGAAGCGGGGGAGAGACGATGGCCGAGACCCATGGGGGCTCGCGAGGCCTGCTGCACGCCATGAGTTTCCCCGCGGACCGCCTTGCACGCCGGTAGTACCTCACGCGCCGTCTTGTCGAAGGCGCCGGGGGACCAGAGACTTGACGGGAGTGGCGTTTCACCTCGGATGCCTGATGCCGTCCATGACGCTGTCGACGCCCCTTCCTGCCGTGCTGTCCGACGCCCTCCATTGACCGCTGGACGCCACGGGCGACCCGCTGAGCTCCCGCTGGTCGTCCTCCGCCCGGTGACGACTCCTGCCGCGTGGCGACGCACTCGTACTCGCGCATCCCCGATGCCCCCGGCTCGTCGCGACCACGGAGGTTTCCCCGCCATGGCCACACCCGCCTCCTCCGCCCAGGCCTCCCCGACCGGCACCCTCGCTCCATCGCACCGCGAACGGGACACCCGGGAGATCCTGGCCTGGGCCGCCGAGACCGGCCGCACCGGAGGTGCCGGAGGTTCGGAGTGAGAGGGTCGCCGCGTCTCGGGACCGACGGTCCTCAGGGGCTTCGGCGTGGGTGGAACGACCAGGTGCGGCCGCCCCGTGCGACTGGATTTCGTAGACGCAGCCAGTCGTCTCCACCAGTGCTCCGTTGGTTCACTGGTTTCGCCCGGGGCCGGGTACTGGATCCCGCGGTCCCGGGCCGACACCCGCATCCGCACCCTGCCCTGCCATCCGGTGTCCGGGTCCCGGGCGCATACCTGACCGGCAGTGATTCCGAGAGGCAGGGGCCGACGTGCCGTCCCGAAGACCCGTTCCGCTGTCGGTGCTCGACCTCGCGCCCCTCGCGTCGGGTTCGACGCCCGCCCAGGCGCTGCACCGTACGGTGGACTTGGCCCGGCACGCCGAACGGCTGGGCTACGCGCGTTACTGGATCGCCGAGCACCACCTGACGCCGAGCGTCGTCGCCGCCGCCCCTGTCGTGCTGATGGGTGCGGTGGCGGCCGCCACCCGGCGGATCAGGGTCGGCTCGGGGGCGGTGCAGACCGGGCCCCGGCGGCCGGTGGTCATCGCCGAGGAGTTCGGCACCCTCGCCCACCTGTATCCCGGACGGGTGGACCTCGGACTCGGCCGCTCGAACGTCGACCGCTTCATCGGGCGCATCGCCGGCGGGGGAGCCGGACGGCCGGTTCCGGCCGAGGCCGTCGGCGGAGGGACGGGAGGTGCCGACCGGGTGGTCGACGGGCTGCTCGTCCCCTCCAAGCCGAAACTCCGGTTCGATCCGGACCGGGTCCGCACCCAACTGGAGCTCGTCGGATACCGGGACGGGGCGGGCGAAGACTACGCGCAGCAGATCAGGGACATCCAGGCGTTCGTACGGGGCGACTACCGCACGCCGGGCGGCGAGCACCTGCGCACCCCCGCGGCCGAGGGTGCCGATGCCGAGCTGTGGGTCGTGGCCGCCGGGGCGAAGGGCAGCGCCCCGGTGGCGGGTGAGCTCGGGCTGCCGCTCACCGTGAACTACCACTCGATGCCGGCGGCCGTCCTCGACGCCGTCGCCGCCTACCGGGAGGCCTTCCGGCCCTCGGAGCTGCTCTCCGCACCCCATGTGATGGTCTCCGCGGACGTCCTGGTCGCCGAGGACGCGGCCGCCGCCCGGCGCATCGCCCGCGGATACGCGCAATGGGCCTGGAGCATTCGCCGCGGAGAGGGGTCCGTGCCCTACCTTTCGCCGGACGAGGCGGATGCATTCCCCTGGAGCGCACAGGACGAAGAAATGGTGGCGGACCGCCTGGCCACTCGTTTCGTCGGCGATCCGAAGGCAGTGGTGCACGGACTCGGGATGCTTGCGAAGGTGACCGGAGCTGATGAAATCCTCGTTACCGCCACGGCGCACGACCATGCGGACCGGGTGAGGTCGTACGAGCTGCTGGCGAATTCCTGGAATTAGATTCCGAAGGTTTTCGGTGCGTGAAACATGCAGGTCAGACGTGCTCTGGCCTGCTGTTTTGCGTTCCTCTGGGAATACTGGGCGGTAGTAATTCGGCGAGATCATAATGTGATGTCCAGGGAATGGCTGAAAATGCATCCCGTGTGCCAGTCTCTGCTCGTCCTTCCCGGGGTCGGGAAAGTGCTCACGTGATGAGGAGTGGTGATGGATAGTGCCTCGGTGGTGAATTCCTCGGATTCGCCTGTCGGGACCGTGGCGGGATTCTTCCTTCCCGAGCTGCCGCGCACCCTGCCGGTCGTCTACCACCCGAACGCCGCGCAGATCGAGTTCGCCTCGAACGGCTGGGTCCGGGAGTTCCTGGGTGCGTGCTTCTCCTCGGAGGAGCAGCTGCTGTTCTTCTTGCGCCAGCGCAACGGCATCTACGGCCCGCTGACCGTGCCTTACGCGTCCGTCGAGCGGGCTCGTGACATCGCCGACTGGTACCAGTTCGTCACCGTCATCGACTCCTTCGTCTCCGACCGGGGGGACCTGGGCGCGAGCGACGGGCGGGCACGGGAGGTGTTCGCCCGGATCCTGGACGACTTCCACCGCGAGGACACCACCCCGGCAACGGACTTCCCGTACGGGCGGGCGGCCAGGGACCTCTGGCGGCGGATCGGTGCGGGGCTGAGCCCGGCGCAGATCAAGCGGTTCGTGGAGTCGCTGGAAGCGTTCCTGCGGGGCTGCGCCGCGGAGATCGGCACCAAACTGGCCGACCGGGTCCCCGACTACGAGACCTGCCTGGCCGTACGGCTGGACAGCTTCGGCTGCGAGTTCATCGAGCTGATGACCGAGTACGGCGAGGGCGTCGACATGAGCGACGTCCTCGCCCAGCTGGCGGAGGCACACCGGCACGCACGCCGGCAGATGATCGTCGTCAACGACCTGCTGTCCTGGCGCAAGGAGTACGCCCAGGACGACAAGATGACGGTGGTCCGGGTCCTGACCGAGCGGGACGGACTGCCCCTGCAGGAAGCCGTGGACAGGCTCTGCGAACGGGTCGCCCACCACGAGGCCGAGTACGCGCGCGCCCGGGACGAGGTCCTGGCCGGACCCCTCGGCCTGCGCGAGGACGTCCGCCGCTACCTGACGGCCGTCGACCACATGGTCGGCGGGAGCCAGGAGTTCGAGTACCTGACGCCGCGCTACTTCGGCGACGGCTCGGTGTGGGACGGTTCGACCTCGGGATGGGTGGACCTGCGCGCCGAGGTCACCCGGTTCCAGGACCGGCCGTCGGGGCCCGCGCCCGACGCCACCGCTGAGGATGCACCCTCGGATGCCCTCACGGCCCATGCGGCCGCCATCGCCGCCTCCGGAGCCGCTTGTCCCGTCACCGGCACCAACGGCCGGCGCCAGGAGCCCGCGTACACCTACGCGGCCGCCCCGGGAGCCCTTCCGCTTCTCGGGCACGCCTTCCAACTGTGGCGCAGACCCCTGGAGTTCCTGACCTCCTTGCCGGCCCGCGCGGACCTGGTCCGGATCGGCCTCGGGCCCCGCCCGGCCTACCTCGCCTGCCACCCCGAGCTCGTCCACCGCGTCCTGACCGACTCCCGGACCTTCGACAAGGGCGGCCCGCTCTTCGAGAAGGCCCGGCTCCTCGTCGGGAACGGACTGGTCAGCTCCATGCGGGAGGACCACCGGCTCCAGCGCCGCATGCTCCAGCCCGCGTTCCACCCGAGCCGCATGCCCCGCTACGTCCGGCTGATGCAGGAGGAGATCGACGACGTCCTCGCCGGGTGGGAGGACGGCAAGACCTTCGACGTCAGCGACGCGATGCACGCGCTGACCCTCCGGATCACCGCGCGGACCATGTTCGCCACCACCGTCGCCGACCGGCCCATCATTCCGGAGGTCGCCCACTGCATGCCGATCATCATGCGGGGCGTCTACCAGCGGATGGTCGCCCCGATCGGCTGGAAGGAGAAGCTGCCGACACCGGACAACCGCCGCTTCGAGGCCGTCCGGGCCCGGATGCACAAGGCGATCGGCGAAACCGTCCAGCTCCGGCGCCGCAGCGGCGCCGCCGACGGCGACCTGCTCTCCATCCTGGTCAACGCCCGCGACGAGGAGACCGACCACCGCCTCACCGACGCCGAGGTCTACGACCAGGTCATGACCCTTCTCATCGGCGGCACCGAGACCACCGGCAACACCATGGCCTGGGTGTTCCACGTCCTGGCCGGACACCCCGAGGTCGAGGCCCGGCTGCACGCCGAGCTGGACGAGGTGCTCGACGGACGCCCGGCGACGTACGAGGACCTGCCCCGGCTGGAGTACACCTGGCGGGTGCTCCAGGAGACGCTGCGCATGTACCCGCCGGCCTGGCTGCTCACGCGTACCACCACCCAGGACACCGAACTCGCCGGCCGGAGGCTGGAGAAGGGCTCGGTCGTCATGTACAGCCCCTACGTCATGGGCCGCAGCGAGGCCCTGTTCGAGGACGCGGAGCGCTTCGACCCGGAGCGGTGGCTGCCTGAGCGGGCGAAGCGGATACCCCGGGGCGCGCTCGTCCCGTTCGGGGGCGGGAGCCGCAAGTGCATCGGTGATGCGTTCGGAGCGGCCGAGACGACGCTGACCCTGGCCGCGATCGCCGCCCGGTGGACGCTGCGCCCGCTGCCCGGCGCCAAGCCGCAGACCGCCGTCCCCAAGGCCTCCCTCGGCACCGGCCCCTACCCGATGGTGCCCGAGGCCCGCGAGGTACGGGCCTCGACCGTGGACGGCCCCGTGGCGGGCGGCGCCCGATGACGGCCGCAGACATGGGCGCGCCCGCCAGGGAACGCCACCGCGCCTCCGGGCACCAGGCGCTGGACACGCTGGCCCGGTGCCGCGAGCTCGTCCTGCCGGCGCTCCGCGACGCCGTCGCCCGGCTCCACCCCGAGGTCGGCCGGATCGCCGCCTACAGCCTGGGCTGGTGCGACGCGGACGGCACGCCCCAGGAGGACGGGGCCGGCAAGGCCCTGCGCCCGGCGCTGGCCGTCCTCGCGGCCGAGACGGTCGGCGGGAAGGCGCAGGACGCCGTCCCGGCCGCCGTGGCCGTGGAACTGGTGCACGTCTTCTCACTGGTGCACGACGACATCATCGACGGCGACGAACGACGCCGGCACCGGCCCACCGCCTGGAAGGCGTTCGGCAGCGGACCAGCCCTCCTGGCGGGAGACGGACTGCTCGCCCTCGCCCTCGACGCCCTCGCCGAGAGCACCCTCCACCTGCTGCCCCGGATCCGGTCGGAGGCCCTGCACACACTGACCGGATCCCTCGTCGAACTGGTCAACGGACAGGCGGCCGACACGGCCTTCGAGCGCCTGCCCTGGACCGGCCGCGAGGCGGTCACGGTCGCCCAGTACAACGCGATGGCGGCGGGCAAGACCGGCTCCCTGCTCGGCTGTTCCGCCGCGCTGGGCGCCCTGCTCGGCGGCGCCGACGTCGACACGGCCGACGCGATGGGCCGGATGGGCCGGAACCTCGGAGCCGCGTTCCAGGCGGTGGACGACCTGCTCGGCATCTGGGGCGACCCGGACGTCACCGGAAAGCCGGTCTTCAACGACATCCGCCGCCGGAAGAAGACCCTCCCCGTCGTGGCCGCCCTGGCCCACGGCCCGGCCCCCGACCGCCTCGCGGCCCTGCTGGCCGCCCCTGCCGAGGAGGGGGGCGAGGCCGGGGCCCTGGACCGCATCGCCGACCTGATCCGGGAAGCGGGCGGCCGGACCTTCACCGTCGCCCAGGCCAACCGCGACCTCGACCGCGCGCTGCGCACGCTGCACGGCGTGTCGGTCGACCCGGCCGCCACGGCCGAACTCATGGCGCTCGCCGAGTTCGTCGTCAACCGCACCCACTGAAAGCCCTGCTCCGGCCCCGTCTCCCTACGGAGGAGAACCATCATGACGACCGCCGCCCCCGCGGTCGCGCACGCCCCCGGCGGCCTGCCGCTGCTCGGTCACGTCCACCACATGCTGACCGGACCGCGGGAGTTCTTCACCTCGCTGCGCGACCTCGGTGACCTGGTCACCGTCCGCCTCGGCCCCATGCGGGCCTACGTCCTCAACAACCCCGCGCACGTCCACCAGATCCTCACCAAGGACGTCCGCAAACTGGACAAGGGCCTGGCCTACGAGAAGTCGGCGCCATTCCTCGGCAACGGCCTGCTCAACTCCACCGAGCCCCAGCACATGACGCACCGCCGCATCGTCCAACCCGCCTTCCACACACGCCGGATCGCCGCCTACGCCGACCAGATGCGGGAAACGGCCGAGCAGCGGTCCGCCGGCTGGTCCGACGGCGCCACCGTCGAGTTCGACGACGAGATCCACGCCTACGCCGTCTCCGTGGTCTGCCGGGCCCTGTTCTCCACCGACCTCGGCGACACCGTCGCCGCAGAGGTCGAGGAGACGTTCCCGGTGCTGCTCAAGGGCGTGGCCCGGCGCATCGCCATGCCGTTCGGCCCGCTGGAGAAGCTCCCCACCCCCGGCAACCGCCGCTTCGAACGGGCCCGGCAGCGGCTGGACAAGGCCCTGACCGACGTCATCGCCGCCTACCAGGAGCGCGGGGCGAAGGACGGCGACCTCATGGCACTGCTGCTGGCCGCCAGGTCCCACGGCGAAGGCTGCCCCGGACTCACCGACCAGCAGGTCCACGACGAGGCCATGGCCCTGTTCCTCGGCGGCGTCGAGACCGCCCGCGACGTCCTGGCCTGGGCCTGCCACCTGATCAGCACCCACCCGCAGGTGCAGCGCAGGCTCGCCGCCGAGATCGACCGGGTCCTGGGCGGACGCCCGGTCACCCACGCCGACCTGCCCGAACTCCGCTACACCCACGCCGTACTGACCGAGGTCCTGCGCCAGTACCCGCCCGGCTGGCTGCTCACCCGCCGGACCGTGACGGAGGTCGAACTCGGGCCGCACCGCATCCCGGCCGGTTCCGACGTGCTGTTCTCCCTGCACGCCCTGCAGCACGACCCGGCCGTCTACCCCGACCCCGAACGCTTCGACCCGGACCGCTGGACCGGTGGCTCGGCCGTGCCCGTACCCCGCATCTCCTTCCTGCCCTTCGGCGCGGGCAACCGCGGCTGCATCGGCGAGCCCTTCGCCTGGGAGGAGATGACGGTGTTCCTGGCCGTGGTCCTGGCCCGCTTCAGCCTCCACCCGCTGCCCGGCTACCGCGTCCGTCCCAGCCGCTCCACCATGTACGCCCCCAAACGCGTCCCGCTCATCGTCCGGGACCGGGAGGCGGACCCCACCCACTGAGTCGCCCGCGGCCGGCCGGCCGACCCTTCCGCCTCCCCGCCCTCCTTTCCCCACCCTCCTCTCCCCGCGCCGATCAGAAAGACATGCCCATGAGAGCGCACCCGCCCTCCTCCTCGCACACCACCCGGCTCCGCCTGACGGCGACGGCCGGTCTCGCCGGCCTGCTGCTGACCGCCTGCGGCGGCTCCCCCACGGAGAAGGCAGCGGACGACGGCCGCGACGGCACCCCGAAGGACGGCGGACGGCTGACCGTCGCCCTCGCCTCCGACTTCGGCTGTCTGGACCCCCAGCAGGCCGGCTCCGTCGATGCGGTCCCGCCCGTGCGTCAACTCGTCGACTCGCTCACCGACCAGGACCCCGCCACCGGCAGGCCCGCCCCCTGGCTCGCCGAGAAGTGGGAGGTCAGCCCGGACGGCACGTCCTTCACCTTCCACCTTCGTCCCGGAGCCACCTTCAGCGACGGCACCCCCGTCGACGCCGCAGCCGTCAAGGCCAACTTCGACACCGCCGGCAAGCTCGGCCCGAGCGCCACCCAGGCCGCCACGTACCTGAAGAACTACCGCGACACCACCGTGGTCGACCCGCTGACCGCCGTCGTCGCCTTCAACCAGCCGGCGGCCGGCTTCCTCCAGGCCACCTCCACCCACACCCTCGGGCTGGTCTCGATCGCCACCACCCAGCGCCCCGCCGCCGACCGCTGCGCCTCCGGCGTAGCCGGCTCCGGCCCTTTCACCCTCGCCGAGTACCGCAAGAACGAGTCGATCGTCCTCGCCAAGCGCACCGGCTACGCCTGGGGCTCCGCCCTCTGGAAGAACGGGGGCGCAGCCCACCTCGACCGGATCGCCTTCCGCATCGTCCCCGAGACGGGCGTCCGCACCGGCAGCCTCCGCTCGGGCGAGACGGACGCGCTCACCGCCGTACCGCTCCAGGACCAGGACGGCTTGAAGAAGGCCGGGTTCACCCTCCAGGCGAAGAACGCCCCCGGCGTCCCGTACGGCTTCAGCATCAACAACGCCCGCGCCCCCATGGACGATCCCGCCGTCCGCAAGGCGGTCTCCCTGGCCGTCAACCGCAAGGAGGTCGTCGACACCGTCTTCGGCCCCCTCGCCAAGCCCGCCACCAGCCCCCTGGCGAGCACCACCACCGGATACACCGACCTGTCCAATGAACTCGCCCACGCACCCGACACCGCGAAGCAGCTCCTCGACGGAGCCGGCTGGACGCCCGGACCCGACGGCATCCGCACCAAGGACGGCAAGCCGCTCGCCCTCACCGTCCAGTACTTCAGCGGCCAGGCCTCGGCGAAGGCCGCCCTGGAACTCCTCCAGCAGCAGCTCAAGGCCGTCGGGATCGGGGCCACGCTGAAGGAGGACCCGGTGGGCCAGGGCGCCGCCGTCATCCAGGCCAAGCAGTACGACCTGCTCTGGGGCCACAACGCGGGCGGCGACCCCGACGTCCTGCGCCCCCAGTACACCAGCGGCGGGCTCAACTTCAACAACCTCAAGCCCGGCAAGCTCGACGAACTCCTGACCCGCCAGTCCGCCACCACCGACCCGGCACAGCGCGCGGCCGTCGTCGCGGAGATCCAGAGGTTGATCGTCGCCGAGCAGTACAGCGCCCCGGTGGCCGAGTTCACCGTGGTACTCGGTCTTTCGCCGAAGGTCCACGACGTGACTCTGAACGCCGACGGCCGCCTCCAGCTCCACGACACGTGGAAGTCGTAGCGGAGCACCGCAGTGTCCCTCGCATACCTCCGCCGGCGCACGCTGCTCGCCCTCTGCGTGCTCTGCGCGGCCTACTCCGTCTCCTTCGGCATCCTCTACGTGCTGCCGGGCGACCCCGTCGAGATCATGGCGGCGGGCGGTGACGGGACACCGGCGGATGCCGGGCGCGTCGCGGAACTGCGCCATGCGTACGGCTTCGACCGCCCGCTCGCCGCGCAGTACGCGCAGGGCGCCCTCGCGGCGCTCCGGGGCGATCTCGGCCGCTCGGTGCAGAGCGGCCGGCCGGTGGCGGCACTGATCGGCGAGGCGCTGCCCGAGACCCTCTCCCTGGCCGCAGCCGCGCTCGTGCTCGGTCTGGGGGCGGGCACGGCGGCGGCACTGGGAGCGACGTACACCCGCAGGACCTGGCTGCGGCGGACGCTGTCGGCCCTGCCCGCGGGTGGGGCCGCCCTGCCGCCGTTCCTGGTCGGGCTGGTCCTCCTCCACGTGGTCTCCTTCCGCTGGGGGTTGATCCCCGCCTTCGGGGACGGCGGAATCGCGGTGCTGGTGCTGCCCGCCGTGACTCTGGCGCTGCCCTGTGCGGCGCTCGTCGCCCAGGTCCTGGCCGGGGATCTGGAGCGGGCACTGGGCGAGCCGTACACCAGGACGGCCCGGGCGAAGGGCGTGAGCCGGGTCCGGGTCCATCTGCGGCACGCCCTGCCCGAGGCGCTGCCGCCCGCGCTCGCCCTGGCCGGCACGCTCGCCGGGAACACCGTCGCGTCGGCCACCGTGGTCGAGACGGTGTTCTCCCGCCCCGGCGTCGGCCGCCTGCTGACGGGCGCGGTGCACCAGCAGGACATTCCGGTGGTGCAGGGTGTGGTTCTCGTAGGGGCCGTCGTCTTCGTCGCCGCCGGCCTGCTCGTCGACGTCCTGGGCCCGCTGCTGGACCCACGGGCCTGCGGCACCGGTCGGGCGGGGGCGTGAATGCGCGGCCTCCGAGGTCCTTTCCGGCTGTTCCGCCCGGGGCTCGCGGCAGCCGTGCTGCTGCTCGGCGTCATCCTGCTGGCCGCCGTCTCGCCGGCCAGCCTGACCTCCGCGGACCCGCTCACCGGTGTACCGGCGGAGCGCCTGCTCCCACCAGGGCCCGGCCACTGGTGGGGGACCGACCAGCTCGGCCGGGACCTGTACGCCCGTGTCGTCCACGGCACCGGCCGCTCCCTCGGTACGGCTGCCCTGGCCGCCGGACTGGGGCTCACAGCCGGCTGCGTGATCGGACTCGTCGCCGGCTACGCGGGCGGCTGGACCGACGACCTGCTCATGAGAGGGGTGGACGCACTGCTCGCGGTCCCGGCGCTGCTGTTGTCACTGGCGCTGGTGACGGCGCTCGGCACCGGCAGGGCCGCCCTGGCCGTCGCGGTCGGGGTGCCGGCGATCGGCCCGCTCGCCCGCGTGATGCGGGCGGCGACGCTCAGGGCGCGGCACAGCGGCTTCGTGGAAGCGGCGGTAGCGTACGGGGCCGGCCGGTGGTGGACGGTCCACCGCCATGTGCTGCCGCACGCCAGGCACCCGCTGCTCGCCCTCGGCGCGCTCGAGTTCGGCTTCGCCGTGTTGGCGGTGTCCGGGCTGGGCTACCTCGGCTACGGGGCGGAGCCGCCCACCCCCGAGTGGGGCCTGCTGGTGGCCGACGGCCGTGACCACCTGGCCACGTCCTGGTGGCTGTCGGTACTCCCGGGTCTGGCCGTCGCCGCCACCGTCCTCGCCGTCCACCACGTGGCACGGACCCTCGACCGCGACCCGCGAAGCGCGGGCTGACCGGATGAAGGGCCGAAGGCCCCTGCGCGCCGAACACCGCGAGCGGCGCGCAGGGGCCTTCCGGGGAAGAGCCCACGTGGCGGAGAGAGCCGCTCCGCCGCCCCGGGGCCAGGACTCAGTCAACCAAGACCGCTCCCGCGGGGCGACTGGACCCGGACACGGAAACAGGACAGCAGGACGCACGCCGGTCCAGGGAATCATCCAAGAGGTGAATCTGCCAGAATGGCTGGCATCTGCGAGGCAAAAGCCTCACTTGTACGCCGATGCCGGTCGAGGCGGTCGGGGAGCCGAGGTGTCTGGTGTGGAGTGAACCCCTGCCTCCGGGGCAGCGCCTGGTCAAGGGCTGGCCGGTCTCCCACTACGGCCCGGTGCCCAGGTTCCGGGCCGACCGCTGGAACCTCCAGGTCTTCGGGGCCACGGCGACCGGCGAGAAGTACTCCTGGACCTTCGAGGAGATCGCCGGCCTTCCCGCGACGACGATCACCACCGATCTCCACTGCGCCTCGGGCACGACGACCACCGGCCACGAGTTCCACGGCGTGCCGGCGGCCGTCCTGCTGGGCCTGGCGCCGCCCGCACCGGAGGTCACGCACGTGATGGCCTGGGCGGAGTACGGGTACAGCGCCAACCTGCGCCTCGCCGACTTCCGGTCCGACAGGACGCTCATGGCCACCCACCATGACGGTGAGCCGTTGACCGTCGAGCACGGCTTCCCGCTCCGGCTGGTCGTGCCCCACCTCTACGGCTACAAGGGCCCGAAGTGGCTGCGCGCCATCGAGTACATGACGCAGGACCGGCGTGGCTTCTGGGAAGAGCGGGGCTACCACAACATCGCCGACCCCTGGACCGGGAAACGCCATTCGTACCAGGAGGACGAGGGCGAGTAGCCGGACTCCGGTCGGTCAGGCGAGGTCGAGCAGTTCCGCGTGGACGGCGGCGTGGCCCATGTACTCGTCGACGAGGCGTATCTCCAGGATCCAGTGCGCTCGCCACCCTTCCTGCAGCGCGCGGCGCAGCGGCCGGGTGTTCTCCGGGCTGATGAACGCCTCCGGCCGGGTCGTCTCCGCGTGCGTGGCGGGTGCGGTACCGGTCAGCCGGCCGACGTGCCAGGCTCCCAGGGTCCGGTCGGCTCTGGCGGCCGTGGCCCGGACCTCCGCGTGGAGGGCCCGGCCGGTGATGGCCGGGTCGGCTCGGAAGGCATCGCGCGCCGCGGTGGCCACGACCGCGAGGTCGTGTATCAGCCGTCGACGCGCCGGACCGTCCCCGACGGCCACGGTCCGGGCGAAGCCCGTCTCGTACGGCGCCAACAGCGACTCGAAGTCCAGCATGACGACGTCCTGCGCGCCGATCACCCGGTCCGGCCACTGGCCGGCCACCACGGTGTTGGGCCCTGAGCGCACGAAGCGCCGCTCGACGAGACCTGCTCGCGCACCGAAGACCTCCTGCGCGATGACGGCGATCCGGTCGTTGACCTCCCCCTCGGTACGCCCTGGTGCGATTGCCTTGGCGGAGATCACATGGGCGAACAGGCGCTGCCCCAAACGCTGGCCTTCCAATAGGTGGAGGCTCCGCAGCCTGATGTCCATCCGGTCCGACGTCGCCATGGTGGATCCTTGCCGTCTTCGTCGCCCGGACCGCGCTGCTCGCGGCGCCCGGGCCTGGTTGAGCCGGTCACCCGCCGGGATCGTGGCCGTTCGTCTGCCTGCGCGGCAGGAGAACCAGAGCCGGCGAGCCGAACGTAACAAGGCAGGCCGGGGAGACGTCAGCGGTCGATCATCCAGTGCTCGGCCGCGGCCGGGCGCCGGCGCTGGTCGCATCTACGAGGGACGGCCCGGGTACCTCAGGGCGTCCTGGCGGGGTGGGCGGGTTGCGGTGGGCATCGGCGATGACGAGGGCGACGTCGTCGGCGGCGTCGGGGTGTCGTAGCGCGGCAAGGAGACGTTCGCAGCTCGCCTCCGGGGAGTGGCCGGGCTCGCCGAGGAGGTTGAGCAGGAGGGCGAGGCGGTCGTCCAGGGAGTCGTCGCGGGTTTCGACGAGGCCGTCGGTGTACAGGACCAGCCGGTCGCCGGGATCCAGGTCGAAGGCGGTGGTCTCGAAGCGCGCCGGGCCGAGGCCGCCGGTGCCGAGCGGTACGCCGGCGGGGAGGTCGAGCAGCGCGGGGTCCTGCCCCGAGCGGATGAGCACGGGGGGCGGGTGGCCGGCCAGGGCGACCAGGCAGCGGGAGCGGTGCGGGTCGAACGTGGCGTAGACGCAGGTCGCCATGGTCCCGTCCAGTTCCGCGGTGATGTGGTCGAGGTGCTGCAGGACCCGGGCGGGATCGAGGCCGAGATCGGCCAGGGTGCGGGTGGCCGTGCGTAGCTGTCCCATGGTGGCGGCTGCGTGGACGCCGTGCCCCATCACGTCGCCGACCACGAGGGCGGTCTTGTGCCGGGGCTGGGGGATGGCGTCGAACCAGTCGCCGCCGATCCCGCTGGCTGCTGCCGCCGGCTGGTAGCGGTAGGCGATCTGGAGGCCGGTGGCCTGAGGTGAGGGCTGCGGGAGGAGGTGGCGCTGAAGGGTCAGAGCGGTGTCGCTGGCGTGCTGGTACCAGCGGGCATTGTCGATCGCTATGGCGGCGCGGATCGCCAGCTCGCCGGCCAGCGTGACGTCGTCGTGGTCGAAGGGCAGCGGGTTCCGGGTGCGGATGAGGCCGAGTGCGCCGAGGACCTGGCCGCGGGCGATCAGCGGTACCGCCAGGTAGGAGTGAGCGCCCTCCCGGGCCAGGAGCTCCGCGGCGTCCGCGCTGCGGGCGATGCGGGCCAGGTCCGGGGCCATGACGTGCGCTGCGAGGACGGGGCGCCCGGTGCTCACGCAGCGTGCGACCAAGCGGTCGGACGGGTACGTGGTGCGCTCGCCCAACGGGTCGGCGGCGCCTACGGGCGCCGTCTCGTAGGCTGCCGCCACCGCCAAGGGCCGGAAGAGGGCCCGCCCGACGTCCGTGCCGGGAGATGGTGTCACGTCGCCTTCCAGGACGGAGTCGAGCACGTCGACCGAGGCGACATCGGCCAGGTCGGCCACGGCCAGATCGGCCAGTTCCCGGGCCGTGCGCTCCACGTCCAGGCTGGTTCCGACGGCCACCGACGCCCGGGCGATGAGGTCCAGCCGCCTGCGGGCTTCGGCGGCTTCCCTGGCCGCGCGGTAGCTGTCGGTGACGTCCACGACCACCAGGGCGACGCCGATCACCCGCCCGCCCGGGTCCTCCAGCCGGTAGTACGAGCCGGACCAGGCGCGCTCCTGGTACGGGTCTGCGGGCGTGCGCCCGACGCCGTACTGGTCCAGCAGGGGTACGCCGGTGTCCAGGACCTGTCGCATGGAGGCTTCGATCACGTCGGTGTCCAGGAACGGCAAGGCCTCATGGGGTGTGCGGCCCAGGTGCTTCTCGGAGGGCAGACCGTTGATCTGCTCCAGTCTGGGGTTGACCAGGACGTAGCGGAGGTCCGTGTCCAGCACCGCGAGCCCGAGCGGGGACTGCGTCACCAGGCGCACCGACAGTGCCAGGTCACGCTCCACACCGCGCAGCACGGCCTCGTCACAGGCGATGCCCAGCGCATAAGCGGCGCCGTGCTCGTCCACCAGCCGCATGTTCCGGAATTCCACCAGCTTCGTGGAGCCGTCCTTGTGCCGTACTGGGAACACGCCCGCCCAGGTACCGGCACCGGACATGACCTTCGCGAAGAGTTCGAGGACCAGGTCGACGTACTCGTCGGCGACGAGCAGAGTGGCCGCGTATCTGCCCATCGCCTCTTCGGCGGACCAGCCGAACAGGTCCTGGGCCTGCGGACTCCACAAGGTGATCCGTCCCTGGTTGTCCAGGACCACCGCGGCCACGCTCAGCACGTCCAGCAGGCCGCCGGCTTCGGAGGGCACCACACCTGTGCGGCCGGGCGCTGCCCGGGACGCCGCGGACGCGGTCATGACCACCTCCTCAAGCTGCGGGCAGGTCCGGTCCCGCACCTGCCCGTCGGCCCGTCTCCCATCCTCCACCCGTCGCCTTTCGGCGGCAGCACTGGTCGTCATGCGCGCGCTCCCATGACCCATGATTCCCGCGGCGCATACCTACTATCCTCGCAAATGCAAGGAGAATCTGCCGATTGTGCTCGCAAGCACCACATTGCGTGAGGGATCGTATGGCTGACCATCTGTTGTTCTCGTACGGCACGCTGCAGCTGCCGCAGGTCCAGCGGGCCAGGTTCGGGCGCGAGCTCACCGGCCGCGCCGACGCGCTGATGGGATTCCGGCTGGAAACGGTGACGATCACCGACCCGGCGGTCATCGCCGACAGCGGAAGCGACCGGCACCCGGTGGCCGTTCACTCCGACAACCCTGCCGACGTGATCGAGGGCACCGTCCTCACGCTCAGCCCGGCCGAAGTCGACGCAGCCGACCGGTACGAGGTCGGGGACTACAGGCGAATCAAGGCCGAGCTGCGCTCGGGCGCCAAGGCGTGGGTCTACATCGACACCCCGACCGCGGAGGACTTCCGCGCCCGGCGGCTCCTGGAGGCCCAGGACAAGGCGCTGCGCCTGGCCGCGGACCTGCCCGAGGTGTTCGAGGCCGGCCGCCGCTACTTCGCCGCCCACCCCGACATCACCGGCGCCCAGTTGCACGCCGAGATCGCGCGCCTGGCCCACGGCCGCGGGTGGACGCTCGGCGGCACCGGCCACGCCGGGCACCTGGTCGGCGAGTTCCCGCACGAGAAGATCGACGCCGCAGAGATCGAGTCCTACATCGCGCCCGGGAACACCACCCCGATGCGCCGCACCGACCGCGCCGGGCGCATCTGCCACTGGATCCTGGAGGTCCACCTCGTGGACACCGCACGCGGGTTCGGCGGCTTCCACGAACAGCTCCTCGACCTCGGCTGACCCGCCGGTGTTGGTTCACGCCAGAAGCCGGCAGCCGTCGGGATCCGGGCAGCGACGGCTTCCGGTGCGGCGGGCACGGTGACGTGGGCGATGCCGTCCAGGCCGGGATGAGCGCCGACGCGGACCGAGTGGCGGGCGTTGCGCAGCAGGTCGAGGTCGTTGGTGTCGTTGCCCAAGGCGGCGTAGTCGGTGATGCCGAGGTCGACCCGGGAGGCGAGGGCACCCTGGTCGACGCGGCCCAGGATCGGGTGGTCGGCGGGGCCCGTGTAGGCGTAGTCCCAGGGGCCGTCGGCCAGGTAGGTGGCCGCGTGCCGTCCGACCGCTTCCAGCAGGGCGGCCAGCGTCGCGGGCGTGAAGGCGGCCCGGGCGCGGACCCCGCTGCCGACGGAGACGAGGCTGCCGTTGCCGCCGATCAGGGTCGCGTCGGGGAAGGCTCCGTCAAGGACGGGCAGCATGTCGCGGACCGGCCGCGCGGAGGCGAACACCAGCCGGTGGCCGGCTCGTTCACAGGACTGGATGGCGGAGACGATCCGGCTGTCCATCGACCGTCCGTCGAAGCAGAGCGTGCCGTCGAGGTCGAAGACGGTGGTGGGGGCCAGAGATGAGCACCCGATCATGCTGTCCGTCGATGTCGGGAACCCTGTCCGTCCCTGTGTCCGTACCGGTGACGTGCAGGTTCCCCCGCTTCCCGTCGTCAGGGGGCTGCGTACGTGCGCCTCACACGACGTGTTCGCAGCGTGTGCGCGGGGCGTAACCCCTCCTCTCCCTGCGGCGTGACGGGCCGGTAATCCGATCTCCCTACGGTGCTGGTCGTGGGGCCGTCCGCCGTCGGCGGGGCGGTCCCGGTCGGACGAGGTACGCCAAGGGGTGGGGTTCGGTGGCATCTGGCGCGAAGGCCGGCGGGGTACGTACGGTCTGCTCGTACTGCGGAGTCGGCTGCGGGATCGTGCTGGACGTGGCGCCCGCTCCTGCCGACGGACGACGCCGCGTCGTGAAGGTGTCCGGGGACAAGGAGCACCCCGCCAACTCCGGTCGCCTCTGCACGAAGGGGGCGACGAGCGCGGACATGATGGCCGCGCCGGGGCGGCTGGAGCAGGCCCTGGTGCGGGCGGAGCGCGGCGCCCCTGCGACCGGGACCGACGTCGAGGAGGCCATCGCGTCGGTCGCCGCCCGGCTGCGGTCGATCCTGGACGAGCACGGGCCCGACGCCCTCTCCTTCTACGTCTCCGGGCAGATGTCCCTGGAGGCGCAGTACCTGGCGAACAAGCTCGCCAAGGGCTTCGTGCGGACGAACCAGATCGAATCGAACTCCCGGCTGTGCATGGCCTCCGCCGGATCGGGCTACAAGCTGTCGCTGGGGGCCGACGGCCCGCCCGGCTCCTACCGGGACTTCGACCGCGCGGACGCGTTCTTCGTCATCGGCGCCAACATGGCCGACTGCCACCCCATCCTCTTCCTGCGCATGATGGACCGCGTCAAAGCCGGGGCCAGGCTGATCGTCGTCGACCCGCGCCGCAACGCCACCGCGGACAAGGCCGACCTCTTCCTCCAGATCAAGCCCGGGACCGACCTCGCCCTCCTCAACGGCCTGCTCCACCTGCTCGTGGCGAACGGTCACACGGACGAGGCGTTCATCGCCGAGTCCACCGAGGGCTGGGAGGACATGCCGGCCTTCCTCGCGGACCACCCGCCCGAGAAGGTCGCGCGGATCACCGGCCTCGCCGAGGACGACATCCGGCAGGCCGCGCAGTGGATCGGCGAGGCCGGCGAGTGGATGAGCTGCTGGACCATGGGCCTGAACCAGTCCACTCACGGCACCTGGAACACCAACGCCCTGGTCAACCTCCATCTGGCCACCGGCGCCATCTGCCGGCCCGGGTCGGGGCCGTTCTCGCTCACCGGGCAGCCCAACGCCATGGGCGGCCGCGAGATGGGATACATGGGCCCCGGTCTACCCGGACAGCGCTCCGTCCTGGTCGACGCCGAACGCGCCTTCATCGAGCGCCTGTGGAACATCCCCGAGGGCTCCCTCCGCACCGACGTCGGGCGCGGCACGATCGAGATGTTCGAGCGGATGGCCGCCGGCGACATCAAAGCCTGCTGGATCATCTGCACCAACCCCGTCGCCTCCGTCGCCAACCGCAAGACCGTCATCTCCGCCCTGGAGGCCGCCGAACTCGTCATCACCCAGGACGTCTTCGCCGAGACCGAGACCAACGCCTACGCCGACGTCGTACTGCCCGCCACGCTGTGGGCGGAGTCCGACGGCATCATGATCAACTCCGAACGCAACCTCACCCTCGTCCAAGGAGCCCTCGACCCGCCCGGCCAGGCACTGCCCGACTGGCAGCTGATCGCCCGCGTCGCCTGCGCGATGGGCTACGCCGACGCCTTCACCTACGCCTCCTCCGAGGAGGTGTTCGAGGAGCTGAAGCAGGCGTGGAACCCGCAGACCGGCTGGGACCTGCGCGGCGTCACCTACGAGCGGCTGCGCGGCACGCCCGTGCAGTGGCCGGCGCCGACGGTCGACGGCCCCGACCGGAACCCCGTCCGCTACCTCAACGACGGCGTGAGCCAGACACTGCTGGAGCGGGAGGACGGCAGCCGCCCCCGACTGGCCTTCCCCACCACGAGCGGGCGCGCCCGGTTCTTCGCCCGCCCCCACCTGCCGGCGGCCGAGCTCCCGGACGACGACTACCCGTACGTCCTCAACACCGGCCGCCTGCAGCACCAGTGGCACACCATGACGAAGACGGGCAAGGTCGCGAAACTGACCAGGCTCAACCCGGGGCCGTTCATCGAGGTCCACCCCGAGGACGCCGCCGCCCTGGGGGTCGCCGAAGGAGACCACCTGGAGGTCGCCTCCCGCCGGGGCCGCGCCGTACTGCCCGCGGTGATCACCGACCGGGTACGCCCCGGCACCGTCTTCGCCCCGTTCCACTGGAACGACCTGTTCGGCGAATACCTCAGCATCAACGCGGTGACCAGCGACGCCGTCGACCCGATCTCCTTCCAGCCCGAGTTCAAGGCCTGCGCCGTCACGCTCACCAAGACCGCCGCCCCGGCAGCGGCCGTACGAACCGGCGGGGACCCCCTGGCCGAGTCGACGGCACCGAAGGCGCAGCCGGTGGCCGTAGCTGCCACTCCCGGCGCGGCGGCGTCGTCGGATTCCGTGCTCCCCGCACTCGCCGCCGTCCTCGGCCTCGGCGATACGCCCCCGGTGCAGCTCGCCGGGCCCGAGCGCCGCTACCTCACGGGCTTCCTCGCAGGCCTCGCCGCAACCCCGGCTGACGGGCGGGTTCCGGTCCTGCCCGCGGGCGCACCCCTCGCCGCGGACACGGCACTCTGGGTCGACGGCGTCCTCGCCGGCATGTTCTCGCGCGGTCCCGAGGCCTCGCCCCGGTCCGGGGCCGCCCGGCCGGCCGCCGCGCCGACGGTCCCGGCCGCCGGAACAGCCCGCCGTCTGATCGTTCTGTGGGCCTCGCAGACCGGCAACGCGGAGGAATGCGCCGCCACCGCCGCTGCCCGCCTCACAGAGGCGGGCAGGACCGCCGAACTGCTGCCGATGACGGAAGCGGAACCGGCCGCCCTCAAAGCCGGCACGGACCTGCTGGTGGTCACCAGTACGTTCGGCGACGGAGACGCTCCGGACAACGGCGCAGCCTTCTGGCAAGCCCTGTCCGCGCCCGAAGTCGGGAGACTGGAGGGAGTCCGGTACGCGGTACTGGCCTTCGGCGACTCCTCGTACGACGACTTCTGCGGCCACGGCCGCCGGCTCGACGAACGCCTGGACGCCCTCGGCGCCACCCGGCTCGCGCCGCGCACGGAGTGCGAACCCGACTTCGAGGAGACAGCCGAACAATGGCTCCGAGACGTCCTCTCCGCCCTGGCCGCGCCCCAGGATCCGCCGCCCGCCAAGCCCGTTGCCACATCGGCGCCGGCGCCGGGTGCCTACGGCAAGGCGTCACCGTTCGCCACCCTCCTGATCGGCAACCGGCTGCTGAGCCTCCCGGGCTCCGCGAAGGAGGTACGGCAGTTCGCCTTCGACACCCGCGCCGGTGAACTCACCTACGAAGCCGGCGACGCCCTCGGCGTCTGGCCGACCAACGGCCACGCCCTCGTCGCCGAGTGGCTCGCCCTCACCGGACTTGATCCCGACGAACCCGTCGACGCGGGCGACGGCACGCCCCTCCC
The DNA here is from genome assembly GCF_050275515.1 of Streptomyces sp. NPDC004126. Lineage (NCBI taxonomy): Bacteria > Bacillati > Actinomycetota > Actinomycetes > Kitasatosporales > Streptomycetaceae > Streptomyces > Streptomyces sp. NPDC004126. The sequence continues at coordinate 140,833 of NZ_JBNNPF010000005.1, read as the reverse complement.
GCTCCGGGAGGCACTGCGCACCCGCCTCGACATCACCCGGATCACCGGAGACCTGCTCCGGTTCGTGTGTGACCGTACCGGCAGTCACGACCTCAAACGGCTGCTGCGTGCGGACAACAAGGATGCGCTGGCACAGTGGAGTTGGGGCCGTCAGGCCGCCGACGTCCTCGCGCTCTTCCCCGTGCGGGCCTCGGCGGGCGAGTGGGCCGCCGTCCTCAAGCGGCTCCAGCCCCGCCTCTACTCCATCTCCTCCAGCCCCCTCGCGCATCCCGGCGAGGTACGCCTCACGGTCTCGGTCGTCCGCTACGGCAACGGCTTCGGCCGGGACCGCAAGGGCGTGTGCTCCACCTACCTCGCCGACTGCGCGGACGACGGCCCCGTCCAGGTCTACGTACAGCGCTCGCCCCACTTCCGCCCGCCCGCCGACCCCGCCACCCCCATGATCATGGTTGGACCCGGAACCGGTGTGGCCCCGTTCGTCGGGTTCCTCGAAGACCGCCGGGCCCGCGGCCACACCGGGCCCAACTGGCTCTTCTTCGGTGAACAGCGCCGAGCCACCGACTTCTACTACCGCCACGACCTCGAAGGCTTCACGGAGTCCGGCCACCTCGACCGGCTGGACCTCGCGTTCTCCCGGGACCAGCGCAACAAGATCTACGTCCAGGACCGCATGCGGGAGAACGGAGCCCGCCTGTGGCAGTGGCTGCAGAACGGTGCCCACTTCTACGTCTGCGGTGACGCGGCACGCATGGCCAAGGACGTCGACCAGGCCCTCAAAGAGGTCGTCGGTACTCACGGAGCCATGGCCGCCGACGAGGCGGACGCCTTCGTGAGGCGCCTGGCTGCCGACAAGCGGTACGTACGAGACGTCTACTGACGGCCCCGGGCCCCGAGGGCGTCACAGGGTGACGAGGGTGATCTCGGTGGCTTTGACGCTGCACCAGACCGGTGTGCCGTCGGCGACGCCGAGTTCGGCGGCGGCCTGCGGGGTGATCTCGGCGACGGTGTCCGCCGTGGTCTCGGAGGCGATGAGGACGCGCAGGCGGCTGCCGGTGGCGGTGATCTCGCGCACGGTTCCCGCCCAGACGTTGCGGGGGCTGCCGGAGGGGCGCTCCGTGTGCAGGGAAACGGCCTCCGGCGCGACGATCGCCAGCGCCGCAAGGCCACCCCGTGCGGCGTCGGCGACCACGAGGTTCCCTCCGGCCTCCAGGGCGAGCCCGTCGGCGGTAGTCGTGCCGGGCCACGCGTTGCGGCCGAGCATCCGTGCGACCCAGGGAGAGCGGGGATGGCGGGTGACCTCGGTCGGCGGCGCGTCCTGCAGGGCCCGCCCGTGGTCGAGGACGAGGACGCGGTCGGCCAGCGACACCGCCTCGACGGGGTCGTGGGTGACCAGCAGGCAGACCCCGCCGAACCCGCCCAGGTGCGTGCGCAGGGTGTGGCGGACCCGGGCACGGGTGGTCTGGTCGAGGGCGGCGAGCGGCTCGTCGAGGAGCAGCAGCCGGGGGCGGGCGGCGAGGGCGCGGGCGAGGGCGACGCGCTGGGCCTGACCGCCGGAGAGCTGGGCGGGCTTGCGGCCGGCGAGGTGCCCGACGCCGAGCCGGTCCAGCCAGAGCTGCGCCTCGCGCCGTGCCTCCTTCTTGGACGTGCCCTGGGCACGCAGTCCGAACGCGGTGTTGGCCAGGGCGTTCAGGTGGGGGAAGAGGGCGCCGTCCTGTGGCACCCACGCGACTCCGCGGCGGTGCGGAGCCAATGCAGTGACGTCCGTGTCGCCGAGCCGCAGCTCGGCATGGGCGCGCGGAGTGAGCCCGAGGAGGGCCCGTAGCAGGGTGGTCTTGCCGGCGCCGTTCTCACCGACGACGGCGATGGTGGTACCCGGCGCGGCGTCGAGGGTGAGTTCGTTGAAGCCGGTGACCTCCGCATGGAGCGCCCAGCGTTCGCCGTCGGGCAGCGGCTGGGGCGCGGCCGGTTCGGGGGCGCCGGCCACCGGGTCGTCCGTCAGGGCCTTGTGGTGGACATCGCGGACGGCGTGCCCGCTGGTCCACCTTCCGCGCAGCCCGATCAGCACGAGCATGGCGATGGCGAGCAGCAGCAGGGACAGGGAGGTCGCGGCCTCGGGGGAGTCCTGGAGGAGCAGGTACACCTGGAGGGGAAGGGTCTGCGTGACGCCCGGCAGATTGCCGGCGAACGTGATGGTCGCCCCGAACTCACCCAGGGCACGGGCCCAGGTGAGCGCGGCCCCCGCGATCAGCCCGGGCGCGACCATCGGAACCGTCACGGTCAGGAACACGCGCAGGGGCGAGGCGCCGAGGGAGGCCGCGGTCTCCTCGTAGCCGGGGCGCAGCCCGCCCAGCGCCCCTTCCAGACTGATGACCAGGAAGGGCATGGCCACGAACGTGGCCGCCACGACGGCACCGGAGGTGTGGAAGGGGAGCGTGATGCCGAAGGTGTCCTGCAGGAACGGGCCGAGCAGCCCGCGCCGTCCGAAGCCGAGCAGCAGGGCGACACCTCCGACGGTCGGGGGCAGCACCATCGGCAGCAGCACCAGGGACCGCACCAGTGTCTTGCCGCGGAACTCGACCCGGGCCAGCAGCCACGCCAGCGGCACGCCCAGCACGAGCGAGATGCCCAGCGCGCAGAACGAGACGAACAGCGACAGCTTCAGCGCCTGGACCGCACCCGGCGTGGTGAGGTGGGTCCCCAGCTCGCTCCACTGCGTGCGGACCAGGATCCCGATCAGCGGAATCATCAGGAAGGCGACCGCGACCAGCGCCGGCAGCGCGAGGGCCAGCGGAGGCCGGGATCCGGGCCTCCGAAACCGCGGAGGTGCGGAGTCCGGGCCGCCAGGGCGGGTCCCGACGGAGTCGTCTCGGCCGGTGGCCTGCGGCGCAGTCATCGCTCTCCTCGTGAAACCACCCGGGCCCTCGGACGCCGGGACCGGGGGCCTGTCGAACGGCCTTGGGGCGTGTCCCTCGGTCAGGGCTGCTGGAACCCCGCGGCCCGGAGGATCTTCTGCGCCTCAGGGCTTGCCAGCCACGTGACGAACTCGGCTGCGGCTTCGGGGGACTTGGAGGCCTTCAGGGACGCGGCGGGGTAGGAGGCGACGGCGTTCTGGTCGTCGGGGATCTCCACGGCGTCGACCTTCCCCTTCGCCGCTTCGGCATCGGTCTTGTACACCAGGGCGGCATCCGCCTCCCCGAGCTCGACCTTCGACAGTGCCGCGCGGACGTTCGGCTCCTGCGAGACCGGCTTCACCGCGATCCCCTGCTTGTCGAGGATCTCCTTGCTGTACCGGCCGGCGGGGACTTCGGGGGCCGCGAGCACCACCTTGACCTTCGTGTCGGCGAGGTCCTTCAAGCTGCCGATCTTCATCGGGTTGCCAGGGGCAGTCGCGATGACGAGACGGTTCTTCGCGATGACCTCGGGGTCGTTCACCTCCGCTTTCAGCCCGTCCATCGTCTTCGTGTCAGCCGTCACCAGAGCGTCGGCGGGAGCGCCCTGCTTCACCTGGGCGGCCAGTTCCTGCGAGCCCGCGAAGGAGAACGTGACCTTCGAGCCCGGGTGCGTCTTCTCGTACTCCGCCCCGGCGGTCTTGAAGACGTCGGTCAGCGAAGCGGCCGCCAGCACCGTCAGCTTCGCCGCCGGAGCCGAAGCGGAGCTCGATCCGGACGGGCTGGATGCCGCAGTGCCGTCGGAGCCGCCGCTGCCGCCACAGGCGGCCAGTGCCGGAACCAGCAGGGCCGATCCGGCCAGTACGGCGACCGCCGTACGCGCGCGGACAGGAACAGGAGGGAAAGCCATGGGTGCGGATTCATTTCTCGTCGGGGGCGTGGGCAACCCGAGGCAATTGCGGCTACCGCCAGGGGATCTCTACCGTATTTGCAATCCATCAATACCACAGCAGCCCGAATTTGCGGCGCCCGGAGAGGCTTCGCATAGCAGATGCCGCAGGCCCGTAAACGTGTCGGAAGTCCAGGCCAGGGAGGGGCGGGAGCCCTGGTCAAGTCGGGCCTGACGACCTTTCTCCGATACGCCATGCGGATGCGGCCATTTGGTTGGAGCCTGCGACCCGGCGGGAAATTCCCTTGCTTCGGGTCCGGTAATGTCGTTCATGACGCAGGTCACACCGGCCCGCATCGTTTCGTCCCCCTATTTGAGTGAGGCGTGGTTTTCCATGAGCCTGTCCATCCGCAACCAGATCGCCGGCACCGTCACCGCCGTCACCTCCGGTGAGGCCATGACCTCGGTCAAGGTGCGCCTGGAGGGCGGTCAGGACATCACCGCCGCGATCACCACCGACGCCGCGAAGGAGCTCGGTCTCGCGGAGGGCTCGGCGGTCAAGGCGCTCGTGAAGGCGACCGAGGTCTCCCTGGCCACCGGCCCCGTCGAGGGCCTGTCGATCCGCAATCAGCTCGCGGGTACCGTCGTCGACGTGGCCGCCGGCGCGGCCATGGCCTCCGTCAAGGTCGACGTGAACGGTGGCGGCCTGACCGCCGCGATCACCGCCGACGCCGCCCAGGAGCTCGGCCTTGCCGCCGGCACCTCCGTGGTCGCGCTGATCAAGGCCACCGAGATCTCCCTCGCCGCTGCCTGATCCACTCGCACTCGCCGCGGTTCCTCCCGCGACGAGAAGCCCGTCCGCCGGCCGGCTGCGCGTCCCCTCCGGGGGACCGGCCGGCCGGCGGCATGTACGGCACGGGTCTGATCTTGTGCCATCGATTGCGGCACGCCGCCCTCCGCGCCTGGCTCCGCCGCCTGTGCCTGACCCGCTGCGCCCGGGGCTCGGCCTGCTGCCGCCTCGCGCACGGGTGGCTCGGTTCCGACGGACCTGGCGTTCGTACTGGAGAGCGCCTTCGCGGTTGCCGCACAGGACATCGCACCGTTCGGCGGCGCCGTGGGAGTGCTACGGGAACTCCGGTGCCGGGGCACCGCCGTCGGCGCCGTCACCCTGCAGCCCCGCGGCCCGATCGGCGCACCCGCCCTCGTTACCTTCGGTGACAATGCTCGGCTTGTGGAGCCGCGCCGAGGAGGCGGATTGCGAGCGGGTCGCGAACGCTTGCCACGCCCGCTGAATCCCGGTGCTGGTTCGGTGCTGGTTCTTTGGTGTCAATGATCGGAAAACCGCAGGTCGTAGCTCTGTTCGGATGAGTTGTCGTACCACTCGATGGTGGTCCCGACGAGGCTCGCGGCGACGATCCTGCGTATGCCGGACGGGCTCGTTCTGCTCGCTGCGGGGGAGACCATGTGCACCACTTCCAGGGTGTCTGCGGGGGACGTCAGGTGTGGCCACAACGTAGAAGTCCCCAGGTCAGCGTCATATGTGGCGGACCATCACATTCACAGTCCGACTTGTGTGCCGCACCACCACATGGCCATCGCCGGCTCATTCTCACCCCCGGAGGAAGCCCTTCTGCATGGCGCCGGATCTGCAGAATTCCGTCCGTTTCGGTGCGGCGGTGCTGACTCCCGTGCTGGTTCGGTGCTGACTGTGCAGCGTCGGACTTCGACATTCGGCGCGCATCGGGTCCGCGGCCTTGCAGCTTGAAGGAACCGACAGGTGTGCCAGGGGAGATGTTCCGATCGCGTCGGCATGCGCGTCCACGATGCGTGCTGACGGCGATGGCCAGTCGGTACCGGGCCGGCTGTCCGGACGCCACCTCTCGACCCGCGAGGGAGCCAGTGGGGGAGCAGTGCCGGCTCGCGGGAAGCGCCGCCGCCCAGCACTGCAACGGTGTTTGCCGTGCTAGTCGGGGTTGCAGTACTAACCCCCTCTGGAACGTAGAGCACACCATGTGCCCCCGCTCTGGCGAGGGAGGCATTTCAGGACGGGCGATCGGGTGATCCGTAGCCGTCTCCCGTAATCAGGTCTGCTCCCGGGCGTTCTCTCTGGCACACGTATCCGCGCGCGATGTGCGCGCGCCGGTTTCGCGACCGTGTCGTGAAAAGGCGAAGGATCATCACCCGGTAGGAGAGGGCATCATGCTGACGAGCTCGCTGCTTCAACGGATTTCCGCTCTGGGAACGGTCCTTGGGCTTGGCCTGGTACTGCCTTTTGGGCTCGGAGTCACGCCCGCGTACGCTCAGGCCCAGCTGGAAATCACCAAGACCCACGAAGGGAGTTTCCCCCGTAACGGGCAAGGCATCTACACCGTAACGGTCACCAACGTGGGAAATGAGGCGACCCCCATCGCGACCCTGTTGACGGACACCCTCCCCGAGGGACTCCTTGTCGCCGGTTTTATCCCCAGCTCTGATGTCGAGTGTGAGGGCGTGGGAACGAGGCTGGCCAGTTGCACCAGCGGCATTTTGGGGATCGGGCAGAGTTACGTCGTCAGGATTCTCGTTGCCGTCGCAGCCGACGCGCCCTGCACGGTCACAAACAGTGCCACGGTCACCGCTCCCTTCACCGGTCTCAGCGATTCGGTGACGGACGAGCCCACGACGATCACCGGTGGAGACTGCGACAACGGCGGGAACGGGAACGGGAACGGAGGGGGATCCATCCTCCCCGTCAACGTCAGCGGTGTCCTTCCGGCGTATAACAACATCACTACGAACAACAACATCAACAGCCCCGGCGCCGGCAATGTCAGCCGACAGAATCTCGGAGTGAGTGCTCCCTGAGAGATCGACGCGGGCCGCCAAGCGAAGCGTGGCGGCGGCTTGGTGTCGTAGTCGTCGGGCCGACACGGCGGCGACTGCCACGCCCGCGTCAGCCGCGTCACCAGGGGCTCGTGCCGAAGGTCGTCGTCGGTGTCGGTGACAGCCTGGGCAGCCTGTCGGCGCTCCGCCGGGCTGCTGTCGAAGCCCGGCTGCTGGAAGTGAAGGGTGTGCCGTCCTGGCGTGGCAGGCTCCAGGAGGGCGGGCGTCCGCACCTGGCCTCCTTCCCCATGGAGCGAGGGTCCACCGGTTCGGGACCGGAACGGCTGAGGGCGAGTGAGGAACCGCGTACGGTGCCGCCCGCCTCCCGGTCCGACGCCGAGCAGGATGCCGAATGGGCCGGTGAACGCCGTTCCGCGACCGTGGTGGCCGGGCTGCTCGTTGCAGGGTTGCAGACCATCGACTGGGCCGCTGATTCCACCACCTGGCAGCGCGGCGTCGTGTGGACGGGGCTCGGCCTGCTGCTATGCGTCGTCCTGCTGCCGCCCCGCGTACGGGTGGCGGCCCAGCGCCTGATCCTGCGGGACGCCGAAGGCCGCCGGGCGGAGATCGACCCGGGCGTACTGGCCCGCAACCCCGCCCTGTGGCACGGCTTCGACACCGACGCACGGGCATCGGTGCGGCGCGGCACGCTGTCGGCCGGGGGGACCGCCACCCTGCGGCACCTGGCCGAGCACATCGACCGCGAGGCGGCCCGGTCCGTGTTCAAGGTCTCCGGGCTCGGCTGATGCCGCTCACCGGGACGGCGGCCGGCTTCCTGAACCGGTACCTGCCTACGGCTCGTTGAGGACTATCGCCCCGGAGGGGCAAACGCCGGCAGCCATCCGCGCGGCCGTGACCCGCTCGGCGGCCGGCTCGGCCTGCAGCAGGACCACCAGGCCGTCATCGGTGTCCTGGTCGAACACCTCCGGGGCGGTCATGGCGCACATCCCGGCGCCGATGCAGCGCTCACGGTCGATGCTCAGGCGGGCCGTGCTCAATTCTCTTCCCAGGTGACCGGGAGGCTCTTCACGCCGAAGATGTCGGCGGCCTCGGGGCGCAGGCGGACTTCGTCAGCCGGTACGGCCAGGCGCAGCGCCGGGAAGCGTTCGATCAAGGCACGGAACGCCACCCGCATCTCGACGCGGGCCAGCTGCTGGCCCAGGCACTGGTGGATGCCGTGGCTGAAGGCCAAGTGTCCGTCGTACGGCCGCCGGACGTCGAGCACGTCGGGGTCGGTGAAGCGGCCGGGGTCGCGGTTGGCGGTGTTGAGCGACAGGACGACCGTCGTGCCGGCCTCGATGGTCTGGCCGCCGACCTCGACGTCCTCCAGCGCCGTCCGGTGGAAGGTCTTGGCGACGCTGAGGTACCGCAGGAGCTCCTCCACCGCGCCGTCGGTGAGCGCGGGGTCGGCGCGCAGCGCGGCCAGCTGCGCCGGGTTCTGCAGCAGCGCGAAGGTGCCGAGGGACAGCATGTTGGCGGTGGTGTCGAAGCCGGCCGCCAGCAGGATGAGGCTGATCCCCTTCAGCTCCTCATCGGTCAGGTCGCTGTCGGTGAGCTCGCTGAGCACGTCGTCGGTGGGGTTCGCGCGCTTGGCGGCGACGAGGCGCGCGAGGTACTCCTGGGTCGCGGTGTAGGCCGCGATCAGTTCCTCGTCGCTCACCTCCCCGCCCATGAACGCGTCGATCTGCTCCTGGAAGGAGGCCCGGTCCTCGTACGGGACGCCCAGGATCTCGCAGATCACGATGGTGGGGATGGGCTTGGCGAACGCGGACACAAGGTCCGCAGTCGGCCCGGCCTGCTCCATGGCGTCCAGGCATTCGGCGGTGATCTGCTCGATGCGCTCAGTGAGCAGCCGCATCCGCCGTACGGTGAACTTGCCGACCAGGGGCTTGCGGTAGCGGCTGTGCTGCGGCTCGTCCATGAGGAGGAACTCGCCGGGCGGTGCCGGAGGAAGCTCGAAGTCGACAACGTTCATCAGCTCCTTGCGCGAGCTGAAACGCGGGTCCGCCAGGACCGACCTCACCAGGTCGTAACCGGTGATCAGCCAGCCGGGCTTGCCACCGGGGTGGGTGAACCGGCTGATGGGACCCTGTCGATGGGCATGGGTCAGCTCGACCGGAGGGTCGAAGGGGCAGCCGGGCTGACGTTCCGTCGGCAGTGCCGTGACGGTGTGGACGGCTTCGCTCATGACCATGCCTCATCTCGCGATATGACGTGTTTGGATTCCCTTGAAAGCTACGTTGCATTTACTGTGCGGTCAATCGCCGGATCGCATATCTCCAGGTAGAAGGCGGTGAATTGATGCAATGGTGTGCGATCGAATGCAACACTGCATTGCAATGAATGCACCTGAAGGCAATACTGGCGCCATGCCAGGAGGACGGTTGACCCAGCAGGAGCGCCACCGGATCGCGGCCGGACTCGCCGACGGCCTGTCCTATGCGGAGATCGCCAGGCGGCTCGAACGCCCGACCTCGACGATCAGCAGGGAGGTCTCGCGCAACGGGGGACCCGCCGGCTACCGGCCCCAGCAGGCCCACCAGGCAACGGTCCGGCGGGCGCGGCGGGGCGCACCGGCACATCCCCTCGTGGACCGGCCGTACGGGAACGCGGCGGAGGAGGAGATCGTTGAGTTGGCGGTCAGCTCCGGGATGCCGAGGATGACCGCGCGCGTGCACGTCGACCTGCTGCTTTCCGAGGACGGCAGGCGCACCGCGGCGGAGCTGACCCGCAGACTCCAGGTCAGCCCGGCCTCCGTCTCCGTGGCCGTGAACCTCCTGGTCCAGTACGGGTACGTCAGGCGTGAGCGCGATCCGCAGCGGCGCTGTGACGTCTACGCGGTCGACGACGAGGCCTGGTACCACTCGATCGTGATCAGCGCTCGGCAGACGCTCGAAACGGCGCACGCCGCGATGGCGGCTGCGGAGGCGTTCGGGCCCGACAGCCCCGTCGGGCGGCGGCTGGTCAGAGGCGGGTCGTTCCTGGAACGGGTCATTGGTGACATGAGGGAGTCCGCCGACCGCTGGCGCCCCCTGCTGACGTGACGGGCCCGTCGCACCCCTCCGGAGTCGGCGCGCCACGTCCGGCCCCGATCGGTGCCGAACGTGGCGCCCACGGGGCGTGCTGCTGCAGTCTTTGTGGCTTGCGCACCGATGACGCCGCCCGGGCCGGTGTACCCGCTCGGGAACGGCGGTGGTCGTCGGCGCTCGCACCACCGATGGGCGAGCGGCTCCGGTGGGGTGCAGCGGTCGCGGTGGTCGAGCAGGCCGGGCTCCAGGCCGTTCGTCCTGGCAGGCGCCCCAGGCGCCCCAGGCGCCCCAGGCGCTGCCCTCGTCGCGGTCGCAGCGGCTGACCCCCTCGGCCGGCTGCGACAGCAGTTCCGAGAGCTGCTCCATCGCCGCCCGGATCGCCGAAGCAGCCCGCACGCCGTAGGACTCGCCCATGAGCAGGGCGTGCCGCAGGCAGGCCTGCCGTACCGGGCAGGACGTACACAACACTCAGGCCGCCCGGTCGCGTTGCTCCAGGTCTCCGCGCTGTTCGTTCCAGTGCCGAAGAACTGCTCCGAGCCCAGCCCCCTGCACACGGCTCGGGATCCCCCTCCCCGGCGCCGGGCCGGAGAAGCCCCACCCCCGCAAGCAGGCCGCACTGCCCGGGGACGGGGACCGTGCGAAGGAGGAGCCCGGCTCAACTCGGCCGCTCAGGGGGCGGTGTCGCCCGTCCGGCACGACGTGGTCCGGTCCGCCCCGGTGTACGGGGACTGCTCCGGGCCGTCCCGGAACTGTTCCGCCTGCAGGCGGTAGGCCGCCGCGAAGCTGCCCTGGGCGGCCAGCAGGGCGTCGTGGTCACCCTGTTCGACCACCTTGCCCCGGTCGAGGACGTAGATGGTGTCGGCGCAGCGCACCGACGCGAGGCGGTGGGTGATGAGGACGACCGTGCGGCCGCTGTCCGCCAGGGCTCGTATGCGGTGGAAGACCTCGATTTCGGAGGCGGCGTCGAGGGCCGCGGTGGGTTCGTCGACGATGACGACGGACGCGTCGCGGAAGTGTGCCCGGGCCAGGGCGAAGCGCTGCTGTTGGCCGCCGGAGAGGCCCTGGCCGCCGTGGAAGCCGCGTTCGAGGAGGGTGTTCCAGCCGCGGGGCAGCGTCCGGATCAAGCCGTCCACGTCGGCGAACGCCGCGGAGCGCTGTAGGGCGGCCTCGTCGTGGGCGCGTTCGGGACGCCCCAGGGTCACATTGGCGCGGGCCGTGAAGGGCCACTTGAGGAAGTCCTGGTCGACGAGGGCGACACGGTCGAAGACGGTGTCGCGGTCCAGCTCGCCGATGTCGGTGCCGTCCCAGGTGAGTCGGCCGGAGTCGGGGAGGTAGAGCCCGGCGATCAGTTTCGCCAGCGTCGACTTGCCCGAGCCGTTGTCCCCGACCAGGGCTACGACGCTGCCGCGCGGAATGCGCAGGCTCACGTCCGTGACCGCGGGGGCGGCCTGCCCCCGGTAGGTGAAGGAGACGCTGTCGAGCTCCAGGACGGTCGGCCGTCCGGTCAGCGGAAGGCCGCCGGCCGGAATGGCGCGCTCGCGGGCCAGGGCCACCGCGCGGTCCAGGTCCAGGAGGTAGAGCGACTGCTCGTACAGGTAGTTGACGTTCCGCACCAGTCCGGACAGCTGGCTCGTGGTGTTGCGGACGGCCAGCACCGCGGTGCCGGCGGCGGCCATCGGCAGGTGTCCGGAGACCAGGAGCAGCCCGAGGACGGCGTACGTGCCCCCGGTGGCGGCGCCGGACACGGCACCGGCGGCCAGGTCGGTGCCGGCGGCGGCCAGCGCGAGCCGTTTCTGCTCCGCCGTGGACTGATCCGTGAGCTCCCGGTATCGCCGCAGCAGATGGGGTCCTACGGCGTGGGCGCGGAGCTCGCGGGCCGGGTCGGGGGCCAGCAGCAGGTCGGACAGGCGCCTGCGCACCCGTACGTGGTCGAGCCAGCGCTGGATGCTGCGGTAGACCCGGCGGGCCGTGCGGACCGTGCCGTATCCCTTGGGTATGGCGGTGAGCAGGAGCAGGGGTAACAGCAGCGGGTGCAGCACGGTCAGCACCCATGCCGCCGCGACCAATGAGATCAGGCCATTGAGCACGGCTACGGCGTGCCCGATCAGCCGACGCGCGGCGTCGGTGCCGTATTCGGCCGTCTCCAGGAGCCGGCGTACCCGGGCGTCCTCCAGGTCGGCGAGCTCCACCCGGATCGCGTGGGAGAGCAGCCGGAGCGAGGCGGCCCGCTCCACCTGGGGTTCCAGCCGGCCCACCGCCAGCGCGGACACGGCCGTGAGCAGCGCGACGAGTACCGCCGTACCGGCCACGACCAGCAGGGACGGCAGCGCGGCGCGCACCCGGTCCGGTGTCGGGCCGCCCGCGAACAGGTCGACCAGCACCTCGTTGGTGGCCAGCAGCCCGAAGGCCGTGGCCGTGCCGCGACCCACCTCCGCGACGGCCACGGTGACGAGGGAGACGCGGTCCACCTCCCAGGCCATCGCGGCGGCCCGCGCCAGCAGCGCGGGGACCCGGCCGGCCATCCTGTGGAAGGGGATCTCCAGCGGCACCTGCTCGTGCCGGGCCGACGCGTCGTCCATCCGGAGGCGGCCCCCGAAGAGTTCCCGTTCCGCGTCGTTGGTCTGCTCCTGATCGGACGTCACTGGGCGCAGTGCCTCCCGTTCCGGTGTCGTTCGTCAGCGTCTGAAAGCCGTCTCAAAGTGAGTGCCCTGTCCTGTCGTCTTTAGTTCAATGGGATTTATGACTCGGCTGACCACCACGACCCGGTCCGGACGGCATGTGCTCGGCAAGCGGCTGGGCGTCATCGCGCTCTTCGCGGCAATTGCCGGGTGGCTGATTCTCGTCATCTTCTCCATCACGACGGAGGACGACGGCAGCGAATCGAGCCCGCAACGGCTCGCGGAGGCGGTGCAGCGGGAACTGCGGAAAGGCGATGCGGACGCCCTGCAGAAGCGCTTCACGGATGACACGGCGGGCGAGAAATACGCCGAGAGCTTCCTCGGCAAGCTCAAGGACGTCCCCGAGGACCGGATCGCGGTGCGGGTGGTCGGGGACGCGCTGCGCGTCGACGTCGCCGGTACCCCCTCCTGCACCGCGTGGACGCTCGTGGAGGCGGACAAGGGGCACTGGAAGCTGGACGCGGCTCCGCCCGCCCCCGGGTCGGGTTGCTGACCGGCGCGGTCACGCCTGCCGCACCCGCGCGTCCTGGGCCCCCGTATCCCGACCGCCGGCCCGGCCGTCCGCGTCCGGCGTCCCCGCTCCGTCGGCCCGGGCGTCCCAGGCCCGGAGCAGGGCGTCCTCCCGCGCCGGGGTGAGCGCGTAGGCACCGGCCGCGTAGTCCCGGCCCGCCGTACCGCCGGCCGTCATCCAGTCCCAGGTGTCCCGCACGGTCTCGGCAACGGGTCGCGTGCGCAGGCCGGCGGATTGCGCGCGGGAGGTGTCCACGGACCAGGCCCCGGCGTCGTCGGCGGCCCACAGCGGCAGGCCGAGCCATGGACGGGCGCCGTGGGCCCGTAGGAAGGCCCCGTCGGCCCAGACGGTCTCCGCGCCCGTGGTGCCGACGGCGTCCAGGCAGTGCGCCAGCAGTTCACCGAGCGTGGTCTGTCCCGGCGGTCCGGTGACGTTGAGCGCCCCGGCCGGCTGCGGGCCGTCGAGGACGTCGAGCAGCCAGTGGGCCAGGTCGCGCGCGTCGAGGTAGCGCAGCGGCAGGTCGGGCGGCCCCGGGGCAAGGATCCTGCCGCCCCGCGCGGCGCGGTTCAGCCACCGCGGCAGTCGCCCCAGGTCCTCGTGCGGCCCGAGCAGGAGGCCCGGCCGGACGATGAGGGAGCGTCGTGGTCCGAAGACCTGCGTGACGGCCCGTTCGCAGCCCGCCTTGAGGGTGTCGAAGTCCGCGTCGTCGATCCCGGCGTCGGAGGGGCAGGGCCGTAACCGGGAGTCGTCGGTGACCGCGGTCCGCGGCCAGCCGAGGGCGGCCAGCGATGAGACGAACGCGTACCGGCCGGCGGCCCCCTCCAGTTCCCGGGCCGAGGCGAGCACGTCCCGGGGGAGCATCCCCGAGGTGTCCACCACCGCGTCCCAGGGCCCGCACGCGGCCAGCCGCCGGAGGTCCGGCGTCCGCGTGCGGTCACCGCGCACCACCTCGGCGTCCGGGTGGTCAGGGCCGTGCGTCCCGCGGTTGAACGTGGTCACGCGCAGGCCGCGCGCCAGGGCCCGCGCCACCAAGGGCCTGCCGAGGAATCCCGTTCCGCCGAGCACCAGGACGCGCATGACTCCCCCTTGCTCACGGCCTGTTGGACGAGTGGCGCGAACACGTGTGTTCGACACACCCGGCACATTAGGCTCGTTGACACACGTTCGATCACAACTTAGCTTTTTTGATCGCGTCTTGAAAGACGTTTCAGAGATGTTCCGAAAAGGAGTGATCCGTCGTGTTATCAGCAACGCTGATCGACCTGGACAGTGAATTCGACCTCGACATTCACATCGCGTCGCCGGACGCCCTGGACACCGAGCCCACCGCTTGGTGGTGCACCCACCCGTACAGCTGCCGTTGGACCAAGTGCTGTTCGGGCAACGAGAGCCCTGAGGGCGACCCGACCGCGCTTGCGGGCTGACGGCTGAGAGCGTCGAGATGAAACGGGACGTCCCGGCCGTCGTGCCCGCAACCAGCTGCGGCCGTGACGTCCCGGTCCGCGCATCGTCACGTGACACGGCCCTCGGGATCGTGCGCGAGGCCGCGAGCCGGCTGTATGACCCGGAGGCAGCGCCCCGGTACGCGGACCTGGCCCGGAGCCGGTCGGCGGGCGGCTTCGAATTCTGGCCCACCGCACTGTCCTCGGGCCTGCCCAGCGTCGCCCTGCTGATGACCGAACTCGCCCGCGCCCTGCCCGGCGAGGGCTGGGACGCCGCGGCCCGCACCCACCTGAAGACCCTCGCCGAGGCCACCCGGGCCCGGCCCGTCGCCGGACTGGGCATGCACGGCGGCCTCGGCGGCGTGGCCCTGACCTTCGCCGCGGCCGAGGCCATGGACCCGCGCTACCGCACGGTCCGGCGCTCCCTCGACCGCGCACTGGCCGAACGCGTCCGGGACCACCCCTGGCGCCATGGCGAGGACGGCGTACAGGACCACGACTACGACGCGGTCAACGGCGCCGCCGGACTGCTCGGCTACCTCGTCACGGCCACCGACGCCGGTCCGGCCGTCACGGAGGCCGTCACGGTGCTCGTCGACCACCTCGTCCGGCTGGCCGGTCCGCCGGACGCGCCGCGCTGGCGGATCGCCGCGCACGCCGACGGCCACGGACACCCCGGCGGCCACTACGACCTCGGCCTCGCCCACGGCATCGCCGGCCCGCTCGCCGCCCTCGCTCTCGCCCGCCGCGCCGGCCACGGCGGACCGGCCCTCGACCGCGCCCTCGGCGATACCGCCGACTGGTTGTACGCGCGCCGCGCGGAACCCGCCGCCCCGGACGGCGCGCCCGACTGGCCCGCCACCGTCCCGGCCCCCGCCCCCGCCCCCGCGCCGGACGCGGGGCAGCCGCCCGGCCGCCCCGGCTGGTGCTACGGCGGCCTCGGCGTCGCCCGTGCCCTCTGGCACACCGGCACCGCCCTGGGGCGGGACGACCTCATGCGGCATGCCCTGCGCCGTGCCGCAGCCGACCACCGGCCCCAACTCGACCACACTGCCGGGGACTCGCCGGGTCTTTGCCACGGCACGGCCGGGCTGCTGCGGCTGTGGACCCTGTTCGCCCCCGACGACCCCGGCGGCCGGGCCGGTGCGGCGGCGGACGCGGCCCTGGCACGGCTGATCGCCGAGTACGACCCGTCCACCCCCCTCGGCTACCGCGACGAGGAACGCCCGGGAGTCCATCTGGACGACCCCGGCTTCCTCACCGGCGTCTGCGGCGTACTGCTGAGCATGCTGGCCGCCGTCACCGACACGGCCCCGCTGTGGGACCGCAGCCTGCTCATCGACTGACGGAGCGGCACCGCCGAAGCGGCACACGCCTTCGAAGGATGCGCCGCCCCACCCAAGGTGAAGGAAGAGAACACACGTGACCGTCCGCACCGCGGCCCCGGGCCGGCCCCTGTACGAGCCCGCGCCGTTCTACGTTCTGCGGGCCCCGGCACTGAGCACGGACGTCTTGTCGAAGGCCGGCCCCCGGCCCGGTACCGAAGTACGCACGTGGGAGGCGGACCTGCTCCGCACGGCCGCCCTGCCCGCCGTGCGGCTCGCCCTCCGGCTCGCCAGCCCGTCCCTGGCCGACGCCGTCACACACCGGCTCACCGGGTCGGACCCGTCCGATGCGCCCGCCGACACGCAGGAGACGCGGCGCCGCGCCCGCACACGCGCCGCACTGCTGCGCTACATCACACGCATGAGCACACGCCCCACCCCGTTCGGGGCGTTCGCGGGCGTCTCCGTCGGCCGCTTCGCCGACAGCAGCACCGAGCGCCTGGGCGCCACCGCTCTCGCCACCGTCCGCACCCGCGCCGACTTCGGCTGGCTCCTCGGCGTCATCGAACAGGTCGAACAGGACGAGACACTGCGCGCCGCCCTGCCCGTCCACGTCAACCGCGCCTGCCACATCGTGGACGACCGGCTCATCCTGCCGCAGGCCGACGTCTACGGGCGGCGCGACGTCCGGCGGGCCACCGTCCGAATCTCCCGGCCGGTCGCCGCCGTCCTCGACCACGCGAAGGAACCGATCGCCTTCTTCGACCTCCACGCCAAGCTCGCCACCGAGTTCCCCGAGGCCGGTCCGCGACGGATCGCCGCTCTCCTCGACAAGCTCTGGGAAAGCCACTTCCTCGTGGGCGCCCTCCGCCCGTCACCCACCGACCCCGACCCCACCCGCACCGTGCGCGACGCGGTCGACCGCCTCCCCGGCGGCGCCTCGTTCACCGCGGCCCTGGACGACGTCCTCACCCGCACCGCCGACCTCGACCGGGCCGCGCCCGCGGACGCCGACGACGCACTGCGCGCCCTCCACCGCAGCCAGCACGCGCTGTGCACCACCACACCTGCCGCACAGGCCGACGCACGCCTCGCCACCGAAGGCCGCACCCTGCACCGGGACGTGGCCCGGGCCGCCGCCGACGCCGCCGAGATCCTGCTGCGCCTCGGCCGGTTCCCGCACGGCCACGACCACCTGTCGACCTACCGGGACGCCTTCCTGGAGCGGTACGGCATCGGATCCCAGGTGCCCGTGGAGGAATTGCTGTCGCCCGAAACCGGGCTCGGACCCCCCGCCACCTACACCGAACCCCGCCCCGTGCGACCCCCCAGCCCCCCGGCCCCCGCCCGTGAACAGGAGCGCGACGACATCCTGCTGCGCGTCGTCAGCGGCGCCCTCAACTCCGGGAAGACGGAGGTCGAGCTGACCGACGACCTGATCACCCGGCTCACCCGCTGGACACCCGCCGACTCGCCCGCCCCGTCCACCCTCGACGTGTTCATCCAACTACACGCCCGCAGCCGGGAGCACCTCGACCGCGGCGACTGGCGGGCCGTCCTCGGCGTCACCCCCCTGGCACCGGGCGGCCGCTCCCTCAGCCGCTTCCACGACCTGCTGGACGAGGCCGAACTCTCGGCCCTGCGGCAGCTCTACGAGGCCGAGGCGCGCGCCGAGGGAGCCCTGCCGGTCGAGCTCGGCTACCTGCCCAGCGCGGGCCGCGCGGCGAACGTCGCCCTCCACCCGGTCGTCCGGCCCTACGAGATCGCCGTCAACGTGGCACCGTCCGTGCCCGCGGACCGCGTGCTGCCGCTGTCCGACCTCACGGTGGGAGTGGAGGGCGGGCGGTTCGTCGTCCGCTCCCGGCGGCTGGACCGCCGACTGGCCGTCGGACAAAGCCACATGCTCACCCTCATGCAGGCGCCGAACGTATGCCGGTTCCTGCTCGAAATCGCGGAGGACTCCCGCCCCCTGCCGTCCGTCTTCCACTGGGGCGGCGTCGGCAAGGCACCGTTCCTGCCGCGCCTGGTCCGGGACCGGATCGTGCTGAGCGCCGCCCAGTGGAACCTCACCGACACCACGGTGGTCCCGGAGGGCTCGGGCAGCGCGGACGAGCGCTGGTTCCGCGGCGTCCAGCGCTGGCGCCGGGAGTGGCGCGTGCCGCGCCACGTGTACCTGCTCGAATTCGACAACCGCCTGCTCCTGGACCTGGAACAGCCCGCCTTCGCCGCCGAACTGGCCGCCCAGCTGCGCCGGGCCCGGGAACAGGGACGCCGAAGGGTCGTCGTCCAGGAGATGCTGCCCGACTTCGATCACCTGTGGCTGCGGGACGAGGCCGGGGCGCCCTACCTCTGCGAGGTCGTCGTCCCGGTGGTGACGACGGGAAGCCTCCGCACCGGGGACGCGCCGACGGAGGCGACGACCCCCGGCAAGGTCCCGGCCCGCCGGTCCGACCGGGTCCTCGCCCCAGCCGACCGCCGGTGCCTGCCCGGCGGCGACTGGGCGTACCTCAAGCTCTACGGCACGCCGGAGCAGCTCGAACGCCTGGTGTCCGGCCGTGTCCCCGGCCTGGTCCGGAATCTTGAGGACGACGGCCTGCTGGACCGCTGGTTCTGGATTCGGTACGCCGATCCGGACCACCACCTGCGCCTGCGGCTGCGCGGCGTCAGCCCGGAGGCGGGGGAAGCCGTCCTGACCCGGGCCCTGCGCTGGGCCCGCGAGGCGGCCGACGCCGAGGGGCTGCCCACCGTCGCGGTCGACACCTACCGGCCGGAGACCGAACGGTACGGCGGACCGGCCGCGCTCGCCGCCATGGAGCGCGCCTTCGGCGCCGACAGCACGGTCTGCGCGGCCGTACTCGGCGACGCGCGGGGCGCGGAACCCGGCCCGGACCGCCTCATGGAAGCCGCCTTCACCCTGGACCGCTTCTTCGCCCACTGGGGACACGACCCCGCCGAACGCCTCTCCCTGGCAGCCGACCTGAGCGAGGGCCACCGCGCGGACGCCACCGTCCGCGGCCTCGTCCGCCGGCTCGGCCTGCGGATCACCGCGGCGGACCACCCCGCGCCCGCCCAGCCCCGGGAAGACGCCCCGCCGCCGGACCTCCTCCGCCCGTATGCCGACCTGCTGCCCGCAGCCGCCGGCACGGCGGACCGGCTGCACCGGGCCGGGGAACTGTGGCAGCCCCCGCGTGAGATCCACGCGAGCCTCGCGCACATGCACGCCAACCGACTCTTCGGCATCGCCCGCGAATGGGAGAACCGGATGTACACGCTCTGGGCGCAGGCGCTGCGCGCGGCGGCCCACCGGAAAGCGGTGGCGGACGAACGGACCGGGACGGCACAAGACAACAGGAGTGTGGAAAGCCCGTGATCACCCATCCGCTCGACCGTCCCGAGGACGTTGCACGAGCCGCCGACACCTTCCGGGAAGACGGCTACATCGTCCTCGACGGCCTGTT
The DNA here is from genome assembly GCF_050275515.1 of Streptomyces sp. NPDC004126. NCBI lineage: Bacteria > Bacillati > Actinomycetota > Actinomycetes > Kitasatosporales > Streptomycetaceae > Streptomyces > Streptomyces sp. NPDC004126. Next base: position 121,751 of record NZ_JBNNPF010000005.1, on the reverse strand, counting down.
CACCGAACAGGACGTGGCCGGCTTCCGGAAGCTGCGCGAACGGGCCGTCGCCGACACCCAGTTCACCGACGGCACCGACGACCGGCCGCTCTTCGTCACCGACCTGGTGGAGCGCTATCCCCAGGAGGTCTGGCCGGTGGTCAGCGGACCCCGGCTGCTGCGGTTCGCGGAAGCCGTCATGGGCCCCCGGGTCCAACTGGACAGCACCGTGCTGTTCGGGGCGCCGGCGATGGAGACCGAACTCCGCGGCCTGCCGGTGCACTGGCACCGCGACCGCTTCGGCTCCTTCCCGCAGGGCGGCTACGCCCACCCCCTGCTGATGATCTGCTTCCTCTACCTCCAGCCCATGACGGACGACGCGGGCCCCCTCCGCGTCGTCCCCGGCTCCCACCGCCGCGCCGTGACGATCGCCCCCGACGCGCTGGACCGGCCCCACCCCGAGGAGCGACTGCTGGCCACCCGGCCGGGCCAGCTCGTCGTCATCCACCACAACCTGCTGCACTCCGGCTCGCACAGCGTCCTGGCAGAGGAGCGGCAGTTCCTCGGCATCGGATTCAACACCTCGGCGATGCGCCAGGACGACACCTTCACCGGCCCCAACTGCACCGCCCTCGCCCGTACCGCGCGCCGCACCGGCGACCGGCGGGCCCTGCGGCTGCTGGGCCGCGACGACACCTTCGACCTGCGCCAGAACGCGGGCTTCACCACACCCGAGGATTCCGTCTGGGCGCGCTGGGCGGACGAAGACGACCGCGCGCTGGACCCGGCGGAGGACAAGGCCGTCCGCACCGCCCGGGCCGCGCTGCTCCCCGACAGCCCCCAAGGACCGACGGCGTAAGCCGGCAAGGAAGGAAAATCCCCCGATGCCACTCTCCCAGGAGCAGATCGAGCACTACCGCAACTTCGGCTACGTCGTGCTGCCGCGACTCCTGAACGACGACGAGACCGGACGCCTGACGGAGGAGGTCCGACGGGCCCACGCCGACGCCTTCGCCACCGACGAGCGGACCGACGGGGGCGGCATCCCCGGCCGCTACCTGCCCATGATGACGCCGGACCGGACGCCGCTCAGCCTGTCCCTGCTGGAGGACCCCCGGTTCCTCGACACGGCCGGGCAACTCGCCGGGAACGTACTGCCGACCTTCGCGGAAAGCGTCCTCTTCTACCGGGAGGCCCCGCTGCACAAGGACGCGGTCCCCGGGATGTCCGGCATCAAGCTCATCATGTACCTGGAGCACGTGACGGGCGACACAGGTGCGCTCCGGGTGCTGCCCGGCTCCCACCACGCCGACTACAGCGCCGTACTGGCCGCATGGCACCGCGAGTCCGGCGTCTGGGCGGGTGAGTGGGACGGCAAGCGCATGCGCCGCCAGCTCGCCGGGCTCCCCCTCCAGGTGCTGGAGACCCGGCCGGGCGACGTCGTGGCCTTCGACTGGCACCTCTGGCACGCGACACTCGGCGGCATCGACCGCCACCAGTGGACGGTCAGCTACGTCAGGGACCCGGAGACCCCGGAGGAGACCGAGCGCTTCCGCCGGCAGATGGCCGCCGTCGACGAATCCGAGCTGGACGTCCCGTACGACCCGGCAAGGTACCCGCGGTACGCGCCGGCCTGGCTGGCCACGGGCCTCGGGGACGAACGGCACGACCGGACCATCGCACGCATGCGGGAACTGGGCATGGTCGCAGAGGAGCAGGAGGCGACACCTTCCGCGCACTGAACCGGATGGATCCGGGGCAGGGCGGCGACGCCGTCAAGCGGGCCCGGCCCTGCTCATCGGTATGGACACCCCCCGCAGGTCACTTCCGACCTGCGGGGCGCACGGGCTTGTCTCCGCCGGCTCGTCGCCGCCCCGGCCGTACGAGGCCGCATCGGTCGCCCGGAATTTCCGCGTGGTCAACCGCGTTGGGCTCCTTCGCCCACCCGTCGACGAGACCTGGATTACCAGGGTGTACGGATGGGGGGATCTTGACTGCCCGCCCGGGCTGAAGTTACGTTGAAGATGCAACTAAGTGGTTTGGGTGTAAAGCAAAACGGGGGCTGTTTAATGATCGCGGTTGAGCGGCGTGTCGAGCTTCAAACCCTGAAGAGAATGCTGAACGAATGCATGACGGACGGCCGAACGGTTGCCCTCGTAACGGGCCCGGGCGGTGTGGGGAAAACGGAACTCTTGTCCGGCTTCTCCGGGTACGCAAAGAACATCGGCGCCTTGGTGTTGAGTGCGTCGGGGGCCCGTTCCGGGCAAGCCCACTGCTTAGACGTGTTGGCACAGTTATTCCGCTGTATTGAGCTGAGTGCTGAGACGGGGGAGCGGATCGAGCGTCTCCTGGCTTCACAGGAATCAGGCTCCCGGGACTTTTCGCTGAGTGCCTGCGCAGTGGACGAGCTGACAGCAATTCTCCTCGATGCTGCTGATGGACGACCTTTGGTGCTGGCTGTCGACGATGCGCAGTATGCGGATCCGGCCAGTTTGCAAGTTCTCTTCCGGGTGCTGCGCCGACTCGCATCGAGTCCTGTCGTAGCTGTGTTCTCCGAGTGGCGGATATTCAGCTCCAGGCCGCCACTGGTATTGGCTGAATTCATCAAGCAGCCGTACTTTCATCTCTTGAGTCTGGAGCCGCTCTCTCTTTGCGGCGTGACCGATTGGCTGCGGCAGCGACGCCTGGGCGAGGCGAGCGCGGAGCGGCTTGCTCCGTCCTTCCTGGCGGCAACAGGTGGCAGTCCACTGCTCCTTCAAGCGCTGCTGCAGGATCAGGGTCACGGGTTCGACGAGTGTGGCTCCGGAGACGTCGTGTCGGTTTCCGCGATGGATGAGGTGCTCACAGGGGATCACTTCAAGGTGGCTGTCGAGGCTTGCCTGCACCGCTGGGATCCTCAACTTCTCGACGTGGCCCGCGGCTTGGCGGCCCTCGGTGCTCCGGCATCGGCTGCCGTGCTGGTGCGGCTGCTCAAGAGTGAGCGGCGGACTGTGGTGGAGGCGTTGAACGCTCTTGCCGGAACGGGACTGCTCCGCTCCGGATGGTTCTGCCACCCGGCCGCCCGAGCCGCTGCGTTGAGCGGGCTCGATGGTGAGGAGCTCGCCGCGCTGTACGAGCGCACCGCGCTGCTGCTCCACTCCGATGGGGCGGTGCCGTCGGAGGTTGCGGAACGCCTGGTTGCCGCAGGGGGCATCGCGGAAAGGTGGTCCGTGGACGTCCTCCGCAACGCGGCCTGGCAGGTGCTGAGGGAAGGGAATCCGAGTCGCGCGGCCGAGTTTCTTGAGGTTGCCCAGCAAGCCTGTGGTGACGCTCGGGAGCGGGCCGAGGTCATGGGGGAGCTGGCGCGGGTCCTGTGGCTGGTCAAGCCGGCTGCGGTGACCTCACTTCTGGAGCCGCTGTCCGCCTTGCTCAAGGACGGGAGTCTGGCCGATCGCAGCATCGTGGCGCTCAGCACCTTCCTCGCCTGGCAAGGCCGGGCTGACGAAGCGGCCATCGTGCTTGAGCGGGTTGGCGCCCAGGAGGACGAGTTCGACCTGACCGGCGCTGCCGAGTTGACGCTCGCGCGTCAGTGGATTCGATGGGTCGTGCCTCTGCCTCTCAAGGGAACGGACGGCGCCGATGAAGCCACCACGGCGCGTTGCGCCGAGGCGACAGCCGAGTGTGAGTCGTGGAGCGACCTCGTCAAGAGTGCCGAACAGGTCCTGCAGTGCTGCAGAATTGCTGACGCTCTGCCGGTAACTGTGCTGTCTGCTCTGCTCGTTCTCACCTTTGACAACAGACTGGACGACGCCCAACGCTGGTGCGAAGCGCTCGGGCCGGAGGCCGAAGCGCATCAGGCCGTGGCGTGGGTGGCCGTGCTCGCGGCTGTACAGGGGCTGGTGGCGGTACGCAGGGGTGACTTGGCTGATGCCGAGCGACACTCTTGCCGAGCCCTGACCGCGATGCCTCAGCACAACTGGGGTGCAGCCCTGGGGTTACCGCTCTCCTGTCTCGTCCACGCCACCACGGCCATGGGCAAGATGGACGAAGCGGAGATGCTCATAAAGGAAGCGCTCCCCCAGGTGCACCGAAATCCATTCTGGTTGCACTTCCTGCATGCGCGTGGACGTTTTTACATCGAGAGCGACCGCCCGTATGCGGCATTGGCGGATTTTCAGACGTGCGGTCGCTTTCTGGCCGGAAGTGTTCTCGACCTTCCGAATTTCGTCCCATGGCGGAGTGGCCTGGCGGAGGCCTGGTTACGCCTCGACGATTCACTCAGCGCCAAAGCCGTCCTCGATGATCAGTTGAGAATGGCGAACGCCGGCGACAGGCGGGTGCGTGGCCACTCCCTGCGGATCATGGCCGCGACGTTGAAGAACCCAGCCCGAGCTTTCATGCTGAGAGACGCGGTGCAGGTGCTGCTCGAATCCGGGGACCGGCTTGAGTTGGCCATGGCGCTTGCTGATTCGAGTGATGCCGAGCTTGAGTGCGGCAATTTATCTGAATTCAGACTCAGTGCACATCAGGCGAAGCAGATGGCCAAGATGTGTGGGGCCGTAGCGCTCTACCGGAGGCTGCAAAATTCCGATGGCGCAGAAGAACAGGGCGATACACCGTTGCAGAAGGGCATCCACAGGTTCGCCTTGCTGAGTGAAGCCGAGCGCAAGGTCGCGGCTCTGGCGGTACAAGGGCGGAGCAACCGTGAGATAAGTCGAACCTTGTTCATCACGATGAGCACGGTGGAGCAGCATCTCACCAAGACGTACCGAAAACTCGGAGTGAGCAGTCGCCTCGGCCTGCCGGTGGAGCTGAGCCTGGTGGGCCCGGCGGACCACTGAATCGCTCCGCATCCGGTCAGGCAGCAGCACGGTTCCCGGAGAGCGCGAGCCGCGACGGAGCACGGCCCGAGCGGTGCCCGTAGGGGTGGTAGGGGTGGGTGTACAGGCCGTTCCCTGCCTGGTGAGGGCCGATTGCGGGCGGTGAGTCGGGGCAGCGCTGCGCGCTGTACCTGGAGGTGGCAGCCGTCAACGGCCCCGATCGAGACTTCATGCGGCTTGCGGCTCCGGTCGGAGCCCGTCACGGCGAGGCGCGCTGGGGTGGGACGTCAACCCGATAGGGGGTTGATCAGGGGTGGGGGACCGCACTTGATCACCGGTACGTTGAATCGCGATGGTAGGGAGTTTCCAAACAGGTCAACCGAACGAAGGAAAAGCCTTGACTGAATCGTTTTCCGGTCGGGAAATCGAGATTGCCTGGCCCGACCTGGGCATCACCGTCACCGCGGAACTCGACGGCCGTAACCCCGAACTCGCAGATGCGCTGTGGGAGGCGTTGCCTTACCAGAGCCTGCAGGGGCACGCGCTGGTGGCGGGAGCGCACCTCTATCACGCCGCACCGATCCCGTCCCTGCTACATCTGTCCGCGTCCACTCGGATAGCGGATCGACGTGATGCGCCTGACGGGACCGTATTCTGCTCCGCGCTCCAGCATTTAGGCATCAAGTACGGCACGCTGACGGAACCGATGCCGGCGTCGCCGGTGGGCCGGATCCGGCAAGAGGACCTGCCGGCACTGCTGGAGGCCGGGCAGGAGATCTGGGATTCGGTCTATTCGACGAAGAAGCCGATCCTGGTGGAGGTCCGCAAGGCGGGAAGCGGAGGCGGCCACCGCATTCCGCAACTGACCGCCACGGATCCCGACGCGAACCGTCTCATCCACGAGGTGTACACCGCGACCGAACGGGCTTGGCTGTCCGAGCCGAAGGAACTCGCCGACCTCCACGCGGGGTTGATACCTTCCGGGGCCGGAAGCTTCGAGACGGTGCTGCCCACTCTGCTGTTCGTCAACGGTGAGACCCGCCCGCTGGGGTATGCCACCTACGGTGGTCTGGTCCGGGCCGCGGTCCAAGGCATGCCGATGGACTCACTGCGTCACATGGCGCGCCTGCTGGTCGGCATTCCGGCCGAGTTTCTGGGCTACTGCGGTCTGGAGCAGCTGTGGAGCTTCACCCAGCGCTTCCTGGACTGCCTCGACCGCCTCGATCGCGATGACTTCCTGAGCGTTGCGGGCCAGCTGGCCCTCTACATCAACTGCTTGGGCGGCTGGAACCTGCACCTCTACCCGTGGGACTCCGGAGACTACCTGCGCCAGCTGCGCCCCGATGAGTCGGCCCGCCGACCGTGAGCCAACTCCCCGAACGGGCCGATGCCGTCGTCATCGGCGGCGGTGTCATCGGCACCTCGATAGCGTGCCGGCTCGCCGAGTCGGGCGTCGGTACCGTCCTGCTGGAGCGTGGCGCGCTCGGATCGGGATCGTCCGGGACCACCGCCGGCGTCGTGCGCACCTACTTTCCCGGCAACGCACTCATCAGCAGCCTTGCCGTCCGCAGCCTGGCGGCCTACCGCGACCTCACCGAACGGACCGGAACCGACCTCGCCCTGGAGCGTATCGGCCTGCTCGTGCTGTTCACCGACGAACACCAGGTGCAGGAGTTCCGGCACACCCAAGCCGCCCAGCGGGCAGCCGGAGTGGATGTCGAACTCGTGACCGCCGCCGAAGCAGCGCGACTCAACCCACTGGTCGACGAGCGAAGCATCGTAGCGGCAGCCTGGTCGCCCGAGGCGTACGCCTGCGACCCCGCCGCGATCGTGCGCGGCTACGCCACAGCCGCCCGGCAGGCCGGCGCCGTCCTGCACACGGGAACACCCGTCACCGGCATCGACCCGGACGGGCGGGTCCACACGCCTGCGGGAACCATCCGCGCCGACACCGTCGTCTGCGCGGCGGGTCCCTGGGCGGGAACGGTCGCCGCCATGGCCGGCGTGCGCGTTCCTGTGACCACGTACCCCGTCGAAATGATCCTGGCCGACACCGCCGGCGGTGTCCCGCGCAACGCTCTGCCGATGACCATGCACCCGTCAAGCCTGCGCATCCGAAGCTGGGGGGAGCGCATTCTCGTCGGGATGGGCCGCCCCGCTCCCGGCGAAAGCCGACAGGCATGGCTGCAAAGGGTGTCACACCACCTCGGCACGACCTTCCCGGCCCTCGACGGCAGCCGCCTCGGACACGGGTGGAGCGGAGACCTCGACGTCAGTCCGGACGGGATGGCCTTCATCGGGCGCGACCACTCCCGCCGGTTCTTCTACGCGGCCGGATTCTCCGGTCAGGGACTGTGCCAGGCACCTGCCGCCGGGGAGATCGTCCGAGACCTCGTGCTCGGCAAGGAATCCTGGATCGACACGGCAGGCCTCTCCACCGCCCGTTGCCCCAGTGGTTCGGCCGAGACCGGATAGGAAGAGGCGGGCGCGGACCGTGAGCACTGCGAGGCCGTAGAAGAAGCGCAGGAATGGGCCGCGGCACCGGGTGGGCCGGCGTCGCGGCCCTGCGCGAGGCACCGCTCGGTGAGACCGGCGACCGGACCAACGCGCAGTTTCCAGGTATCTGTTCAACTACCCTGAGAGGAAGACCATGGTCGAGCACACTGGCGGTGAATTCGTCCGGGAGATGATGCGGTGGCACTTCAGTCCGGAGACCGGGTCACCGTTCTGGTTGAATCGGGCCAAGGACCTCGAGTTCGATCCGCTGACCGATGTCCGGGATTTCGACGATCTCGGTTTGTTTCCCAATGTGGTGGACGAGCTGCGCGATGTCGGCATCCGTGACCTGATCCCCCGTGGCTACGGCGACGAGCACGGGGTGGCCGTTTACGAAAGCGGCGGTACCACTGGGCAGCCCAAGCGAGTTGCGTACGCCGCGGAGTGGCAGCGGGGCAGCGTCGCATGGTTCAGCGAGCGGCTGGATGCTCACGGCGTACCTCGGAACGTCGACTGGGTCAGTGCGGTTCCCAGCGGCCCGCACAACGTCGGAGCGATGGCGGTCGACACCGCGATGGCTCGGGGTGGGCTGAACTTCAGCATCGATCTGGACCCGCGATGGGTGAAGAAGATGCTCGCGCAGGGCCGGACGGACATGGCCGAGGCATACACCGATCACATCATCGAACAGGTCGCCTACATCCTGGCCGGTCAGGACGTAGGCGTACTCTTCGGCACCCCGCCGATGCTGGAGCGCCTCGCGCAGCACGATGATCTGGTCGAGCTGGTGAACCGGAAGGTCCGCGCGATCATCTGGGGCGGTACACATCTGGACGCCGACACCCGGGATCTGCTGCGCGACGAGGTGTTCGTGAACGCCAAGATGGTCGGCGGGTACGGCGGCACGATGATGCTGGGGACATCGGTGGAGCGACCCGGCCTCCGTGACGACGAGCCGTGTGTGTTCGACTCCTTCGCCCCGTACACCACGTTCCGGGTGATCGACCCCGACACCGGCCAGGTTGTTCCGTACGGCGAGCGCGGGCAGATAGTCGTGCATCACATGAGCCGAACGGCCCTGCTGGTCAACAACATCGAGCGGGACTACGCAACCCGGATCGCACCGTTGGACGGCGGCTTCGGTGATGCGGTAGCCGACGTCGCACCCGTGGCGTCCTTCGGCGACACGAAGGTGATCGAGGGCGTGTACTGATGTTGCCCCTGGACGCTCTCGGCCCCGGCGGCCCCTATCGGTCCCGCCGCCAGGAGACCATCCAAGATCTTGCCGGAAACCAGGTCGCGACACTGAGTCTCGCGCCCCCGCTCTACATCACCCGCGCGATAAGGGCCATGCGCCGAGCGCCGGCGCTACCCGTCGACGCACGGATCGCGGCGTTCGCACAGGCGGGCCGAGCCTTCGCCACGCAGTCGATCGGAGGACTGACGCCGGAGGAATACCAGCGCACCGTCAGCGCGGTCACCGGGATACCGATCACGGTGGTGCGGAATGCCACCGACGAGATCTCGCGGGCCGCCGAGCGGATCCGGCAGAGCGTAGAGAACGCGCGGCCCGTCGCCGCGGCCGCCTCGTGGCGCGATCCGCGGGCCGAGGGCGGTGCGGCGGTGTGGACCCGGCGCGGTGAGGTGTTCGCGGTCCATGCGGCGGGCAATCACCCCGCGGTGCACCAGGGTTGGTTCGACGCCCTCGCGCTCGGCTATCGCGTCGCCGTGCGTCCCTCCCGCCGTGAGCCGTTCACTCCGCATCGGCTGGTCACTGCCCTGCGCGAGGCCGGTTTCGCCGACGAGGGAATCTCGTTGCTGCCCACCGACCACAACGCGGCCGACAGCATCCTCCGCCACGCCGACTTCGGAATGGTGTACGGCGGTGCGGATGTCGTGGCCAAGTACGCGGGCGATGGACGCATTCTGCCGCAGGGTCCCGGGCGCTCCAAGATACTCATCACCGCCGAAACCGAGTGGGAGCCGATCGTCGACACCCTCGTGGAGTCGATCAGCGGTGGTGGGGGTGTCGGTTGCGTCAACGCCACCGGCGTACTGGTCGAGGGCGACCCCGCCCCCGTGGCCGCGGCGATCGCCGAACGCCTCGCCGCGCTGCCCAGCCTGCCCCCGACGGACGAACGCGCGGTCCTGCCCGTGATGCCCCTCGATCCGGCCCGCCGATGGGACGCGCATCTGCGGCAGCGCGCGGCGGGCACCAAGGCGTGGCTCGGCGGTGACAGTATCGTCGGCGATCTCGGAGACGGTTCCGCGGCGCTCAGGCCGGCGGTGCACCAGCTGGACAGCCCGTTCGCCGAACAGCTCGGGATGGAACTGGGCTTCCCCTGCGTGTGGGTTGCTCCGTGGGACCGCGAGGCCGGGATCCGGCCGCTGCGCGACACCCTCGTCCTCACTGCCGTCACCGCCGACGAGAACCTGATCGACGAATTGGTGGCCGAGCCGTCCATCGCCAACGTATACGTCGGTGACCATCCGACGACGTGGATGGAGCACGGACTGCCGCACGACGGCTACCTCGCCGAATTCCTCATGCGCACCAAGACGATTCGACGCCGACCGACCTCAATGGACAACTCCGAGATCAGGCCGTCCCGCTCGGCGGGATGACGGGAGAACGAAAGGTACACAGGCACAATGCCTTCCCAACGCCCCTTACGCTTCGGTGTCAACATGTTCGTCCCCGGTTCGCGGCACGAGTGGCGCGCGAAGTGTCGCAGAGCCGAGGAACTCGGTTTCGATGTGGTCGGAGTGGCCGATCACCTGGGATTCCCCGCACCGTTTCCCGCCATGGTGCTCGCAGCTGAAGCGACCGAACGGGTACGGCTGACCACGTTCGTGTTGAACACGCCGTTCTACAACCCCGCTCTTCTCGCGCGTGACGTGGCGAGCACCGACCAATTCATCGACGGTCGTATGGAACTCGGGCTCGGAGCAGGCTATGTGAAGGCCGAGTTCGACGCCGCGGGGATTCCGTTCCCCAGCGGCGGAAGGCGGGTCGAACAGGTGGAACGAACGGTCACCACGCTGCGACGGCTGTTCAACGATGCTGAATACCAGCCGCGTCCAGCCCAGCCATCCGGGCCACCACTGCTGATTGCGGGCTGGGGCGACCGGCTGCTGCGGCTGGCCGCCACGCACGCCGACATCATCGCCTTTCCCGGAGGCTGGGCCAGCACCACCGGTGATGAACTCCATCTGGCTGGAATCGCGCAGATGGAAGAAAGACTCAGCTATGTGCGCGGCCTGCTCGGTGACCGCGCCGATGCCGTGGAGCTGAATCTCCTGGTGCAGCAGGTGATTCCGCCATCCGAGCACCCCTCGATGCCCGACAGGTTCGTGCCGCTGCCACCCGACGCCGCGCACAGCCCCGAAGAGGTACCCAGCGTGTTGATCGGAACCCCCGCGGATATGGCCCAACAGATCAAGGAACGCCGAGAACGCTACGGCTTCACCTACTTCACGATCATGGAATACAACATGGAGAGCTTCGCGCCGGTCATCGCCGCGCTTCGCTGAACAGCACACTCCGCCGCCATGCCGCCGACGACGACGGGGGCTGTGATCGAAAGGGGGTACCCGATGCGTGTCGGCCCGGCAACCAGTCGTGGAGCAGCCGGCGCGAACCTCGCGCTCGCCGCCCAGGGCAGCTCCACAACCCTTGTGCTGCTACGCCACGGTGAGACGGCATTGACGCCGGAGAAGCGGATATCCGGCAGCGGCGGCTCGGATCCGGCGTTGTCGGAGACCGGGCGACGGCAGGCCGAGGCGGCCGGGAAGGCACTGGTGGCACGCGGCGCGGTGCAGGCGGTGGTGTCCTCACCGCTGCGCCGGGCCCGGCAGACGGCCGAGGCGGCGGCACGACGGCTGGGCCTGGAGGTCCACGTCGACCAAGGGCTCACCGAAGCGGACTTCGGTGTCTGGGAGGGACTCACGTTCGCCGAGGTGCGCGAGCGCCACCCGGACGAGCTGGCCGCGTGGCTCGCTTCCCCGGAGGCGGTGCCGGGCGAAACCGGGGAGACGTTCACCGCGGTTGCCCGCCGGGCCGCGCACTCGCGGGACCGGCTCCTGGCTGGGTACCAGGGGCAGACAGTGTTGGTCGTTTCGCATGTCGGGGTGTTGCGAACGCTGGTTCGGCTCGCGCTGGGTGCGCCGCCCGCGTCGCTGTTCCGAATGGACCTGTCGGCGGCCTCACTGTCGGCCGTGGCCTATTACGGGGATGGGACTGCGTCACTGAAATTCCTCAACGACACGTCGCACCTGGCGGACCACCGCTGACCTTGGTGTGAAACGTGATCGCGTGACGTCGGGAACCGGCCGTCGGCATGAGTCGCCCGTTTCACGGGACCAGGGGTGCTGCTGGGCGTGGAACCTCTCGCGCCCCAGCACCTGCCGCTCCAGAGGGGCCGTCCACAAGGGTGTGCACGCCCCGCGCCGTTGGCCGGTATGCGTCAGGTCTGTGGGGCATCGCTCTAGACTTCAGGGTCAATGCTTCGTAAAGCCACGTACGGTGCGGGGGAGCCCCGCGCAAAACGATTGGGTAACCAGTGCTTCTGAAGACGTTCGGCTGGTCGTTCGCGGTGACGGCGCTCGGCCTGGTAGCGGCAGTGTTATACGGGGGATGGGCCGGCTTCGGGATCGTGGCGATCCTGTCCATTCTTGAGATCTCGGTGTCCTTCGACAACGCGGTGGTCAACGCCGGGATCCTGAAGAAGATGAATGCCTTCTGGCAGAAGATCTTCCTCACGGTCGGCGTGCTCATCGCGGTGTTCGGCATGCGCCTGGTCTTCCCCGTCGTCATCGTGGCGATCAGCGCCAAGATCGGGCCCATCGAGGCCGTCGACCTGGCGATGACCGACAAGGACATGTACAAGCAGCTGGTGACGGACGCCCACCCGTCCATCGCCGCCTTCGGCGGCATGTTCCTGCTGATGATCTTCCTCGACTTCGTCTTCGAGGACCGCGACATCAAGTGGCTCGCCTGGCTGGAGCGCCCGCTCGCCAAGCTCGGCAAGATCGACATGCTGTCCGCGTGCATCGCGCTGATCGTCCTGGTCATCGCCTCGATGACCGTCGGCGCCAACGCCCACCAGCACGGCGGCCTCCACGTGGACAAGGCGCAGACCGTCCTGGTCTCCGGCGTCCTCGGCCTGATCACCTACATGATCGTCGGCGGTCTCTCCGGCTACTTCGAGAACAAGCTCGAAGAGGAGGAAGAGGCCGAGCACGAGGCGGAGGAAGCGGCCAAGAAGAGCGGCAAGCCCGTCTCGGCCGTCGCCATGGCCGGCAAGGCCGCGTTCTTCATGTTCCTCTACCTTGAGGTCCTCGACGCCTCCTTCTCCTTCGACGGTGTCATCGGCGCCTTCGCCATCACCAACGACATCGTGCTGATGGCCCTCGGCCTCGGCATCGGCGCCATGTACGTCCGGTCGCTCACGGTCTACCTGGTCCGCCAGGGCACCCTGGACGACTACGTCTACCTGGAGCACGGCGCGCACTACGCGATCGGCGCCCTCGCCGTGATCCTGCTCGTCACCATCCAGTACGAGATCCACGAGGTCATCACCGGCCTCGTCGGCGTCCTGCTCATCGCCTGGTCCTTCTGGTCCTCCGTGCGCCGCAACAAGCGGCTGGCAGCCGAGGGAAAGCACATGGGGTCCCACGAAAAGGCCGAGGTTTCCTCCGGCGTGTGAGCCGGGCCGCCGGCGCGGTCCGCGGGACCGCCGCCAGGCGCCATGGTCGTGCGTGAGGCGAAAGAGGCTTGTCGCGGCCATGGCCCGCGGCCCGTGCAGAACGTCACCGGCCCGGCGTCCGTCGGGGTGATCGGCCTCGAACTGGCCGAACGTCTCCTTCTGCCCTCGCGAGTTCAGGCGGCGGCGGTGAGCGCCCCGAACTGCTCGTCGTCGAGCCGCACCCGTGCGGCGTTGACGTTCTCCTCCAGATGGACGGCACTGGACGTGCCCGGAATCGGGAGCATCACCGGGGAGCGGCGCAGCAGCCAGGCAAGGGCGAGCTGTGCGGGGCTCGCGTTGTGCAGCCGGGACGCGGCGTCCAGCGGGCTGCCGGGGCGGGCGAGTTCGCCTGTGGCGATCGGGAACCAAGGGATGAAGGCGATGTTCTCGGCCTCGGCATACGTGAGCACGTCTTCAGCCGACCGGTTCGCGAGGTTGTAAAGGTTCTGCACGGAGACGATGTCAGCGTGCGTGCGGGCCTCCTTGAGCTCCTCGACCGTCACCTCGGACAGTCCGAGGTGACGGAGCTTGCCCTCCTGCTGCAGCTGGGCCAACGCGCCGAGCTGCTCGGCCAGTGGGACGTCGGGGTCGATACGGTGCAGCTGGTACAGATCGATGCGTTCGAGACCGAGGTGTCGCAGGCTCAGCTCCACCCGTTGACGCAGATACTCGGGCCGGCCGTTGGGGCGCCAGTCGTCCGGACCCGGACGCGTCACGCCGCCCTTGGTGGCGATGACCAGGTCGTCGGTGTAGGGGTGCAGAGCCTTGCGGATCAGCTGCTCGTTTACGAACGGGCCGTAGGCGTCAGCCGTGTCGATGAAGGTGACGCCCAGCTCGACCGCTCGGCGCAGGACCCGGACGGCCTCGTCCGGATCGCGGGGTTCGCCCCAGACACCTGGACCGGTCAGTTGCATGGCGCCGTATCCGAGACGGTTCACCGGCAGGTCGCCGCCCAAGGCGAATGTGCCGGAGGCGTCGGCCGGACGTGTGCTGGACCGTGTGCCCAAAATCAATCCTTGAGAGTCGCATACCGAAAGGGACATGGGCTGCAGGGATCACAGGTGTGGGTTCCCCGGCAACCTCACCGAGCATGCCCCATCACCCGGACATCGGTAAGGGGTGATTTTCCGTCAGCGACAAGGCCATCCCCCGTGGGGACGTGTCCCCTGCTCGACCAGCCGACCAGTTCGGTGCCGATGTGGGCAAGGCCGGCCGCCCGCAGCAGGGCTACATGACCGGACACAGGCAGCGAGTTCTCGGCGCAGGGCGGATGGGAGGAGGCGTCCTCCTGACTGGGAAAGCGGGCCGGCTCAGGGTCGGCGGCCGCTCCGGACCACCAGAACTGCCAGCCTCGTGGACGAAGGCCAGCCCGGGATGACCGTGGAGAGGGCCTGCTGGGATTCGGGATGCATATACGGGGAGGCAACGATGTCCAGCTGACACCCCACGCATCCCCAGCCTGTGCCGGCACCTGCCGGCGGGTCAGGAGTCCACCCGAAGCGGGCTGCCTGCTGGCGATTCAGCCGACGCGTGCATTGAGATGCAGTATGAGTGCGACGGCGGCCTCTCCGGACCTCTGGTGCCGGTGGGCACGGTCTACGCAGCCGGTGCTCCCGAAGAACGTGGCCGGGGCCACGCTGGTGAGCAGCGCGCGTCGAACGCGCCGTGGCTTAAGGGTTCCCAGGGCCAGATCTCCTTACATTCCGTATCCGATGGTGGGCCCGTCCTCGACACGCGGAGCGGCCTCCCGATCAGCCTGGGCGTGCGCCCGGGCACGGTGGCACTCACCTTCGACGACGGGCCCGACCCCGCCTGGACTCCGCAGATCCTTCGGGTACTGCACGAAAAGCAGGTGCCGGCGACGTTCTTCGTCGTCGGCCGGCATGTGGCCGGGCACCCCGAGCTCGTCCGGGCACAGACGGCAGCCGGACACGAGGTGGGCCTGCACACCTTCACCCACGCCGACCTGGCCACCGCGCCCGTGTGGCAGACGCGCCTGGAACTCGCGGCCAGCCGCGCCGTCCTGGCGGGAGCCACCGGGGAGAACACGATCCTCCTGCGACCGCCGTACTCGTCCATGCCCGACGCGGTCGGCAACCGCGACTGGCACGCGGCCCTGCGCGCCGGCGCGCTCGGATACCTGACCGTTCTGTCCACCCGGGACGGACTCGACTGGGAGGCACACACCCCCCAGGACATCGTCGACGGCGCCACCCCGCAGGACGGCCGCGGAGCCGTTGTCCTCCTGCACGACGGCGGCGGCGACCGCTCCCGGACCGTGGCCGCCCTGGGCCCGCTCATCGACACCCTCAAGGCACGCGGATACCGCTTCACCACCCTGAGCGAGGCCGTCGGACTACCGTCCCAGACCACCCCGGCCCCCACGTTCGACCGCTGGTACGGCACCGCCCTGATCGGCCTGATCCAGGCAGCCGTCGCCGTGCCCCCCCCGCCGCCGCGGGGTTGCTGTACGCGGTCGCGCTGCTCACCGCCGCTCGCCTGCTCCTGCTCGCCGCAGCCGCGGCCGCACACCGGAGGCGCAGCTGCCCCCAGGCCGTGCCCCTGCCCCTGCTGCGCGTCTCGGCCGTGATCCCCGCCCACAACGAGCAGGCGACCATCGCCTCCTGCGTACGCGCCCTGCTGCACGGCGGCTGTCAGGACATCGACGTCGTCGTGGTCGACGACGGCTCCACCGACGGCACCACGGCCGCAGCCCTCACCGTGGCGGACCCCAGGGTTCGGGTCGTGACCCAGCCCAACCAGGGCAAGCCCGCCGCTCTGAACACCGGCGTCGCCCACGCCGCCCACGACGTGATCCTCATGGTCGACGCGGACACCGTCATCGCCCCGGGGGCGGTGGCACACCTGGCCGCCGCCATGGTCGACCCCGCGGTCGGCGCCGTGGCGGGGAACACCAAGGTCGCCAACCGCACTGGTCTGCTGCCCCTGTGGCAGCACCTCGAGTACGTCATGAGTTTCGGCCGCCCTCGCCGCCTACGCCCTGCGCACGGACAACGAAAGCCTGCGCCACCTGTGGCTCGTCCCCCTCCAGCAGACCGCGTACCGCGCCGCACTGTGCCTGGTCACCATCCACGCCCTGGTCGCGGCGGCACTCGGAGCCAGCCCCAGGTGGCGGAACCCCGCCGGCCCAGCCCGTTCGGAGACACAGGCCGCACATCCGGCCACGGTATGAAGTCCCACTCTCTGGTGGAACAACGGCACAGCGCTCCCCACGCTCAGGCCTACGGCACGGCCCGCTGGTGGTTCGAGACCGGCGGGCGCCGCGGAGCGGAACGATTCCAATGGCCGAAACCCCTGTCTGACTGCGGCTCCGGATGGCAGTCTCTACTTCTCGGAAACGTCGTCCCGGGGGGGATCACGCGTGATGGAGCCGGGTACGGGCATGGGCCTGCGAGGCCGCAGCGGCATACTGTCGCTGGTCGACGCGTGCCTGAAGGAGGACCCGGCGGCCGAGCGGCCCCTGACCGTACTCCTCGGCCCCGCGGGCAGCGGAGCCAGCGAGGCGCACAGCGCCCTCATGGAGCGCTTCGGGCCCGACTACCCCTTCGCCTTCGTCAACTTCGGCGGGGCCCAGTCCCTGCTGCCGCGTTACGCCCTCGGACTCCTGGCCCGCCAGCTCGAACGCAAACTGCCCCGCTACGGCCGTTCCCACTTCCCGCTGCTCAGCCTCGGCCTGCTCGCCTCCGACCAGGAGCTGCGCATGCGCAGCCTTCCCGACGGCCGGCGCGTGGTGCGACGGCAGCTCGACCGGTTCCAGGAGGAGAACGAGGCCCGGCACGGCGACTACCTGGCCGCCTTCTTCGAAGTGGCCATGGGTGCGGTCGGCATGCCCGAAGGCGCCTCCACCGCCGCGCACGCCCTCTTCCAGGACGCCCTGCGGCGGGGCCGCCGCACCATGCCCGGACTGTTCGGCGGCAGACCGGGCAATCGGCTCACCGCCGGGGCCACCTGGTACGGACGCCACCCCATGACCCGCAGCGCGGACCCCATGGAGGCGCTCGTGGAGCTCAACCTCTGGCGCCACGAGGGCGACGAGAACGAGCAGGAGCGGCTCGACCTCGTCCTCTTCTCGGCCTTCCTGGAGGACCTCAGACGCAACACCGCCCGCAACTTCATGCCCCGCTCCTACCTGCTGCTCCTCGACAACTCCCACACCGAGTACGGCCGCCGCTTCCTCGACCTGCTGCTGCGCGCCCGGCACGACGAGACGGTCGTCGCCGGTCACGCGAGCGACCCGCTGACCGTCGTCGCCAGCTCCAACCGCTGGCTGCCCCGCTGGGGCCCGGCCACCGGCGAGTCCTGGCCCTGGCAGCTGCGGGGCCCCGACCGGGCCTCCCTGGCCGACTGGAACGCCCATCGGCCCACCCGCGACAGCGAGGACTCGTGGTGGTACCCGTTACGCCTGCGCGACCTCAACCTGGACGAGGTGCGGATCCGGATAGAACTCCAGCTCGGCGGGAACAGCGATCTGGCCCCGCTGACCAGGCTCACCCCCTTCGTGCACCGCCTCACCGGCGGACTGCCGCGCGCCGTCCACCAGGTACTCGACGTGCTCCGCCAGGCCGGGCCCCCTCGGGAGTCGGGCCCTCAGCAGGACCGCTGGCTGCGCACCCTGCCGGACCGGCCGCTGCGCGCCGGGGAGGACTCCGCCTCCCTCGCCGACACCGCCCTCGGGCACCTCCTGCGCGACTTCGACGGTACCCAGCGCGCCACGCTCGCCGAATGCGCGGCGGCCCGGGACTTCTCCGTCGCCACCCGGCTGCTCAGCCCGGACGACTCCCTGTTCGGCGACATCCGTTCCCGCTGGCTGCTCAACGGGCCCGTCGCCGTCGTCCCCGTACTCCACCCCTGGCTGCGCCGTCTGCTGCTGTGGCGGCTAGCGGCGCGTCCGGACAGGTGGGACGCGGTGCACGAACTCCTCGCCGAGTACTACCGCGGCGAGGGCAAACCGGTGCAGGAGATGTACCACCAGCTCGCCCGCGGGCGGACCGAGGAGGTCACCGCCCACCTGGCGCGGCGCTTCATCGCCGTACCGGCCGCGCAGTGGATCTCCGAGCTCGACGCGATCACCGCCGCGCCGAACCGCCTGCCCGCCGACAGCGGTCCGTTGGAACTCCTCGCCGGGCTCGTCCAGCGCAGGCCCGGGCGCGTCATGGACACCGAGTCCGTGATCCACACCCTGGTGACCACCCGCTGGGTGTGGAGCGATCCGCTCGCCGACCCCGCCATGCGGCTGGGCGACCTGATGGCCGACGGCTACACCCAGCTGTCCCAACTGCGGAGGAACGACATAGTGGCCCTGTTCAACGAGGCGGAACGGTACCGTCACTGGCGCGATCCCCAGACCGCGGGCTGGGAGGGCTGAGCGCGTGCCCAGACTCGAATGGCCCCTGCACGTCGTACGCCGCGTCGCCCTCGCCGCCGTGGCCGCCGTCGTACTGGTCGCCGCGTTCTGGCTGGGGGCCGGCTGGCTTCAGGAGCGCCAGGCGAGATGCGGGGACGGAGTCGTCGAACAGGGACCGGACGACGAGTGTGTCGGAGTGACCGACGGCTCCTACGCCTTCGCCCCGCACCTCGACGCCGTCAGCAAGAAGATCGAGGAGGAGAACCGCAGGGTCCTCGCCAACGCCGACAAGGAACCGTACGTCAGCGTCGCCTACTTCACCTCGTTCACCACCACGGCCGAGGACAGCAACTCGGCCGAGGGCGTCCGCCACGAACTGCAGGGCGCCTACCTCGCCCAGTACCGGCACAACCAGGGCGACCTCGCCGCCACCCCGAAGATCCGCTTGCTCATCGCCAACCCGGGCAGCAGGTCCGTGCGGTGGAAGCACACCGTCGACGAGCTGATCGCCCGCAAGGACTCCCCGGACCGGCTGGTCGCGGTGGCGGGCCTGGGGCCCAGCACCAAGGAGAACCTCGCGGCCATCCAGCGCCTCTCCGAGAACGGCATCGCCATGGTCGGCGCCACCATGACCGCCACGAACATCCAGGGCATCAACGGCTTCGTACGGATCGCCCCCACCAACGAGGACGAGGCGTACGCGGCCGCCGGCTACCTCAAACGGCGCGGCGTCGCCACCGCCGTCGTCCTCCAGGACGTGGCGGAGGGAAACCTCTACGCCTCGACCCTCGGCACGGCCTTCACCAAGGCCTTCCAGGAAGGCGACAAGCACAGGCTCGTCTCCGAGCGGATGACCTACGACTCCTCCGTCAGCAGCGCCTGGCAGAACGAACTGCGCTACATCCCGGGGCAGCTGTGCCAGCAGCGCCCGCAGCTCGTCTACTTCGCGGGCCGCGGCAGGCACCTCACCCACTTCCTCGACGCGCTCTCCAACCGCAGCTGCACCGACCAGCAGTTCACCGTGTTCGCCGGGGACGACACGACCAACCTGAGCGCCGAGCAGCTCGCCCACGCCGCCGAGACGGGCATCGAGGTGCTGTACACGGGCCTCTCCCACCCCGACATGTACCGCTCCGCGCCCCAGGCGGTGTCCGCGCCGTCCGCGAAGAACTTCCAGCCCGGCGGGCTGCTGGACCAGTGGTTCCCGCACGACCCCCGTGCGGACGGCGGGGCGCTGATGGGCCACGACGCGGTCCTCACCGCCGCCCACGGCATCCAGATGGCCGCCCGTTGGCAGGGACAGGTCGCCGGTGACGCCGTGGCCCGGATGTTCCACCAGATGGACGGCACCCAGCAGGTGGCCGGGGCCAGCGGCTTCATCTCCTTCCAGAACAACGGCAATCCGCGCAACAAGGCCGTCCCGATCCTGCGCCTCAACGGCAAGGGCCAGGTCGAATTCGTCGAGGTGTCGGCGGCGGAGGGCAAGCCGCCGCAGGAGCAGTGACGCCGTCCTGATTCCGCACGTTATTCGAGTCCGGTGAGCCCCGCGATCTCCGCGGGGTCGTCGAGGGCCCCGGGGCGCACGGCGAGGGACCGGAGTCGGGGCAGTCCCTTGAGCGGTGCGAGGCTGACGGATGTGTCCCACCAGTCGAAACATCCTGGTCGTGGGGGTGAGGGGCCCATTAGGGTGCCTGGCGGACACGCATGAGGTAGGAGGAAGTTGATGAGCACTAAAGATCCAAAGGTCGCGGCGGTCGAGAAGTTCTTCACCGCCTACGCTGCCGGTGACGTAGATGGCATGAGCGCCGTCCTGGCTCCGGACATCGAGTGGAGCATTCCCGGACGCCACCCGCTGTCCGGCATCAAGCGAGGGGTCGCCGAGGTCCGGAGCTTCTTCGACCAGTTGGGCAAGGCCGGGTTCCAGGCAGACCCCATCTTCTTCGGCAGCAACGACGACTACGTCGTCGACATTCACCGCGGATGGACCACCGAAGGGGTGGGCGAGGTGGACACCACCTGGGCCCTGGTGTGGCACTTCAACGCCGACGGCCAGGTCGACCGAGTGATCAACCTCAGCGGGGACCAGCATCAGATGGACAACTTCATCTGGGGGAACTTCTCCCTGGCACCGCTTCCCGACCGTCTCGGCTGACCGAGATGACCCTCGGCAACCAACCCTCGGACCGCGGGCACCGGTTGTAGAGGAACACGGAATGCTCCCACGGGTTGCCCCGCTGTCAATCGCGGGGCAACCCGTAGGGCTCGTCCCGTTGCAGGAGCTGAGCAAGGCCCGAGCAGGTCCGGCATGCGGCCGGCCAGGAGGCGGACACCGACCCCCGGCTCCTCGCAGTGGTACCGGACACCTTCATGCGGGCCCTGCCCCACACCCTCCGGAACGTCCACGCCCCCGCCGGGACGCAGGTTCGCGTCGACGTCGACGGCCGGGCGGCGGCAGCTGGGCCGCCCCGGATCGTGTCCGTCGTCTACTGACCTCGGACCTACCCGGGGCGGAACCACCCGCCGACACACCCCCAGAAGCCGCCGGGCCCGCGCCGGACCACCCCGCGCCTCGTCCGGACGAGCCGAGCGCCCGGCTGATCACCGGTACCGCCGGCGCCGCCAGGATCTCAACTCGAACGGACTGCTGTCGTAAGGGCGTCAGCGGGTGAGGAAGCGGGTGGCGCCGACGTAGACGCGGCCGGTGGAGCCGATGGGCTCCTCCCTGACGGGGTCACCCGTCCGAGGTGAGTTGATCATCATGGGTTCGCCGTTGCGCGTTCCCGTGTAGATGCCGACGTGGGTGACCTCGGTGCCGGTGGCGGGGCGGAAGGCGACGACGTCGCCGGGGCGGAGGTCCTCCGTACGGCTGATCCTCACCCCCGCGGCCGATCCGGCGGGTACCTGTCCGCCGCCGGCGTCGAACTGGGGCTGGGCGTCGCGGGGGATCGTCACGCCGAGCGCGGAGTAGACCTGGCCGGTGAGGCCGGAGCAGTCGTAGCCGAATCCGGAGGTGCCCGACCACAGGTAGGGCAGGCCCAGGAAGGCGCGTGCGGCGGCGACGACGTCCGCGCCGCTCGGCGCGGACGGCACCCTTGCCAGGTCGTCGGCCCGGAAGAACACCCGGCCGCCGGCGGGGGAGTGGGCGGTGACCACTCCGGGCAGCGGGCCGGCCTCCACCGGGAAGGAGGTGTTGTACGAGTACTCGCCGACCTGCCCGGATCCGCGGCCGTCGAGCGCGGCCCGGGCGGTGGCGAAGCCCCGGGCCGTGGGGCGGGCGACGCGTTCCTCGTGCGTGCCGCCGGGCGGGCGCCGGTGCTCCCGGGTCAGTTGGCGGTCGGGAATCCAGCCGGGGTAGGCGCCCCGTCCGGCCTGGTCCCTGGGGGTGGGCTGGCCGTGCACCCATACGTGGTCCCAGAGCAGACCGCCGTGCCACTCGCTGCGGTCGACGGTCACCCGGATGCCGTGGAGGGCCTGCGTCTCCCCGGCGACCTCGCGCCGCTCGTCCAGGGTCATGCCGGCCAGCCAGCCCCGGACGTCGGCGGGACGGGTGGTCGCCGGGGCGTCCACGGGGCGTACCTGGTCGGGGCTGACCCAGACCTGGGCGACCGTCACGTCGACGTAGCAGGTCGGGGCGCCGTCGCAGGGGCGTGGCGCGGCTGTGGGGGCGCCAAGGGCCGAGGCGGCCGGAGAGATGAGGGCGAGGAACGCTGCGGCAGCGGCCGTCAGGACGGTCTTCACGGAATCCATGGGTCGATCCTGTCCAGGACGCCACACCCGCGAACCCATCCCACCCGGTCGGCCCCGACGGCGGTCACGACCCGCTCCGGATCGGACGTCTCGGGTTGCCGATGCAGCTGGGCCGACCCGGCAGGGCCGCCAGGCTGCCGAACGCCGCTACTTGCGGCTCCGTCCCGGCAAGGCCGGCAGCACCGGCGAGGAGCGCGTCCAGGCCACCCGTGACACGCGCGCCGCCGACCGCAGCGTGAACGCCCGGGCCCGCGACAACGCGGGCGCCCTGCGCCGCCCTGAGGCCCGAGGATTCCGAGCTTGCCGACCGCATCGACGGCCTGACGGGCTGTGAACAGGAGGAACGCGACACCGATCGCCGAGCGCTGCTCACCGGCCCAGCGGGTGGCCTGCGTGAAGCGTCGTTCGGGAACCAGCTGCCGTCCGGCGCGGTCGACCGGTCCCAGTACGTCGTCACCGGCGCCGGCCTCCAGGGACCGCGCGGCTTCCTCACCCACGACCGCACCGGGGCCATCACCGGAGCCGACCTCGGAGGCCCACTCTTCAACCGGGTCTCCCCGAAGGCCCGGTAACGGCTTTGGAGCCGAAACCCGATCAGAGGCGTTCTGCCCGTGCATCGGTCGCGACGGGCAGGGACAGGACCATGGTCAGGCCCCCGCCCGGAGTGTCCTCGGGGGTGAGCGTGCCGTCCATCGCCTCGGTCAGGCCCCGGGCCAGAGCGAGCCCGAGGCCGAGTCCGGCGGTGTTGTCGCGGTCGCCGAGGCGCTGGAAGGGTTCGAACATGCGCTCCCGGTCGTCGGCGTCGATCCCGGGGCCCCGGTCGGCGATCCTGATCTCGACCCGCCCGGCCAGCGCGCTGGCGGTGACCAGCACGGGGAGGTCGGCGGGCGCGTGGCGGACCGCGTTGCCGACGAGGTTGGCCAGTACGCGTTCCAGCAGGGGGGGATCGGCCAGCAGCGGCGGTACGGCTTCCAGGGTCTGCACGTCCAGGGCCTGCAGGCCCTCCGGTACCGGGTCCAGGGAGTCCAGCGCGGCCGGCAGGACCTCCTCGAGGGTGGTGGCACGCAGGTCGAGGGTGAGGGCGCCGGCCTGCAGGCGGCTGAGGTCGAGCAGGTTCTCGACGAGGCGGTTCAGCCGGTTCAGGGACGCTTCGGCGGAGCCCAGCAGCTCCGCCCGGTCCTCGGCGGAGAAGTCGACGTCCGAGGCGCGCAGGGAGGTGACCGCCGCCAGTGCCCCCGCCAGCGGTGTCCGCAGGTCGTGGCCGACGGCCCGGAGCAGGGCGGTCCGCAGCCGGTCGGCCGCCTTGATCGGCTCGACCTCGGCGGCGGCCTCGGCCAGGCGGGCCCGTTCGACGGCCGCGCCGACGTGGGCGGCGAACGCGGCCAGGACCCGGCGCTCGGAGGAGGGCAGCGTACGGCCGCGCAGGACGAGGAAGGCGCCGGGCCCGGCGGCGACCACCAGGGCGGGATCCGGAGAGCCGTCGGCAGCGGGGGCCTGCGGGGCCAGTTCGACGGTGTTCATGCCGAAGGTCTCCCGGGCGCGCTCCAGCAGCGCGGGAATGGTCTGGTCGCCGCGGACGATGCTTCCGGCGAGGGAGGACATGGTCTCCGCCTCGGCCGTGGCGCGCGCGGAACGCCGGGAGAGCCGCAGGGACCGGTCGGCCGCGGCGGCGACGGTGGCGGCCACACCGGCGAACACCGCCAGTGCCAGCACGCTGTCCGGGTCGCTCATGGTGAACTCGCCGATGGGCGGCATGAACCAGTAGTTCAGGAGCAGGGCCGCGGTCAGCGCCGCGAGCAGGGCGGAGGCCACTCCGCCGATGCATGCCACGGCCACGACGGTCACCAGGAACAGCAGGGCCTCGCTCGTGAGGTTGAGGGTGCCGCGCATGCGGTCGAGGGCGAACGTGAGCAGTAAGGGGAGCACCAGCGCGGCCACGGGTCCGGCGACGAGCCGGGAGGTGGGAAGCGTGCGGCGCCGAGAGGGCAGGAGGCGGCCGTGGCCGGCCCGCTCGTGGGTGACCATGTGGACGTCGATGTCCTCGGACAGGGCCACCACCGTCTCGCCGATCCCGCGGCCAGTGAGGAAACGTTCCAGCCGACGGCGGCGGCTCGTGCCGAGGACGAGCTGGGTGGCGTTCTCCGCCGTCGCGAAGTCCACCAGTGCGGTGGGCACTTCGTCCCCGACGACCGAGTGGTAGCTGCCGCCCAGGCTCTCGACCAGCGCCCGCTGCCCGGCCAGTGCCGCGTGGGAGACGCCGGCGGCGAGCCCGTCGCTCCGCGCCACGTGCACGGCGAGCAGTTCGCCGCCCGCCGCCCGGCCGGCGATGCGGGCCGCGCGTCGGATCAGGGTCTCGCCCTCGGGGCCGCCGGTGAGGGCGACCACGACCCTTTCCCTGGTTTCCCAGACGGTCCCGATGCCGTGCTCGGTGCGGTACCTGTGGAGGGCCTCGTCCACGCGGCCGGCCAGCCACAGCAGCGCCAGCTCCCGCAACGCGATGAGATTGCCGGGACGGAAGTAGTTGGCGAGGGAGGCGTCGACCCGTTCAGGGGGATAGATGTTGCCGTGCGCCATCCGGCGCCTGAGCCCCTCGGGAGGTATGTCGACCAGCTCGATCTCATGGGCGCGCCGCACGAACTCATCGGGTACGGTCTCGCGCTGCGGCACACCGGTGATCTTCTCGACGACATCGCGCAGCGACTCCAGGTGCTGGACGTTGAGGGTCGTGACCACGTCGATCCCGGACGCGAGGATCTCCTCGACGTCCTGCCAGCGCTTCGCGTGCCGCTCACCCCCGGGCACGTTGGAGTGCGCGAGTTCGTCGATCAGAACCACCTGCGGCCGCCTGGAGAGCACCGCCTCCCGGTCCAACTCCGGGTACCGGCCGCCCCGGTACTCGAGGTCGGCAGGCGGCAGGCGTTCGAGTCCGTGGAGCTTGGCCTCCGTGTGCCGGCGCCGGTGGCACTCCACGAGGCCGGCCACCACGTCCGCGCCGCGGGCCACCCGGCGGTGCGCCTCGTCGAGCATCGAGAACGTCTTGCCGACTCCGGGAGCCGCGCCGAGGAAGACCTTGAGCCTTCCGCGCGGTACGACGGGCTGCTCCGGCACGGTCGCCGGGATCGTCTCGTTCGTGGTCGTCATGTCAGAACTTCTCGGGGAAGAACAACGCCAGGACCAGATACCCGACGATGCAGACCGCGACGACGATGCCCACGACATTCTCCGTGCTCAACCGAACCGACTCCTCGATACGTCCTCAACCTCACCAGCGAACAGCAGCGAAGCCATGGACGAAACGTCCCTTACGCACTCCTGATGCCGCTCGGCGGGGACTTTGACGGCGTATTGACGCCCATTGCGCCGATAGGGTGAAGGCGGTGTGCCGGGAAGCCTGGTCGGCGTCGCGGGACCGCATGGTCCGCGTCGATTCGGGTGGGGGCGGAATGCGCAGCGTCGGTACGGTCTTGATCCTCGTGGTGTTGGCCACGCTGGTGGCAACGGGTGCCCGCCGATGGCGAATTCCCGTGCCCTCGCTGCTCGTTGTCGCGGGCATCGTCGTCGCACTGGTGCCCGGCACTCCCGAGATCCGCGTCAGCCCCGAGGTCATCGGCCTCGTCGTCCTGCCGCCCCTGCTGTACGCCGGCGCCGAGGAACTTCCCTGGCGGGAACTGCGCCTGGTGTGGAAGCCGGTGAGCGTGCTCGCGGTGGGTCTGGTGCTGGCCTCGGCGGCCGCGGTCGGTGCGGTCGCCTCGCTGCTCACCCCGCTGTCCTGGCAGATGGCGCTGGTCCTGGGCGCCGTCCTCGCGAGTACGGACCCGGTGGCCGTCACGGCACTGGGCCGGCGCCTCGCCCTGCCGCCCCGGGTTCAGGTGCTGGTGCAGGCGGAGAGCCTTTTCAACGACGCCACCTCGCTCGTCCTCTTCCGGGTCGCCGTGGTCGTCGCCACGGCCTCCGCCGGAGTCTCCTGGCAGGCGGCGGGCGCCGAGTTCGCTCTGCTCGCCGGTGGCGGCGTCCTGATCGGGGGTGCGGTCGCGGGAGTGGTGGCGCTGATCCGCCGCAGGACCGAGGACCCCGTACTGGAGACCGTCATCACCCTGGTGACCCCGTACGCCGCGTACGTCCTGGCCGAGGCGGTGCACGCGTCGGGCGTCACCTCCGTCGTCGTGGCGGGCGTCGTGATCGGGGGGCGGGCGGACCGGTTGACCAACGCCCGGATACGGCTCCAGCTGCACGCCGTCAACGGGACGGTGGTCTTCGTCCTGGAGAGCGTCGTCTTCAGCCTGATCGGACTCACCCTGCCGGCACAGGTAGCCGCTCTGACGGCCGCCGACCGGGCCTGGCCCCTGTATGCGCTGGCCGTCGCCGCGACACTGATCGCCGTGCGCCTGCTGTGGGTGCTCCCGCTCTCGGTCGTCGTCCAGAGCAACGCCGGCGCACGTCCTTCCTGGCGGGTCCCCGCCGTACTGACCTGGGCGGGCACGCGCGGTGTGGTGCCGCTGGCCGCGGCGCTCTCCATCCCGGTCGCGGCGGACGGCACGGGGCTGCTGGGCCAGCGCCCGCTCGTTCTCGTACTGACCACTTCGGTCGTGGTGTTCACCCTGGTCGCCCAGGGCTTCACCCTGGGCGGCGTGGTCCGCCGCTCGGGCATCGCCCTCGAACCCGACCACACCGAACGCGAGGAGGCCTCCACCCGCTGCAGCCTCGCCGCAGCAGGAATCCGGAGACTGGACGAGATGACGGACATCGAAGCCGTCCCCGACGTGGTGGCGGACCGGCTGCGGCGCAGCCTCCAGGCCCGCCTCGAACACGCCCGCGACCGCCTGGAGGAGGCCGACCTCGCCGAATCCGCCGACCACGTCTACCGGCTGCTGCGCCGCGACCTCATCCGGGTGGAGTCGGCGGAACTCCACCGGCTGTACGACGAACAGCACATCGGCGAAACCACCCGCCGAAGGCTCCAGCGCTCCCTGGACCTGGAGGAGGCGCGCCTCGACCTGGCCGGCTGAGGCAGGCGGTGGCGGTGGCGGTGGCGGTGGCCGACGGTCGGGGACGGGCAGGTCTGTCAGTGCACGCGCAGCGCCTCCGACCAGGGAAGATCCGGGTCCACCTGTGCCCGCTGTCAGTAGGGCGTCAATAAGGAGCAGTGCGCCGTCAGAGAGGCGTCAAGGTGGGGAGACGGTGTGCCGTGGCGACCGCAGAATGACCGACGGGGGAGCGGGCCGCTCCCCGTGACGCGAGGCCGGCGAGGGTGTGACGACCAACGCCGAGGCCGCACCGGTCCGGACCGCGGGGGTCGGACCGGTACCGATATGCGCGGAAGGTTACTGGCCGGGCTTGCGGCCGTGGTTGGCGCCCTTCCTGCGGCGGAACCTCTTCTTGCGGGCACGCTTCGACACGGCTGTGGCGGTTCCCTTCAGGCGGTGTGGCCGACGAGGAGGTCGGCGAGCTTGTTGAGGCGCTTGACGGTGCGGTCCTCGGTGGCGGCGGGGGCCGGGGCGACCCGTTCGGAGCGGTCGTAGTAGGCGCCGTTGACGATCTCGGTGGCCGGGTCGCAGAGGTGTACGACGTGTCCGGCGCCATCGGCGGCGGACACGCCCTCGTGGGCGTAGAGGGGGAGCAGACCGGTCTCGCAGATGCCGGGGTGGACGGAGACGGCCGTGACCCGCGGGTCGGACGCGAAGACGGTCAGCGCGAGCTGGGACTGCGCATAGGCGGCGAGCCTCGAGTAGCGGCGCTCCCGGTTCGGGTCGCTCCACTGGATCGCGCCGGTGCGGTGGAGAGAGGACGACACGTTGACGACCCGGCCGCCCGGCTCGCTGGTGAGGGCCGGCTCCAGGAGGTTGGTGAGCAGGTAGTGGGCGAGGAAGTTGACCTGGAAGGCGATCTCGTTGCCGTCGACGGTGAGGGTGTGGCGCTCGGGGGCGGCGATGGCCGCGTTGTTGACGAGGACGTCGAGACGCGGGTGTTCGCGTACGACAGCGTGGGCCAGGTTCTCCACCTCCTCCAGGCGGGTGAAGTCGGCGGCGAGCGGCCGCACGGAAGCCGCACCGATGCCGGCCGTGGCGATGAGCCGGTCGGCGGCGGCCCGCGCCTCTTCGGCCGTGCGGCCGTGGAGGAGGACGACGGCGCCGTGCTCGGCGAGCCGGCGGGCGGTCTCGTAGCCGATGCCGGAGGTGGCGCCGGTGACGAGGACGGTGCGTCCGGACAGGGAAGAAGTCATGTGGGATTCCCGGATGAAGGCATGGCTGACATGCCCAGGGCCCGGCGGGAGGCCGGGACGTGGGCTCAGGTCATGCGGTGAAGGTGCTGAAGGTGAGCACGCGTACGCAGCCTCGGCCGTAGTCCCTCGGGACTACGGCGCGCCGTACGCGGAGTGACGCGGGCCGATGACCGACGTCAGATGTCAGACGACCGGGCGGCGGACGGCGGGCGCCGTCGGCTGCACCTGATTCGGTGGCCGATCGTCGTAGCGTGGACCGCTGTTCATGAACGCCATCCCACCGTACGGGGCGATCGGGAGGCAAGTCTTCCCGGGCTCCTTGACGGCCTTCTGATGTCTGCCGTCAGCGGCGCATCAAAGATCGACTTCCGGGCGGAAGGAACCCGTCAAGGAGTGCGGCCCGGGCCCCGGGCGGGCGTCAGACTGGTGCGGCGACGGTACGGGAAGACGGTCCCGGGGTGCGCGGCCCCGAAGGGCGGTGACCTGAACACCGCTGATTGCGGCGCCGAGTCCGGCTCGTGGGGGGTTCGGGCGAGGCGAACGCGTGCCTGGTCGACCGTCGCGCAACACATGAGCCGTCCGGCTTTCCGGTGTGGGGATACCGGGGCCGGACGGCTCGCGTGCTTCTGGGCGGAGCGCCGGTGGGGGGTCAGGTTACGGCTGAGGTCGGCAACTCCGCGGAGACCGGGGGAGTGCCGCCCGCCATGGGGAGGGTGAGGACCATGGTGAGGCCGCCGCCCGGGGTGTCCTCGGCGGTGAGGGTGCCTCCGATGGCCTCGGTGAAGCCGCGGGCGACGGCGAGGCCGAGGCCGACTCCGGCGCCGCGCGGGGCGTCGCCGTGGCGCTGGAAGGGTTCGAAGATGCGGTCCTTGGCCTCGTCCGGGACGCCGGGGCCCCGGTCGACGACGCGGAGTTCGACGCGGCTCCCCAGGGCGCTCGCGGAGACGTTGACGGGCCGGCCGTGGGGGCTGTACTTGACGGCGTTCTCGACGATGTTGGCGACGGCCCGTTCCAGCAGGCCCCGGTCGACGGCGACCATGGGGAGCGTCTCGGGGATGTCGAGTTCGACGCTGTCCTCCGGTACGCCGCCCAGGGCCATGGGGACGACCTCGTCGAGGTCGGTCTCACGGATGAGGGGGACGACGGTGCCGGTGTTGAGGCGGGACATGTCGAGGAGGTTCCCGATGAGGGCGGCGAGCCGGTCGGCGCCGTCCTCGATGCCTTCGAGGAGTTCGGCCTTGTCGTCCTCGGACCATTCGACGTCGTCGGAGCGCAGGGAGGTGACGGATGCCTTGATGCCGGCGAGCGGGGTGCGCAGGTCGTGGCTGACGGCGGCGAGCAGGGCGGTACGGATGCGGTTGGCCTCGGCGAGTTCGCGGGCTTTGCCGGCTTCGTCGACGAGGCGCTGCCGGTCGAGTACGACGGCTGCCTGGGCCGCGAAGGCGCCGAGGACGCGGCGGTCCTCGGCCGGGAGGACCCGGCCGGTGAGGGCGAGCGCCATGTTCTCGCCTATGGGCAGATCGACGTCCGCGTCCTCGGGCCGGGCCACGGAGCCGGTGCCAACAGCTGCGGCCGTGGTCCAGGGGTCAACCTCCGTGGTCCGCTCCAGCAGGACCACCGACTGCATGGCGAAGGTCTCGCGCAGCCGTTCCAGCAGGGCATCGAGGGAGTCCTCGCCGCGTAGGACGCTGCCGGCGAGGAAGGAGAGGATCTCGGATTCGGCGCGCAGGCGGGCGGCCTGGTGGGTGCGCCGAGCCGCGAGGTCGACCACGGATGCCACCGACACCGCCACACCCACGAAGATCGCGATGGCCACGATGTTCTTCGGGTCCGAGATGGTGAACTCGTGCAGCGGCGGGGTGAAGTAGTAGTTCAGCAGCAGGGACCCGAACGCCGCCGACGCGAGGGCGGGGAGCAGCCCGCCGAGGAGTGCGGCCGCCACGGTGAAGGTGAGGAAGAGCAGCATGTCGTTCGCGAGTCCGAGCTCCGGAACGAAGTGGCTCAGCAGGACGGAGAGCAGGGCGGGGCCGGCGATGCCGGTGAGCCAGCCCCAGATGATGCGGGCCCGGCCGAGCCGCGCGCCGCGGGCGGCGACGGGCAGGCGGCGGCCCTTGGCGGCTTCGTCGTGGGTGACGATGTGGACGTCGAGGTCCGGGCCGGACTCGCGGGCGACGGTGGCGCTGACGCCGGGGTTGAAGACGGACTGCCAGGAGCGGCGGCGGCTGACGCCGAGCACGATCTGGGTGGCGTTGCAGCCGCGGGCGAACTCCAGCAGGGAGTCGGAGATGTCGTCGCCTATGACGTGGTGGAAGGTGCCGCCGAGGTCCTCGACCAGGGTGCGCTGGACGGCGAGTTCCTTGGGCGAGGCGGAGGTCAGGCCGTCGCTGGCGGCGATGTACACGGCGAGGACCTCGCCGCCGGCGCCCTTCTCGGCGAGGCGGGCGGCGCGGCGGATGAGGGTGCGGCCCTCGGGGCCGCCGGTGAGGCCGACGACGATCCGCTCGCGGGCCTGCCAGGTCGAGCGGATGTTGTGCTCGCCCCGGTACTCCTGGAGGTACTCGTCGACCCGGTCGGCCACCCACAGCAGCGCGAGTTCGCGCAGCGCGGTCAGGTTCCCGGGCCGGAAGTAGTTCGAGAGGGCCGCGTCGACCTTGTCGGGCTTGTAGACGTTGCCGTGGGCCATGCGCCGCCGCAGGGCCTGCGGGGACATGTCCACCAGCTCGATCTGGTCGGCCCGGCGCGCGACCTCGTCGGGGACCGTCTCGCGCTGGCGGACCCCGGTGATCGTCTCGACCACGTCGCCCAGCGATTCCAGGTGCTGGATGTTCACGGTCGAGACGACGTCGATACCGGCCTGGAGGAGCTCCTCGACGTCCTGCCACCGCTTGGCGTTGCGCGAGCCGGGCACGTTGGTGTGGGCGAGTTCGTCCACCAGGGCGACGGCGGGCCGCCGCGCGAGGATCGCGTCCACGTCCATCTCGGTGAAGGTGGAGCCGCGGTACTCGATCTCGCGCCGCTCGATGATTTCCAGGCCGTGCAGCATCACCTCGGTCCGCGGCCGGCCGTGGTGCTCGACGAAGCCGACGACGCAGTCGGTGCCCCGCTCGACCCGGCGGTGTGCCTCGGAGAGCATCGAGTACGTCTTGCCGACGCCGGGTGCCGCGCCGAGGTAGATGCGGAGCTTGCCGCGTCCCATGTTCTGGCTCTTCTTCTCTGGTGGTGATCGGGGTGATCAGGGCTCGAAGCGGTATCCCATGCCCGGTTCGGTGATCAGGTACCGCGGGTGCGAGGGGTCCGGTTCCAGCTTGCGCCTCAACTGGGCCATGTAGACGCGCAGGTAGTTGGTGTTCTCCCGGTAGGTCGGGCCCCAGACCTCCAGCAGCAGCCGGCTCTGGGTGATCAGGCGACCGGGGTGGGTGAGGAGGATCTCCAGCAGGTGCCATTCGGTCGGCGTCAGGCGCACGGTGCGTTCGCCCC
Source organism: Streptomyces sp. NPDC004126 (assembly GCF_050275515.1). Taxonomy (NCBI): domain Bacteria; kingdom Bacillati; phylum Actinomycetota; class Actinomycetes; order Kitasatosporales; family Streptomycetaceae; genus Streptomyces; species Streptomyces sp. NPDC004126. The sequence goes on along the minus strand of NZ_JBNNPF010000005.1, from coordinate 89,921 downwards.
GGTACACCTTCTTCGCGACGAGGTCGACGGTGAACTCGTCAGTCGTGATCAGGGTGACCTTGTCGGGCTGGGTGGTCGTCGGCGCCTCCTGCCTGCGGGCGGCTGCCCGTAGCCTGGCGAGGAGCTCGTCCATGCTGAACGGTTTCGTCACGTAGTCGTCGGCGCCCGCGTCAAGCGCCCGGATCTTGTCTTCCGAGGTGTGGCGGGCGGACAGCACCAGTATGGGGACCAGGCTCCAATGACGGACGCCCTTGATGACTTCTATGCCGTCCATGTCGGGCAGCCCGAGGTCGAGGACGATGACGTCCGGTTTTTGCGCGGCCGCGAGTCTGAGGGCCGAGCCGCCGTCTCCGGCCTCCGTGACCTCGAATTTGCGCGCCTGGAGATTGATCTTGAGCGCGCGGACGAGCTGGGGATCGTCCTCCACCACCAGCACCCGGGTCATGGGTGTGCAGCCTTTCCCTCGTTGCGGGCACGGTAAGAAGCCGGCGGGGCGCTGGGGGTCCCTCCCAGCGGTAGCTGGGTGAGGTTCGCGCCCCGCCGGCTCTCAGGTCGTGCGATGTGGAGCATCAGCTCTTGGTCAGTGCCTTGAGCGCGATGTTGAGCTTGAGGACGTTGACGCGGGGCTCTCCCATGAACCCCAGGGTGCGTCCCTCGGTGTTCTGCTCGACGAGCTTCTCCACCTGCTTTACGTCGAGCTTGTTCTTCTCGGCGACCCGGTGGACCTGGAGCTCGGCGTACTCCGGGGAGATGCTGGGGTCGAGGCCGGAGCCGGAGGAGGTGACGGCGTCGGCCGGCACGTCCTCCGGCTTGACCGTGTGGCCGGCCGTGGAGTTGTCGGCGATCACGGCTTCCTTGGCGGCGACGACCTGCGCGCAGAGGGTGCCTTCCGCGGCGTCCTCGGTGCACTTGCCGTTTACGGCACCGTTGTCGGCGGCCCTGTTGGTGGCGCCGGAGAGGATCAGTGAGTACTGGGTGTTGACGCTGTTGACGCCGAGACCGTTGGAGGGGCGTGGCTGGAACCACTTCAGGTCCGGCTTCGCCGCCTCTTCGGGGTCGTCCGGGTTCTGCTTGGGCAGGTTGTAGGTCTGTCCGATGAGGGAGGAGCCGACGACGTTGCCGCTCTTGTCCTTGATCTCGGAGCCGTTGGCCTTGTCGTTGAAGAGGGCCTGGGCGATCCCGGTGACGGCGAGCGGGTAGATGACCCCGCAGATCACGGTCAGGACGAGCAGGGCCCGTAGGCCGGCCCCGATCAGACGCACGGTGCTGGATACGGAAGAGTTCATTGCCGATCAGCCGATTCCGGGGATGAGGGAGATGAGCAGGTCGATGATCTTGATGCCGATGAACGGGGCGATCAGGCCGCCGAGTCCGTAGAGGCCGAGGTTGCGGCGGAGCATCTTGTCCGCGCTGGTCGGCTTGTACTGCACGCCCTTCAGCGCGAGCGGGACGAGCGCGATGATGATCAGCGCGTTGAAGATGACGGCGGAGAGGATCGCGGACTCGGGGGAGGCCAGGCCCATGATGTTGAGCTTGTCCAGGCCCGGGTAGACCACGGCGAACATGGCCGGGATGATCGCGAAGTACTTCGCGACGTCGTTGGCGATGGAGAACGTGGTGAGCGCGCCGCGGGTGATGAGCAGCTGCTTGCCGATCTCGACGATCTCGATCAGCTTGGTGGGGTTGGAGTCCAGGTCCACCATGTTCCCGGCCTCCTTGGCGGCCGAGGTGCCCGTGTTCATCGCGACGCCGACGTCGGCCTGCGCGAGGGCGGGCGCGTCGTTCGTGCCGTCGCCGGTCATCGCGACGAGCTTGCCGCCCGCCTGCTCCCGCTTGATGAGGGCCATCTTGTCCTCGGGCGTCGCCTCCGCGAGGAAGTCGTCCACGCCCGCTTCCTCGGCGATGGCCTTGGCCGTCAGCGGGTTGTCGCCCGTGATCATGACGGTCTTGATGCCCATGCGGCGCAGCTCGTCGAACCGCTCGCGCATGCCCTCCTTGACGACGTCCTTCAGGTGGATGACACCGAGCACCCGGGCGCCCTTGTCGTCCTGGATGGCGACGAGCAGCGGGGTACCGCCGGCCTCGGAGATCCTGTCGGCGAGCGAGCCCGCCTCGTCGGTCACCTGGCCGCCCTGCTCCTTGACCCAGGTGATGACGGATCCGGCCGCGCCCTTGCGGGTCTGCTTCCCGTCCACGTCCACGCCCGACATGCGGGTCTGGGCGGTGAACGCGATCCACTCGGCGTGCTCCAGCTCGCCCTGGTGGCGTTCGCGCAGCCCGTACTTCTCCTTCGCGAGGACGACGATGGAGCGGCCCTCGGGGGTCTCGTCGGCCAGCGAGGACAGCTGGGCCGCGTCGGCCAGCTCGGCCTCCGTGGTGCCCTTGACGGGGACGAACTCGGAGGCCTGGCGGTTGCCGAGGGTGATGGTGCCGGTCTTGTCGAGCAGCAGCGTCGAGACGTCACCGGCAGCCTCGACCGCACGCCCCGACATCGCGAGGACGTTGCGCTGGACCAGGCGGTCCATGCCGGCGATGCCGATCGCGGACAGCAGGGCCCCGATCGTGGTGGGGATCAGGCAGACCAGCAGGGCCGTGAGCACGATCATCGACTGCTTGGCGCCCGCGTAGATCGCGAAGGGCTGGAGGGTGACGACGGCGAGCAGGAAGACGATGGTGAGGGACGCGAGGAGGATGTTGAGGGCGATCTCGTTGGGCGTCTTCTGCCGGGCGGCGCCCTCGACGAGGGCGATCATGCGGTCGATGAAGGTCTCGCCGGGCTTGGTCGTGATCTTGACGACGATCCGGTCGGAGAGGACCTTCGTGCCGCCGGTCACGGCCGAGCGGTCACCGCCCGACTCCCGGATGACGGGGGCGGATTCACCGGTGATGGCGGACTCGTCGACGGAGGCGACGCCCTCGACGACGTCTCCGTCGCCGGGGATGGTGTCGCCGGCCTCGCAGACCACGAGGTCGCCGATCCTCAGCTCGGTGCCCGGGACCTGCTCCTCGCCGAGGCCGTTCTTGGTCAGGCGGCGGGCGACGGAGTCGGTCTTGGCCTTGCGCAGGGTGTCGGCCTGGGCCTTGCCGCGGCCCTCGGCGACGGCCTCGGCGAGGTTGGCGAAGATCGTGGTCAGCCACAGCCAGGCGGTGATGGCCCAGCCGAACCAGTCCGTCGGGTCCTTCAGCGCGAGGGCTGTGGTGACGACCGACCCTACGAGGACGACGAACATGACCGGCGACTTGATCATGACGCGGGGGTCGAGCTTGCGGACGGCGTCGGGGAAGGACTTCAGGAGCTGCTTGGGATCGAAGAGTCCGCCGCCCACGCGTCCGGCGGCGGCCGGTTTGTGGCCGGTGGGCACGTCCTGGTGCGGAGCCCTGGTGGGTGTGGCGGTGCTCATGATGCGAGCCCTTCGGCGAGCGGTCCCAGCGCGAGGGCGGGGAAGTAGGTCAGACCGGTGACGATGAGGATCGTGCCGACGAGGAGGCCGGTGTAGAGCGGCTTGTCGGTACGGAGGGTGCCCGCGGTCTCGGGGACGGGTTTCTGCTCGGCGAGCGAGCCGGCCAGCGCGAGGACGAACACCATGGGCAGGAAGCGGCCCAGCAGCATCGCGATGCCGATGGTGCTGTTGAACCACTGGGTGTCGGCGTTCAGGCCGCCGAAGGCGGAGCCGTTGTTGTTGGCGCCGGAGGTGTAGGCGTACAGGACCTCGGAGAAGCCGTGCGCCCCGGAGTTGAGCATGGAGTGCGGCGGGGTCGGCAGGGCCATGGCCGCGGCCGTGAAGCCGAGGACCAGGGCCGGGGTGATCAGGATGTAGCAGGCCGCGAACTTGATCTCGCGGGTGCCGATCTTCTTGCCGAGGTACTCGGGGGTGCGGCCGACCATCAGGCCGGCGATGAACACCGCGATGATCGCCATGACGAGCATGCCGTAGAGGCCGGAGCCGACGCCGCCGGGGGCGATCTCGCCGAGCTGCATGCCCAGCAGCTGGATGCCGCCGCCCAGGCCGGTGTAGGAGGAGTGGAAGGAGTTGACCGCGCCCGTGGAGGTGAGGGTGGTGGCGACCGAGAAGATCGCGGAGGCTCCGATGCCGAAGCGGGTCTCCTTGCCCTCCATGGCGCCGCCGGCGACCTCGAGGGCCGGGCCGTGGTGCGCGAATTCGGTCCACATCATCAGCGCGGTGAAGCCGAGCCAGATCGTCGCCATCGTGGCGAGGATCGCGTAGCCCTGGCGCAGGTTCCCGACCATGCGGCCGAAGGTCCGCGTCAGCGCGAACGGGATGACCAGGATCAGGAAGATCTCGAACAGGTTGGAGAACGGGGTGGGGTTCTCGAAGGGGTGGGCGGAGTTGGCGTTGAAGTAGCCGCCGCCGTTGGTGCCCAGCTCCTTGATGACCTCCTGCGAGGCCACGGCCCCGCCGTTCCACTGCTGGGTTCCGCCCGTGAACTGGCCGACCTCGTGGATCCCGGAGAAGTTCTGGATCGCCCCGCACGCGACGAGGACGAGCGCGCCGATGACGGAGATCGGCAGCAGGATGCGGACGGTGCCGCGCACCAGGTCGGCCCAGAAGTTGCCGAGCTCGCCGGTGCGGGAGCGGGCGAAGCCCCGTACGAGGGCGACCGCGACGGCCATGCCCACCGCGGCGGAGACGAAGTTCTGGACGGCGAGGCCGCCGGTCTGTACGACGTGGCCCATGGCCTGCTCGCCGTAGTACGACTGCCAGTTGGTGTTGGCGACGAACGAGGCGGCGGTGTTGAACGCCTGGTCCGGGTCGATCGACTGGAAGCCGAGCGATCCGGGCAGGACGCCCTGGAGCCGCTGGAGGGCGTAGAGGAAGAGGACGCTCACCGCGGAGAAGGCGAGGACGCCGCGCAGGTAGGCGGGCCAGCGCATTTCTGCGGTGGGGTTGGCGCCGATGGCCTTGTAGATCCACTTCTCCGGTTTGTAGTGCTTCTCGGAGGAGTAGACGCGGGCCATGTGGTCGCCCAGGGGGCGGTAGGCCAGTGCGAGCGCGGCGATCAGTGCGAGGAGCTGGAGCACACCAGCGAGAACGGGACTCATCGGTGGCTAGAACCTCTCCGGCTTGACGAGGGCGAGGATGAGGTATCCGAGCAGGGAGACGGCCACGATGAGGCCGACGATGTTTTCGGCGTTCAAAGCTTGGTCACCCCCCGGGCGATGAGAGCCACCAGCGCGAAGACCGCGACCGTGGTGACGACGAAGGCCAGATCGGCCACCGTGAGCTCCTGGATGAAGAGGGAAGAAATGAATCGGCCAGCTGGCCGATGACGAGATAACCGTGTCTTCATCCCGGCGTTAAGACGCCTTGACGGGGTCCATACGGGCCCACGGGAACTCTTAACGGGACCCATACGCGGCAGACCGGTGAGCCGTGCGTCAGCACTGGTGGGGGAGGCTTGCCGTGTCCAAGGCGGCGCCTGCCTGCGCGGCCAGCGCGACCGCCACCAGACGGGCCTCTTCAGAGGGCAGGGGGTGGCCGGGCGCAGGTTCGAGGAGGAAGCGGCCGTAGTAGTGTCCGCCGCCGACGACCCGCAGCTCGGTCTCGCCGTCCGGCGGCCACGCCGTGTACTCCGTGATCCGGTCTCCCTGGCGGAACCACAGGCTGCCGTCGTGCGCCAGCCGGGGCCGGTGGCCCATCAGGGTCCCGTACTCGAAGCGGCAGCCGCGCAGCCCCAGCAGGCCCACGAGCTCGCGGCGGACGTGCTCGACGACTGCGTCCGGCGAGGCGCCGGCCTCGGCCAGCCGAGCGCTCCCTTCGAGGCTGGACAGGTGCGCGGCGCCCGTGATCACGGTCGTGCGCAGGCGGCGAGTGCGTACGGCCAGCTGGCCGACGATCAGGCCGACGACCAGCAGGAGGACGGCCGTCTGGATCTCGTCACCGTCGGAGATGGCGAAACGCTGGTACGGCTCGGTGAGGAAGAAGTCGTACCAGGCGGCCGCGGAGAGCGCGGCCAGCGCTCCGGCGGCCCGTGTGCCCGAGGCAGCCACGGCGACCACCGCGACAACCAAGATCAGAGCCTCGTTCGTCGCGGAAAGATCCGTACGGAAGGGTACGAGCGCGAGCGCCACGAGGAGGGGTGTTGCGAGGGCCGCGAGCAGCGCGACCCGGTCGTGGAAGCGGAACCCGGACATGTGATGCCTCCGGTCCGGACATGGCGATCCTGAGTCAGAACCTCTCGGGCTCGATCAGGGCGGTCACCAGGTTTCCGAGCAGGACGATGGCGATGATGAGCCCGATCGCGTTCTCCGCGTTCATCGGCACGTCTCCTCGCCGTTCGTCGGGCGTGTGTCGCCCACTGCAAGCGTGCCCCCGGGCGTGGGGGAGCCGCGCACCCCGGCGAGGTCTTGACGCACCCCATACGGCTTTCCGCCCCCGGCGTCAGGAGCGCGTGAAGAGTGGCGCGCCCGGCGTATGGATTCCGCCAAGAGCACTGGCCATCCTGCTGTGCGGTCCCGACGCTGGCCTGACTTTGTCCAACGGAGGAACAGCGAAGATGGCCATGCACATGGAAAAGCCGACGGCGGCGGGACGGGCTCCCGGTACGGAGGAGCCGCCTGATACCGGCGTGGCGGCGTCCGTGGAATTGGCGCCGGACCGGCACAAACTGACCTCCCTGCAAGGGCTTGCCGCGCTGTCACTCGACGCCATGGCGTCCGTCGCCTACGGGCCCGAGTCGATCGTGCTGGTGCTGGCCGCGGCCGGCGCGTACGGGATGGGCTTCACCCTCCCGGTGACGCTCGCCATCGCGGCCCTGCTGGCCGTGCTGGTGGCCTCGTACCGCCAGGTCATCGCGGCGTTCCCGGACGGCGGGGGCTCGTACGCCGTGGCGAAGAAGCACCTCGGACGGCGTACGAGCCTGGTGGCCGCTGCCTCGCTGATCCTCGACTACGTGCTGAACGTCGCGGTCTCCGTGACGGCCGGCGTGGCCGCCCTGACATCGGCCTTTCCCGGGCTGTACGGGGAGCGGGTGTGGATCTGCCTCGGGGTCCTCGTCCTGGTCACCGCCGTCAACCTGCGGGGCGTGGTCGATTCGGCAAAGGCGTTCCTGGTCCCGACCGCCCTGTTCGTCGGCTCGATCCTCGTCATGATCGCCGTCGGGCTGTTCCGGGACGGGCCCGTCAGTACCGCCTCCGCCGCCGGGCACGCCTCCGTACTCGGTGAGGGCGCCACCACGGTCGGCGCGCTGCTCCTGCTGAAGGCCTTCGCGGCCGGCTGTTCCGCCCTGACCGGCGTCGAGGCCGTCGCCAACGCCGTGCCGTCCTTCCGGACCCCGGCGGTCCGCCGCGCCCAGCGCACCGAGGTCGCGCTCGGCGCCCTCCTGGGCGTCATGCTGATCGGCCTGTCGGTGCTGATCGGGCGCTTCCACCTCCAGCCCGTAGAAGGCGTCACCGTCCTCGCGCAGCTCGCGGACGCCTCGTTCGGGCACAACGCAGCCTTCTACGTAGTCCAGTTCGCCACCATGGTGCTGTTGGCGCTGGCCGCGAACACCTCCTTCGGCGGCCTGCCCGTCCTGATGAGCCTGCTCGCCCGGGACAACTACCTGCCGCACGTCTTCGCGCTCAAGGCGGACCGCCAGGTGCACCGCCACGGTGTGGTGTGGCTGGCGCTCGTCTCCTCCGTGCTGCTGGTGTTCTCCGGGGGTGACACCAACACCCTCGTGCCGCTGTTCGCGATAGGGGTCTTCGTCGGCTTCACCATCTGCCAGGTGGGCATGGTCCGGCACTGGTACGCCGAACGCCGGCGCGGATGGCAGGGGAAGGCGGCCCTCAACGGCTTCGGCGCCCTGCTGACGGGCGTGTCGGCCGTCGTCGTCACCGCGACCAAGTTCACCGAGGGCGCCTGGCTGATCGTGCTCGCGCTGCCGCTGCTCGTCCTCGGCTTCGAGAAGATCCACCGCACGTACGCCGACATCGGCGAGCGTCTCGAACTCGGCCGGATCCCGGTCGCACCGCACCGCTCGCGATCCCTGGTCGTGGTGCCCGTTTCGGGACTGTCGCTGCTGACCTGCCAGGCGTTGACCGCCGCACGCTCCCTGGGGGACGAGGTTCTCGCCGTGACGGTCACCCACACCGCCCCCGAAGACCGGCAGGCCGCCGAAGCGCTGCGCCGGGACTGGGAGCTGTGGAAGCCCGGCGTGGAGCTGATCGAGCTCTCCGCGCAGACCCGGTCCCTCGGACGCCCCGTGTCCGGCTACGTGCGCGAGCTGACGCGGGACCACCCGGACGCCCAGGTCACCGTGCTCATTCCGGAGACCGAACCGGCCCGCCTGTGGCAGCGGCTGTTGCAGAACCAGCGGGGCTCGGTCGTCGCCCACGCGGTCCGCCGGGACACCGACGCGGTGATCTGCCGGCTGCGTTTCCGCATCACGTCGGACGCTCGCTGACGCGTCCTTCACGGCGGTTTGACGCGGCCCGTACGCCGCCGTAAGGAAGGCGCCAATTCCCCTGACGGAAAGGGGATCGCATGACCAACAGGCAGTAGCTTCCTGCCTGTTGCGCCGCCGGGGGTCTCACATCCTCATATGACGGCCGAGGGGGTCGATGGAGAAGGCCCCCGGTGGCGACACTCCTCACCCGCACCCACCTGCGTCCCGTCGCGGACGAGGGGTGCCCAGCCGCACTCACCAGAAGGTCTCTGCATGGCTCCCGCCGCAGCCCAGCACGTTCCTCCGGGTCCCGGGACCCCGTCACGGACCCCGGCCGACCGGCCCTCGCGCAAACGCCCCGGCCAGGCGAACCTGCTGGAGCCCGAGCTCCTCGCCACGTCTGCCAGGGATGCCGTCGGCAAGCTCCACCCGCGAGAACTGGTCAAGAAGCCGGTGCTGTTCGTCGTCGCCGTCGGATCCGTGCTGACCACCCTCTCCGCGCTCATCCATCCGTCGGTCTTCACCTGGGTGATCAGCGTCTGGCTCTGGCTGACGGTCCTGTTCGCCAACCTCGCCGAGGCCGTCGCCGAAGGCCGGGGACGCGCCCAGGCCGAGTCACTGCGCAAGGCGCGTACGGACACGGTCGCCCTGCGGCTGGAGCACTGGACGTACGGGGCGAACCTGCGCCAGGCCAGGACCGAGGCCGTCACCCCGGCCGAGCTCCAGCCCTTCGACTTCGTCCTCGTGGAAGCCGGCGAGCTGATCCCGGCCGACGGCGATGTGGTAGACGGCGCCGCGATGGTGGACGAGTCGGCCGTCACCGGCGAATCGGCCCCGGTGCTGCGGGAGTCGGGCGGCGACCGGTCCGGCGTCACGGGCGGGACGACCGTGCTGTCCGACTCGATCGTCGTACGGGTCACCTCGCGCCCCGGCAACAGCTTCATCGACCGGATGATCGCCCTGGTGGAAGGCGCGTCCCGGCAGAAGACCCCGAACGAGATCGCCCTGAACATCCTGCTGGCCGCCCTGACCGTCATCTTCGTCCTGATCGTCGTCTCCATCCAGCCGATGGCGGCCTACGCGGGAGCCGCCCAGTCGACGACCGTGCTGGTCGCGCTCCTCGTCACCCTCATCCCCACCACGATCGGCGCGCTGCTCTCCGCGATCGGCATCGCCGGAATGGACCGCCTGGTCCAGCGCAACGTCATCGCGATGAGCGGACGCGCCGTCGAGGCCGCCGGTGACGTCAACACCCTCCTCCTCGACAAGACCGGCACCATCACCCACGGCAACCGGGAAGCCGCGGCGTTCATCCCGCTCCCCGGCATCGACCACACCAAGCTCGCGGAAGCGGCCCAGCTCTCCTCCCTCGCCGACGAGACCCCAGAAGGCCGCTCCGTCATCGCCCTCGCCGAGCGGTACGGACTTCAGCCGACCACGGCAGAGGAGCTCAGCAACCCCCGTTTCACCGAGTTCAGCGCCCGCACCCGGATGAGCGGCATCAACCTCAGCTGGGCCAACGGGGCCGGCTGCGCGATCCGCAAGGGCGCGGTGGCACAGGTCTGCGACTGGGTGGCGGCACGCGGCGGAACGGTACGGGCCGAGGCCGTCGCATGGTCGGCCTCCGTGTCCGAATCCGGGGGCACCCCGCTGCTGGTCGCGGTCCACGACTGGGACGGGCCGCGGGTGCTCGGGATCATCCACCTGAAGGACGTGGTCAAGGAGGGGATCCGGGAGCGCTTCGCGGAGCTGCGTGCCATGGGGATCCGTACGGTCATGGTGACCGGCGACAACGAGCTGACGGCCCGCGCCATCGCCGCCGAGGCGGGCGTCGACGAGTACCTGGCGGAAGCCGCGCCCGAGGACAAGCTGGCCCTCATCAAGCGGGAGCAGGCCGGGGGGAAGCTGGTCGCGATGACCGGCGACGGCACCAACGACGCCCCTGCCCTGGCCCAGGCCGACGTGGGCGTCGCCATGAACACCGGCACCTCGGCCGCCAAGGAGGCCGGGAACATGGTCGACCTCGACTCCAGCCCCACCAAACTCATCGACATCGTCGAGATCGGCAAACAGCTCCTCATCACCCGGGGCGCCCTGACCACCTTCTCCATCACCAACGACGTCGCGAAGTACTTCGCGATCATCCCGGCGATGTTCACCGCGGCCTACCCGGGCCTCGAAGCCCTCAACATCATGGGCCTGAGCAGCCCCCGGTCCGCCATCACCTCGGCGATCATCTTCAACGCGCTGATCATCGTCGCCCTCATCCCGCTCGCCCTGCGCGGCGTCCGCTACAAGCCCGCCTCCGCCCACGACCTGCTGCGCCGCAACCTCGGTGTCTACGGCCTCGGCGGGCTCGTCCTGCCGTTCGTCGGGATCAAGCTCATCGACCTCCTCGTCTCCCACATCCCCGGCATGGGATGAGCTCCGAGCCGCGTCCCCCTTCGCAGCTAATCCGTCTTGCTAAGTACCGGTAGTCAGCGTTACTGTGTACCAGTAGTCAACGACGCTGAATAGCTCAGGGGAGGAGGCGTTCCATGGCCAAGCTGCTGACCGAGATGCTCAAGGGCACGCTGGAGGGCATCATCCTCGCGTCCCTGGCCGGCAGGCCCGCCTACGGGTACGAGATCACGGCACGCCTGAGGGAGCAGGGCTTCTCCGACATCGCCGAAGGGACCGTCTACGCGCTGCTCGTCAGGATGGAGAAGCGTGGTCTCGTCGACGTGGCGAAGGTCGCCTCGGAGAAGGGGCCCCCGCGCAAGGTGCACTCCCTCAACGCCCAGGGGCGGGAATACCTCGATGAGTTCTGGGGGACGTGGAGCTTCCTCGCGGAACGACTGGAACAGCTCCGTGAAGGGGAGGGCGGGTAGTCATGTCCGACGTCGAGAAGAGCGGGATCATCGCGAGGGTGATCGGGCCCAAGAAGCGGTGGCGGGCGTACAAGGCGCGCGTCAAGGAGCTTCCCGGCGGTCACCGTACGGCGGTCGAGGCGATCGAGCGGCACCTGATGCACTTCGTGCCGGTCGACGCCGACAGCAACGCGTCGATGTTCGAGGACCTCGCGGACCTGTTCGAGCAGGCCGTGGCGGACGGCACGCCGATCCGCGACATCGTCGGGGAGGACCCGGTGGAGTTCGCCGAGACCTTCGCGCAGAACTACTCGGAGGGCGGCTACGTCCCCGCCCGCGCGCGCAAGCGGCTCACCGACGACATCGAGCACGCCGCCGCCGAAGACGGGACCGTCTGACGGCGACACGGCGCAGGTCCACGGGGGTGGCCCCCGGCGGGCCACCCCCGTGGCACGTCAGTGGTGGTGTCACAGCGGCGACGCCACGCATCGCGACCGCCACGCCGGAATGGGTTTCACAAGATCGAACAGGGGGATTCACGGTGGGACAAGGCAACAAAGGCTTCTCCGAAGCAGGACTGCGCAAGCTGCGCGAGGTGCTGCAACGGCACGTGGAGTCCGGGAAGATCCCCGGACTCGTCGCCCTGGTGAGCCGGGGCGGGGAGACCCACGTCGAGGCGATCGGGACGATGCGCCACGACGGCGGCCCGCCGATGCGCCGGGACACCATCTTCCGGATGGCCTCGACGACCAAACCGGTCGCGTCCGCCGCGGCGATGGTCCTGCTCGACGAGTGCCGAATACGGCTGGACGACCCGGTGGACCGGTGGCTGCCGGAGCTCGCCGACCGGAGGGTCCTGAAGCGGGCCGACGGCCCGCTGGAGGACACCGTGCCGGCGCGGCGTCCGATCACCGTGCGGGACCTGCTCACGTCCACGCTCGGGCTCGGGCTGGACATGACGGCGCCGACCTCCCCGATCATGGGCGCGTTCTTCGCGCGGGGGGTCTACGGCCAGGAGGACGGGTGGCTGCTGCCGGCACCGGAGCCGGACGAGTGGATGCGCAGGCTGGGCACGCTCCCGCTGATGCACCAGCCCGGGGAGCGGTGGCTGTACAACGTCGGCGACGACGTCCTCGGAGTGCTGGTGGCCAGGGTCGCCGGCCAGTCGTTCGAGGCGTTCCTGCGCGAGCGGGTCTTTGAGCCGCTGGGGATGAAGGACACCGGTTTCCACGTGCCCGCGGACAAGATCCACCGGCTGCCGCCCCTTTACGCTCCCGATCCGCAGACCGGCGAGTTCGTAGTGGCGGACGCGGCCGAAGGGGGACACCACAGCAAGCCCCCGGCGTTCCAGTCGGGCGGCGGCGGACTCGACTCCACCGTCGACGACTACCACGCCTACTTCCGGATGCTGCTGGGCCACGGGACACACGGCGACCGGCGGATCCTGTCCCGGCCCGCCGTCGAGCTCATGACGACCAACCGCCTCCCCGCCGAGCAGCTGGCCGACCGGGAGGAGCGGGCCCGCAAGCTCGTCCACCTGTCACACGGCCAGGGACAGCACGGCGGCTGGGGCTTCGGCATGGCGGTGCGCACGTACCGTGGTGACTACGCGCCCATCGGCCAGTTCGGCTGGGACGGCGGAACAGGCACCACCACGTACGCCGACCCGGCCAACGGGCTGGTCGGCATCCTCCTCACCCAGACCGGGATGTCCACTCCGGATTCGGCGCGGGCCATCAACGACTTCTGGACCACCCTCTACCAGGCGATCGACGACTGACCTGTCGACCTGGTCGAGGCCGGCGCGGCACATCGCAGCGGAAGGCCTCGACCGGGTGCCTGTCTTCGCCATCTCGATGTCTCCTCACCGGACGTGCGGTTTCCGCTCCCAAGCAGGAGTGCGTTCGCTACGCCGCCGGAAGGAAAGGCGTTAAGAGCGCGTCAGGATTCCGTCAGGCGGGGTTATAGACGTATTGGCTGCGTTCTTGCTGCGTACGCTGGCCCAGCTGTCGACTCCGATGGCTGAATCCATGTTGTACGACAGGAGCGTCCCACGATGGCCACCCCTGCCCGCTCCTCGCGTCTGCGCGCCTGGATGCTGGAAGGCCTGACCGCCGAGAACAATTCGCCCGCGGCCAAGGAGGCGGCGTCCCAGCCGCACGGCCGGCCCTGGTGGCGGGTGATGTGCCTGACGGGTCTGGACTACTTCTCGACCCTCGGCTACCAGCCCGGCATCGCCTTCCTCGCGGCCGGTCTGCTCTCGCCGCTGGCGACCATCGTGCTCGTGCTGCTGACCTTGTTCGGTGCGCTGCCCGTCTATCGGCGGGTGGCCGAGGAGAGCCCGCACGGCGAGGGTTCCATCGCCATGCTGGAGAAGCTGCTGTCCTTCTGGAAGGGGAAGCTGTTCGTCCTGACCCTGCTGGGGTTCGCGGCGACCGACTTCCTCATCACGATCACCCTCTCGGCCGCCGACGCGACCGCGCATATGGTGGAGAATCCGCACCTCACCAGTGCTCTGCACGGCCACGAGGTGCTGATCACCCTGGTCCTGATCGCGCTGCTGGGCGGGGTGTTCCTGAAGGGGTTCAGCGAGGCCATCGGCGTCGCCGTGGTCCTGGTGGGCATCTATCTCGCCCTGAACGTCGTCGTGGTGGCGGTCGGGCTGTGGAACGTGTTCACGCAGCCGCAGGTCGTCACCGACTGGACGACCGCACTGACCGCCGAGCACGGCAACCCCTTCATGATGATCGCCATCGCTCTCGTGGTGTTCCCCAAACTCGCGCTCGGCCTCTCCGGTTTCGAGACCGGTGTCGCCGTCATGCCGCACGTCCAGGGCGATTCCTCGGACACCGAGGAGAAGCCCGCCGGGCGGATCCGCGGAGCCAAGAAGCTGCTGACCACGGCGGCCGTGATCATGAGCGTCTTCCTGATCTGCTCCAGCCTCATCACCACCCTGCTGATCCCGGCCGCCCAGTTCCAGCCGGGCGGTGAGGCCAACGGCCGCGCCCTGGCCTACCTGGCCCACGAATACCTGGGCTCGGCCTTCGGCACCGTCTACGACGTCTCGACCATCTGCATCCTGTGGTTCGCGGGTGCCTCCGCGATGGCGGGGCTGCTCAACCTGATGCCGCGCTACCTGCCCCGCTACGGCATGGCCCCGCACTGGGCCCGCGCCCTGCGCCCGATGGTCATCGTCTTCACCCTCGTCGCGTTCCTGGTGACCTGGATCTTCAACGCCGACGTCGACGCCCAGGGCGGCGCCTACGCCACCGGTGTGCTGGTCCTGATCACCTCGGCGGCCGTCGCCGTGACCATCGCCGCCCGGCGGGCCGGGGAACGCGGCTGGACCATCGGCTTCGGGATCATCTCCGCCGTCTTCGTCTACACCACCGCCGTCAACGTCGCCGAACGCCCCGACGGCGTGAAGATCGGCGCCTGCTTCATCGCCGGCATCATGGCCCTGTCCCTGCTCTCCCGCCTCGCCCGCGTCTTCGAGCTGCGCGTCACGCACATCGAGTTCGACGACATGGCCGAGCGGTTCATCCGCGACACCGCCAACCGCACGATCCGGTTCATCGCCAACGAGCCCGACAACCGGGACCTGGAGGAGTACCGGCAGAAGAAGGCCCAGATCCGCGCGGACAACGACATCCCCGCCGAGGACGACGTGATGTTCGTCGAGGTCACCGTCCTGGACGCGTCCGAATTCGAATCCGGCATGCGCGTACGCGGCGAAGTCCTCCACGACCGCTACCGCGTCCTGACCCTGGAGAGCTCCAGCATCCCCAACGCCCTCGCCGCCCTCCTGCTCCACGTCCGCGACGAGACCGGGCAGCGGCCCCACATCTACTTCGAGTGGACCGAGGGCAACCCGATGGCCAACTTCTTCCGGTTCTTCCTCTTCGGCCAGGGCGAAGTCGCCCCCGTCACCCGAGAGGTCATCCGCGAAGCCGAACCGGACCGCGCCCGCCGCCCCCACATCCACGCCGGCTGACCGACGGCGCAAGGAAGCCGGCAGGAATCCCGCCGGACAGTCGCCAAGGCGCCCGTCCAGCGGGATTCTGGCTGTTGTGACCCCTCGCTCGCGCCCGGACCACGAAGTCCGCCGGACCGTACTCGTCCTCGGGGCGGCCGGCCTGACCGCCATCGCCACGGGAGCCGTACTCGACGCCCTGTGGCTGCTCGGGATCGGGGTCTGGAGCGTCATCGCCGCGATGGTGATCGAGCTCGTCTACCAGCCGTAGACGCGTACCCCACCCCAGGCCCGGCAGGACCGGCGAGCCGGCCTCACCCGCCGATGTCCCGCACGCGGAGGTCCTCCAGGGTCTCGCGCCGGACCAGGAGCCGGGCGGTGCCCTGGTCGACCGCGACCACCGGCGGCCTGCCCACCATGTTGTAGCCGGACGCCATGGACAGCTGGTACGCCCCGGCCACCGGTACGGCGATCAGGTCGCCGGGCCGGACGTCACCGGGCAGTTCCACCCCGGCGGCGAGCACGTCGCCGGCCTCGCAGTGCCGGCCGACGACGGTCGCCGTACGGGGAGGGGCCGAGGAGGCCCGGCCTATCAGCCGGGGCGCGTACCGGACCCCGTACAGGGCGGGCCGGGGGTTGTCGCTCATGCCCCCGTCGACGGCGACGAACAGCGTGTCCCCGGTGTGCTTGACGGCCAGGACCCGGTACAGGGCGACCCCGGCCGGGCCCACCACGGCCCGGCCCGGTTCGATGGCCAGCCGCGGGACGGACAGCCTCGCTGCCGCACAGGCCCCGATCAACTCGCTGCGCAGCTTGCGGGCGAGCGCGGCGACGTCCAGGGCCGTTTCGCCCGGCCGGTAGGCGATGCCGTGGCCGCCGCCCAGATCGAGCTCGGGCAGTACGGGGCCGTGCGCGTCGCGGATACGGGCCATCAGCCCGACCATGCGGCGCAGGGCGGTGACGTAGGGCTTGACCTCGGTGATCTGGGAGCCGATGTGGCAGTGCAGTCCGGTCAGCTCCAGCTGCGGCTGGGCCAGCACCCGCGCCACGGCGTGCAATGCGGACCCGTCGCTGAGGGAGAGCCCGAACTTCTGCCCGTCGGTACCCGTGCGGATCTTGTCGTGGCCGCCGGCGGAGACGCCCGGGACCACCCGCACCAGCACCTTCTGGTGCCCGTCCGGCCCTATGGCGGCGGCGATGCGGGCGATCTCCGAAGGGCTGTCGATCACGATCCGGCCGACCCTCAGGCGCAGTGCCGTGCCGAGGTCGTGCGGCGACTTCGCGTTGCCGTGCAGCACGATCCGCTCGGGCGGGAACCCCGCCATGACGGCCAGTTCCAGCTCCCCGGCCGAGCACACGTCCAGGCCCAGCCCCTCTTCCTGCACCCAGCGCACCATCGCGCGGGAGAGGAACGCCTTCGCCGCGTAGAGGACCTCGGCGCCGGGGAACGCGGTCCGGTACGTCCGGCAGCGCTCGCGGACCTCGCCCTCGTCCAGGACGTAGACGGGAGTGGCGAACCGCTCCGCCACCTCCGCGAGGTCGACGCCGGCGACGGCCAGGCCGCCGTGTGGGAGCCGGGTCGTGGAAGCCGGCCAGACGGAGAGGTCGTCCGTACCCGGTGCCGAGGCCGGAATGACAGCGGTGGTCATCGCGCGGTCTCCCTTCTCACGCGGCCGAGGCCGAAGAGGCTCGCCGAGGCTTCGGGGCGAGCGCGGGGGAACCACTGGTGACGGACCTGGTGACCGCGGGTGCGGTGAACGTCGGATCCACGGTCAACAGCACCACCCCGAGCGGCTCGGACATCGCCCGGAGCGCCGGCTCGGAGAGCCTGATCCACGGGTGCTCCGCGCCGAGCGTGGCCGCCAGTCGGCCGGGGTCGGTGAACCCGACCGCGGTCCGTGCGCCCAGCGGCGTGCGGAACAGGCGGACCACCACCTCGGCGGTTCCCGGCCGGACGGGGACGTAGAGGAGTCCGGCCGGGACGCGTTCCTCGGGCTCGGGGTCGTCGTCGTAGTGGAACAGGCACATGGGGCCCTCCTGGGGAGCCGTGAACAGAGAAGGACGGTGCCCCGGGTGCGGGGAGGCGTCCGGGGCGGCCACTCGAAAGCTATCCCCGTGCCGGTGCCCCTGCGGCCAGCCCCTGACGGGATCTTGACGGCGTGGGCCGGAGTTCATACGGCGTGCTGACGGCCGGGGACGTGAGGCGTCAGCAACGCATCAGAGTCGCTGCCGACCGCGTCAGAGGACCGTCAGCGAACCGTCCGCGGAAGGTGTCCCTGCCGTTGGATGAGCCTCCCGGACGGAGCCATGAGGGAGGAAGCGTGCCGAAGGTGGTCGTCGGTGTCAGTGAGGGCCTGGGCGGCCTCGGAGCACTTCACCGGGCTGCTGTCGAGGCCCGGCTTCGGCGGGTCGAGCTGTGCGCCGTGCTGGCGTGGCAGGCTCCGGACGGCGGACCGGGCAGCCGCACCTCCTGCGGGGTGCCGGTCCTGGCGCTGTGCCGGTCGGCCGCGGCGGACCGGCTGCGCGAGGTCCTCGGCGCCGCGTTCGGTGCCGGTACTCCGGCCGTCACCGTCACGGCCCTCACGGTGCGGGGCACGGCCGGCGCCGCGCTCGTCGACGTCGCGCGCGATCCGGAGGACCTGCTCGTGGTGGGCGCGGGCCCGCAAGGGCCGCTCCGCCGCATCCTCCGCCCCTCAGTGGCCCGCTACGTCCTCGCGCACGCGGCCTGCCCCGTGCTGACCGTACCCCCGTCCCCGCTCCAGGCCGAGTACGAAGCGGCCCACCGCCGCAACTCCTGGCGGCTGCCGCTCGACGCCCGGGATCTCGCCTGACCCCGTAGGGCCGCTCTCGCGCCCGGCCGGCATCGCTGTCCTGTCGGGCCCGTTCACCCGGGGCGAGCGTCGGTCGAGCTGCCGGATCACCAGCCGCTCGTGCCCATGGAGCAGAAAGGCGGCGTTTCGCTGCTGCTGCGCCCCCTCGCCGTGCTCCGGCCAGTGATGGCTGCGTTGTTCAGTGGTCCAGCCGGCGGCGAGGACCGGAGTCATCCGGACGGCTGGTCATGAGGAAGCCCCGAGTCATCCGTTGTCTTCGTGTCGCCCGGAGCCCCGGCCGCAGTGGGAGTGGGCAGGAAGCGGATGGGGGCCTGGAAGCGGGCCTTGCGGGCGGCGCGGCGGAAGACGGTGAGGACAGCGGGGCCGGCGAGGCAGATGCAGATGAAGTTGGTGACGGCGCGCCCGGTGTCCCAGCCGAGGGAGGTGGCCAGGTCGAAGGCGAGGTAGCGGTGGAACTGCTCGGTGAAGGGGAGGCCTGGAAGGTAGGCGATGGAGCTGTTGGGGTCGAGGGAGAAAGGCCAGAAGGAGAGGTTGAGGAGGAAGCCGAAGAGGTAGCCGGAGACGGATCCGTAGGCGGCCAGGAGGGCGACCTCTCGGCGGCCGGTGGCTCGGGGGAGGAACCCGGCGAGCATGCCGACGAAGGCGCAGCCGAACATCTGGTACGGCATCCACGGGCCGACGCCGCCAGTGATGAGGGCGGAGGCGAAGAGGGAGGTGCAGCCGAGGGTGAAGCCGAAGCCGGGGCCGAAGACGCGGCCGGCCAGCACGAGGATGAAGAAGACGGTCTCGATGCCTGCGGTACCCGCGCCCAGGGGGCGGATGGCGGCGTTGACGGCGGAGAGGACGCCCAGCATGGCCAGGGCTTTGGAGTTGATGCCGCCTTCGGCGATCTCGGAGATGACCACGGAGAGGACGATGACGAGGAGCACGCCGAAGATGAGGGGCGGGGCGTAGTTGGAGCCGAACTTCCCCGGGGCGACGAGGAAGGGCCAGAAGAAGGCGACGATGCCCAGGAAGGCGGCCATGGCGATGACGGCTGCGGCCCGGGGGCGGATCTTGATGGCGGGACTCGGCGCGGTCACGAGGCGGTGTCCGTTCCGGTGTCGTCGCCGAGGGCTGCGACCGCCTGGGCGACCGTGAGGTACGGGAGCGGGGAGAGGACCTTCGCCGTCTGCGGGGCGAAGACGGGGGAGGCGACGATGACGTCGGTAGTGGGTCCGTCGGCCACGATGTCGCCTTCGGCCATGACGACGACGCGGTCGGCGGCGCGGGCGACGAACTCGACGTCGTGCGTGGAGATCACGACGGCCCGGCCCTCCGCGGCGAGGTCGTTGACGATGCGGATGAGTTGTTCCTTGGCCCGGTAGTCCAGTCCCCGGGTGGGTTCGTCCAGGAGCATCACCCGCGGGGCCGCGGCGAGTTGGATGGCGAGGACCAGGGCCAGTTTCTGCCCCTCCGACAGGTCGCGCGGGTGCGTGGTGTCGGGGAGGCCGGGTACGAGTCGGTCCAGGATCGCGCGGGCCGATGTGCCGGTGGCGGTAACGGCCGATTCGGCGTCCGCCTGGTCGAGTTCCTGTTTCACCGTCTCCAGGTAGAGGAGGTCGGTGGGGGTCTGCGGGACCAGGCCCACGAGCTTGCGGGCCTCGGTGGCGGACAGCTTGCGGGGGTCGGCGGGCTCCGCCGTGTCCGTCGGTATGCGTACGGTGCCGGCCGCACGGGGGCCCGAGCCCTGGAGGGCCCACAGGAGGGAGGACTTGCCGGAGCCGTTGCGGCCCATGAGGGCGGTGACCTCGCCGCCGTGCAGGGCCAGGTCCACCTCGCGTACGGCCGGCACCCCCTGGTAGCTCACAGTGACGCCGCGGGCGGTGAGAAGGCTGGGCCGGTCGGCGTCGAGCGGCGGGCGGGCCGGCTCGGGGGTGGTGCCGGTCAGCCGGGTGCGCAAGGGGGCCGCGGCCCGGCGGGCGTCGCGGATGGAGAGGGGGAGCGGGGCCCACCCGGCGGCGCGGCCGAGCTCCACGATCGGCGGCGCGATGGACGTCGTACGGAAGATCTCGGCGGGTGGGCCGGACGCGACGCGGCCGTCGCCGGGGAGGTGGATGACGCGGTCGGCGTACTGGACGACGCGTTCCAGGCGGTGTTCGGCCAACAGGACGGTGACGCCGAGGTCGTGGACGAGGCGGGTGACCGCGGCCAGGACGTCCTCGGCCGCGGTGGGGTCCAGAGCCGAGGTGGGCTCGTCGAGGACCAGGATCCGGGGGTGGGCGGTGAGGACGGAGCCGATGGCGACGCGTTGCTGCTGGCCGCCGGAGAGTTCGTGCAGCGCGCGGTGGCGCAGGTCGGCGAGGCCGAGGAGGTCGAGGGTCTCCTCGACGCGCTTGCGCATCGTGGCGGGCGGGACCGCCAACTGCTCCATCGTGTAGGCGAGTTCCTCCTCCACGGTGTCGGTGACGAACCCGTCCAGCGGATCCTGCCCCACGACCCCCACCACGTCGGCCAGTTCGCGTGGTGGGTGCGCGGCGGTGTCGCGGCCGTCGACGAGGACGCGGCCGGAGAGGGTGCCGCCTGTGAAGTGCGGGACGAGGCCGTTGACGGCGCCGAGGAGGGTGGATTTCCCGACACCCGTGTGGCCGACGACGAGGCAGAGTTCGCCTTCGTCGATCGTGAGGTCCACGTCGCGCAGGACCGGTTCGGCCGTGTCCTCGTACTGGACGGTGACCTGGTCGAAGTGGATCACTTGGGTTCCTCGGTGCGCTGGGCGGGGACGGTCGGTCGGGCCGGTGGTGCCGGGGGAGGAGCCAGGAAGCCCGCAGTGCCGGCCAGAATGATCGCGGCCGCGGGGACCAGCGGCAGGGTCGGCCAGCTGAGCGGATAGATCGAGGGGTTCAGTTCGGCCGCGTTGAAGCCGACGTTCGCGAAGAGGAGCACGGCGGACAGCACTCCGCAGCCGGCGACGGCCCATTCGGCGAACCGCCAGGGGTCGGGCCGGTAGGTGGTGCGGGTGATGCGGCGACCGCCCAGCCGCAGTCCTGCGAAGCAGAGGAGTGCACCCGCGCCCATGGCGGGCAGACCGAGCAGCCTGGGCGCGGTGGCGTCGAGGAGTCCGTACGCCCCGGCGCACAGGCCGCACATGCCGAGCAGCATCAGGGCTCCGGTGGCCCGGCGGGAGCGGCGGGTCGCGGTACCGGCGCGGCCGTAGCCGCGCGAGTCCATGGCGGCGGCCAGGCGCAGCGAGCGTTCCAGTGCGTCTTCGAGGACGGGTACGACGATGCCGCGCAGGGCGCGGAGCCCCTTTGAGCGGCCGGCGCGCAGCCGCTTGGCGCGGTGGACCCGCTGGACGCTCTGTACGAGCTGGGGGGCGACGCTGATGGAGACGGTGACGGCGACGCCGAGTTCGTACAGGGCGCCGGGCAGGACGCGCAGGGCCCGCTTGGGGTTGGCGAGGGTGTTGGCGGCGCCGATGCAGCACAGCATGCAGGCGAGCCGCAGCCCGTCGGTGGCGGCGGAGAGCAGCGCTTCCAGGGAGACGGGTCCGCCCAGTTGGATGCCCGCGTACCAGTCGGGGGTGGGGATGTGGGGGAGGGAGAAGAGGAAGTGGTCGCGCGGGGTGATGCCGGTGGCGAAGATCGCGCGGAAGGTCACGCGGATCGCGACCACGGTGAGGGCGAGGTACAGGTAGTACTTGAATCCGCGGGCCCAGGGGGCCTCGGTGCGGCGCATGGTGATGACGTAGCCGAGGACCGCGAGGACGAGGAACAGCAGCAGCGGGTTGTTGGTGCGGCTGACGGCGGTGGCGAGGGCGAGGGCCCAGACCCACCAGGCGACAGGGTGCAGGGTGCGGGGCAGGCGGCGGCCGCCCGCGTTCGGCGCCGGGCCGGACGCGGGCGGCTTCACCGATGCGGCGGGGAGGGTACGTGTCACGCGGCTACTCCGTACGACGGCGACGCCTGGCCGCGAACACGGCGGCTGCCCCTATCAGCAACACCAGTGCTCCGGTGGCGACGGCGGGCAGGTACGAGCCCGCATCGTGCTCAGCGTCGGCCGCGGGAGCCGCCTCCACGACTTGGGGGCCGGGGGCTGGTGCCGCTGCCGCTGCCGCTGGGGCACTGGCCGACGGGGTCGGGGTGATGCTCTCGGAGGGGCTCGCCGAGGGAGAGGGGCTCTCCGGGGCCGTGGCGCTCGGCGGCGGTGTCGTCGCCGGCGCGGCCGGAGGCGGGTTCTCGGGCCTGGGGCCGGTGTTGACGTTCGGCGGGAGCGGTTCGGCGGTGCGGGTGTCCTGGGGGGCCGGGGCGCCGGTGGGCTTGGTGTTGTGGGCGCGGAGCTGGTCGGGGGTGACGGTGGGCTTGCCCTCGGTGCCCTCGATGTTGGTTCCGCCGAAGATCCACAGGTCGACGCTGCCGGGCTTGGGCTTGTAGAGCATGGCGCCGAGCTGGCTGTACTCCCAGGTGTTCTGACCGGGGTTCGCGTGCCAGTACGACCAGTAGGCGGAGGCCGGCGGGGTCAGGACGCAGTCGTCCTGCTGCGGGGTCGGGTACTGCCTGCCGCCCTGGTGGCCGCTGTAGCCGATCCGGCAGATGAAGGCGGGGCCATCATGGCCGGTGCCGGTGGTGGCCCAGCCGCCCTGGTTGAGCAGCTCGTAGCCGGTGGTGGGGGTGGTCCCGCAGGAGCGGTAGACCGGGCCGCCCCAGTGGCTGAAGTCCACGGCGAGTACGACGCCCGACGACGTGGTGCACTGGCCCATCGCCTGTGGGGCGGCGCCGGCCGGGGCCGCGGTGGCGGCGAACGCCGCCACCGTCATTCCCAGCGCGGCGGCCGTCCGGGCCAGGGCCCGCATGAACCGGCTGCGGCTCATCCCTCGCTCCTCGGGGTCGCGCGGCGGCGCTTCGCGGCGCGGGTGACGCCCCAGCCGCCGAGGACCAGGATCAGGGCCGCGGCGGCGAGCGTGCCGACCTGGGCGCCCGTGGAGGCCAGCGGGCCACCGCCGGACCCGGAGCCGCCGGTGCCTGCGGCCGTGCCGCCGCCGTTCTCGCCCGGGGTCACGATGACGGGGGTGCCGCCGCCGCCGGCGGAGGTGCCTGCGGACCCGCCGTTGGTTCCGCCCGTGGGGGTGGGAATGGGGTTGGGGGTGGTACCCGTCAGGTCGCGCTTGAGGACGGCGAAGGAGATGCCGGTGGTACCCCCGACGGCCTGCGTCGAGGCGCGGACGTCGGAACCGGGCTGACCGCCCTTGACGACGTTGAAGCCGCCATCGGCGTTCTGCTGGGTGGCCAGGAACTTGCGCGCCTTCGCGATGTTGTCCGCGTACTTCGCGCCCTCCAGGGACATGCCCTGGATCGCGAGGGCGGCGGAGTTGACGGAGTTCCCGGAGGCGCCGGGGAAACCGCCGTCCTCCAGCTGCTGCGTCACCAGCCAGGCGATCGCCTTGGTGACGGAGGCCTGGGATTCGGCGTCGGGGAGCAGATCGACGGCCATGGCGGCCATCGCCGTGGAGTCGACCTCGGCAGCGCTCTTCTCACCGATCAGGCTGGGCCAGGCGCCGGATGCCTCCTGCAGGCTCTTGAGGTAGGCGATCGGTTCGGACGCCGCAGTCTTCTCGCCGGCGCGGAGCTGGGCGATGACACCGAGGGACTGGGAGAAGACCGAGGTGGCGTACGTGTAGTTGCCCTTGGCCGCGCACTGCCGGGGGGTGTCGGTCTTCGTGGTGCAGGTGCCCTGGGCGAGGGCCGCGATCAGGTCGTGGCCGCCGAAGGCGCGCGGGTCGCGGCCGACCGCCTCCGCGAGCAGGGCGGTCTTGCCGATGGAGCCGCCGCCGGCGTACTTGGTGCCGATCAGGGTGTAGGCGTCGATGGTGCGGCCCTTGCCGTCTTTGCCGCCCTTGTCGAGGAAGTCGACGATGTCGCGCAGGGTGGCGTCGTTGCCGCCCGTGGCCGCCAGCGCGTAGGCGCCGTCGATGGTCATTCCGTAGTCGGCGAAGCCGGGGCTGCTCTCGTAGTAGCGGCCCTGGATCAGCTGCTTGGGAGCGGTGAGGTAGGCCACGGCCTTCTTCAGGTCCGGGCCGTCACCGGCCGGGGGCGTGGTCGGGGGGTCGCTCTTCTTGGTGGTGAGGGCGACGAGGTCGCTCTTGGCAGCGGCGACGGCAACGGGCGCCGTGGCGAAGAGCCGCGATTCCGTGTCGTCCTCTTCGAAGCCGAAGCCGCCCGCGGGGAACTGGTGGCGCGAGAGCCAGGAGAGGCCGGCGTCGGCGAAGGCGTCGTCGCCGAGTGCACGAAGGGCCTGGGCGGCCCAGGCGGTGGAGGCGGGACTGCCGGTTGTCATGTAGGAGGCGGAGGGCCAGGCACCGGTCGCCAGCTGGGACTTCTTGAGGTAGCCGCGGGCCTTCTGGACAGCGGCGTCGTGGCCGCCGGCCCGCCTGAGGGCCAGGGTGATCAGACCGGTGGAGTTGGCGTCGCTGTCGCACCTGCCGCCGGTGCGGATGAGGATGCCGGTGAATCCGCCGTCCTCGCACTGCAGGCCGGTCAGCCGGTTCACGGCGTCGGCGGGCGGGGTGACGCCGCCGTTCAGCAGGGCGATGACGGCCATGGCCTGGGCGTCGGACTGGCCGGTGGTGCGGAAGTCGCCCTTGGTGAGGCAGCCGTCGACCGGGGCGCCGTCGCCGGCGTTCCGGGGGCAGACGTACTTCACGAGATCCCCGAGCAGGTCGTGTCCGCCGAAGGCGCGGGGGTCCTTGCCGGTGGCTTCGGCGACCAGTGCGAGGCGCGCGGCGGCGGTGGCGTCGGGGATGCCGTCCTTGCCGGCCGGGTAGGCGTACGCGTCCGTCTGAGCGGGAGCGGCCAGGAAGTCGGCCGCCTTCTTCGCCGCCGGGCTCTTCGGGTCGGCGGACACCAGGGCGAAGACCGCCTCGGTGGTGAGGAAGTGGTTCGCGGTGGTGGCACCGTCGTCGACGACGCGTTCCCCGTCCGTCAGCTTTCCGGTGATCCAGCGGATCGCGGCGGGCGCGTCGACCTTCCCTGCGGGCACGGTGGGCGGAGCCGTGGGAACGGTCGGATCGGGGGTGGTCCCGCCTCCGGCCCGCACCTCGTCGGGGGAGAACGAGGGCTTGCCGGAGGTGCCGCCGACGTCCGTGCCGCCGAACACCCAGGCGTCCACGTCGCCGGGCTTCGGCGTGCGCGCCATCGCGCCGAGGGGGCTGTAGGTCCAGTTCTTCTCACCGGGGGAGGCGATCCAGTACGACCAGTAGGCGGTGGCCTGGGGGGTGAGGACGCAGTCCTCCTTGTCCGGCGTGGGGTATTGGGTCCCGGTGCCCTTGCCGATGCGGCAGATGAACCCGTCGCCGTCGTGGACGGTGCCCACGGTGGTGAAGCCGCCGGTGTGCAGCAGCTCGTACCCGGTGGTGGGCGTGGTGTCACAGCCACGCTCGACCTTGCCGCCGAAGGGACCGAAGTCGACCGCGACGATGGCGCCCGTGGTGGCGGTGCACTGCTCGATCGGATCGGCCGAGGCGGGAGCCGTCCCGCCCACGAAAGCCACGCTCGCGGCGAAGGTCAGGAGCGCCGCCGACATGAGCGACAGCAGTCCCTTGCTGCGCATGCGTTGCTGTGATCGCTCTGCGGTCCCCACCACGGCCCCTCGTGTCGGCCGGGCGGACCTGTGCGTGGCAAAAGGTCTTCCGAAGGCATGACGCCATGGGGAAGCCGTTCGAACCACGCCGTAGTCCGCGACGGCGTTTCTCGCTGCAAAAACCTGGCTCCAGGCATTCCGACTCGCCCGGACGGTGCCGGGCCTACGGTTGCGGGTCAGCGCCGGATTTCGACCGGCTTCCCCTGGAACTGAGTGCTTATCAGTCGGAGTGGACCACGCTGATAAAGACAGCGTCAAGGTGGTCTGCGTCTCACGCGTCACCGGCCCCGGTCCGCGCGACCGCCCGCCGCATTCGTCGCTGGCGGACCTGTGATCGCTCGGGTAGCGTCCTGGGCTGCCACATGGGGGAACCCGGTGTGAATCCGGGGCTGACGCGCAGCGGTGTGGGACGGCAGGGGGCCGTTCACGAGCCCGAATGCCCGTGCGGCGAGGCAATTCACCAGCCGTACCACGCGTTCGGACGGCGGCCACCGTGCTCCGGGCTGCCCGCTCGCAGGAGCATCGGTCAGGTCGGCGTCCCTCATTCCAGGAGCAGGCCATGTCCCGTCCCCGTACCTCCCGCCGTTCTGCGCTCGCGGTGCCCGCCGCGCTCGGCGCCCTCGTTCTCACCGCGCTGCCGGCCTTCGCCACGTCGTCGCCCGCGCAGATCGCCACGTCCAGGACCAATGGTGTGGCATATCTCAAGTCCCTTCAGGCAGCGGACGGTTCGTATGCCGGCGCCGGCCTGTCGAACGAGTGGGCGTTCACCGCTTTCGCCGCCGCCGGCACGGCCGTCGTCGACGTCTACCCGGGCGGCGACACGACGAAGAACGCGCGGACCGTCTACCGCAACCTGCTGTCGACGGCGGGCTGGCCGCAGGCCTCCCCGGTCGTCACCGACTACGAACGCGGCACGCTGAACGCCTACGCCGCGGGCATCGACCCGGCCCGCGTCTCGGCCTCCCGCAAC
This sequence comes from Streptomyces sp. NPDC004126, assembly GCF_050275515.1. NCBI lineage: Bacteria > Bacillati > Actinomycetota > Actinomycetes > Kitasatosporales > Streptomycetaceae > Streptomyces > Streptomyces sp. NPDC004126. The sequence goes on along the minus strand of NZ_JBNNPF010000005.1, from coordinate 63,296 downwards.
CTCATCGCGAACGTCTACTCCTACTGGCAGACGGCCGAGGCGGGCTACTTCGGTCCGTCGGGGAACTTCAACGGCACGGTCTTCGCGGCCCTTTCGCTGGGCGGCGCCAAGACGCAGGGCGGCGCGCAGCGCGTCCCGCAGGCGCTGACCGACTCCATGGTCACCCGCATCCGCGCCAACCAGCACGTGGACGGCGGCTGGACCTTCAACAAGGCCGAGGGCAACCCCACCGTCCTGAACTCCGCGAGCGACGTCGACATGACGGGCGCCGCCATGGCCGCGCTGTGCGTCTCCGGGGTCCCGAACACCGACACCGACGTCGTCCAGGCGAAGAACTTCCTCAAGAGCACCCTCGTCCCGGGCACCGGTGCGTTCAACTCCCTGTACGGGGTCAACACCAGCTCCAACGGCTGGGGCGTCGCGGGTCTGAACGCCTGCGGATTCAACCCGCAGACCGGCGACTTCCTCACCGGCAGCGGCAAGACCCCGATCGACTTCCTGATCGCCAACCAGTACAACCCGGCCGGCGGCTTCAAGTACAAGCCCTCCGACACCACCCCCTCGGCCTACTCTTCGATCGACGCGCTGCGCGCGGTCGCGGGCGGCGGTTTCACCACCGCCCCGCCGGTCCCGGTCACCCCGGGCGCCCCGCAGTGGGTCGCCCAGTCGACCTTCACCTCCGGGACCGCGACGAAGCTGGCACTGACGGTCGACGACGGCGCCGGAAACCTGAAGGTCTGCTCGGTGGCCTTCACGCCGACGGGTACGACCACCACCCTCGGCGACGTCCTGGCCGCCGCGACCAGCGCGGCCACGCCCTCGGGCTGCGTCACGGCCGTGACCCCGTCCTCCGGCACGGGAACCATCACCAGTGTCAACGGCAAGGCCAACAGCGGCTCGAACACCTGGAAGGTCAGCGTCGACGGCTCCTCCTTCGCCGGGGCGCTCCGCGAGAAGGTCATCAACGTGGGCGACACCATCGCACTGCGGTGGGGCGCCTGACCATCCGGTGGCGGTGGGGGTTGCAAGGTTCCGACGGACGCTCCCACGACCGTTCCCCAGACGGCCAAGGGCCTGCTCAGCGGCTTGGAAGCCGCAGTAGAGCAGGCCCACCGAGTGATCGGAAGGCAGGCGGAAGCACCCTCCCGTGCTTCTGGCGGCCGTCAGCGCAGCCGTTAGGAGGTCCGGGGGAGCGCATACAGCGTGGATGCCCACCGCGCTTCCGTCGGGGTGGACTAGAACGACGTCCAGGTGAAGGCGACCTGGTCGCCCGCGTTGAGCTTGAACTGGCAGCCACCGACGGGGGTGGGAGTGCCGTTGACGGAGATGCTCCAGTAGGCGGAGCCGCCTCCGCTGACGTTCTTGATGGTGTCGACGGAGTAGTCGTCGAAGGACGCGTACCAAGTACCGTCCCAGCCGAAGTAGTTCAGGCGGGCAGCATCGTCGAGCGCCGCGGTCGGAGTGGGAACCTTGGACGGGTTGGCACCGCCGTTGGTGCCGTCGCACTTGTGGGTGCCTCCGGTCGCCGTGGAGACGTCGTGCCCCTTGGTCTTGATCTTGCCCTTGAACAGCAGTCCGTTGGGGCCCTGGACGGTGAGGTCGACCTTGACGGCCGCGTTCGTGTTCGGCTTGGGGGCAGCCTCGGCCACGGCCGGAGCGGTGGCGAGCGCGAGGCCGAGCGCGACGGTGGTGATCACGGAGCGGCGGGCGGGTATTCGGCGCATGGAGTGCCTTCTTCCTGAGAGGGACGACGGTCCGAGCCCGCGATCCCTCCGACCCACGCGCCGACCCTTGCCCGCCTCCCTGGGGGAAGCGGGCAAGAGGTGCCGGCCGGGGCTGGGGGCTTCGCGCTGCAGACCATGACAGTGAGAAGCAGTACGCATCGCACCCCGGGTACTCCGACTCACGGTGCGGTCAGCCCCGTTCACGGTTGCAGGTCAGCGCCGGAATCCCACCGGCTTCCCCCAGTTGTGCGTGCATTCGGTTGTGAGCCCCCGCCGCGTGGGCCGGAGCAGAACGCATCGTACGGCGTGCCGGGCGGGGGCCGGAAGGAAACCCTTGAAGAAGGGCAGCGGGACGGGGCGTGACGACACCACTCGCCACGCCCCGTCGCTCCTCAGCTGCCGGGCACCCTCAGAACCCGGGCGGCGAACCGGGACTTCTCAGTCCCGGTCGTACGTGTGGAACCCGCGGCCGGTCTTGCGGCCGAGCAGCCCCGCCTGAACCATCCGCTGGAGCAGCGGGGGCGGGGCGTACAAGGGTTCCTTGAACTCGTCGTAGAGCGATTCGGCGATCGCGGCGACCGTGTCCAGGCCGATGAGGTCGGCGAGCCTGAGCGGGCCCATGGGATGGGCGCAGCCCAGCTCCATGCCCGCGTCCACGTCCCTCGCGGTCGCGAACCCGGACTCGGCCATGCGGACGGCCGAGAGGAGGTAGGGAATCAGCAGGGCGTTGACGACGAAGCCGGCCCGGTCCTGGGAGCGGACGGCGGTCTTGCCGAGGGTGTCGCGGACGAAGGTCTCGACGGTGTCGGCCACATGTGCCGCGGTGTGCAGGGAGGACACGATCTCGACCAGCGGGAGGACGGGTACGGGGTTGAAGAAGTGCAGGCCGAGTACGTGGTCGGCGCGGCGGGTGGCCATGCCGAGCCGCATGACGGGGATGGCGGAGGTGTTGGTGGCGAGGATCGCCTCCGGGTCCTCCACGATCTTGTCCAGGGCGGTGAAGATCTCGGTCTTGGCGTCGGCGTTCTCGGTGACCGCCTCGATGACCAGCTGGCGGTCGGCGAGGTCCTCCAGATCACCCGTGAACAGGAGCCGAGCGAGGGCGTCCTCTGCCGATATCCGGTCGAGTTTCCCGCGCTGGACGGCGCGTTCGAGGGAAACGGCGATCCGCTCGCGGGCTGCCAGGGCGGCGGCCGCGTCGGCCTCGGCGACGACGGTGTCGAGTCCGGCCCGGGCGCAGACCTCGGCGATGCCGGCGCCCATCTGGCCTCCGCCGACGACTCCGACCCGCTGGATGCCGTGCGTGTCGTGAGGCTGAATCGGGGCGTTCACGCTGTCACCTGCGCAGGAGCGCGACGAACGAGGTGGCGGGAATACGCATCCGGGGTGAAGAAGGCCGGGAGCCGCCCCGAGAGAGCGCCGTCCACGAAGACCTCGCGTGCCTCGACGACCAGGGCCTGCGGATCCTCCGCCTCCAGGGCGGCGCATTCGGCGTCGAGGAGGTCGACGACGGCGGCGCGTTCCACCCGGTCGTGGCGGAGCCACTGCCAGATCTGGACGCGGGCGATCTCGGCGGTGGCCGCGTCCTCCATGAGACCGTACAGGGCGACGGCGCCGTGGCCGCGCAGCCATGCGTCGAAGTAGCGCAGGGCCACGGCGACGTTCGAGCGGACGCCGTCGAGGGTGGGGGGTGCGGCGATCCGGCGTACCGAGAGCAAGTCGGCAGCCGTGGTCTCGACGTCCTGGCGTGTGCGCTCCAGCTGGTGCGGCCGGTTCCCGAGAACGCCGTCGAAGACCTCGCGGCAGACCGGGACGAGCCCGGGGTGGGCGACCCAGGAGCCGTCGAAGCCGTCCTCGGCCTCGCGCTCCTTGTCGAGGCGGACCTTCGCGAGTGCCGCTTCGTTCGCGGCCGGGTCCTTGCTGGGGACATGGGCGGCCATACCGCCGATGGCGTGGGCGCCGCGCTTGTGGCAGGTGCGGACGAGGAGTTCGGTGTAGGCGCGCATGAACGGAGCGGTCATGGTGACGGCAGCCCGGTCCGGGAGCTGGAAGTCGGTACGGTGGCCGAAGGTCTTGATGAGGCTGAACAGGTAGTCCCAGCGGCCTGCGTTCAACCCGGCGCTGTGCTCGCGCAGTTCGTAGAGGATTTCCTCCATCTCGAACGCGGCAGTGATCGTCTCGATCAGGACGGTGGCGCGGACCGTGCCACGGGGGATTCCCAGGAGGTCCTGGGCCAGCACGAAGATGTCGTTCCACAGGCGGGCCTCGTACCGGTTCTCCAGCTTGGGGAGGTAGAAGTACGGGCCGTGGCCGGCATCGATCTGCCGCTGCGCACAGTGGAAGAAGTAGAGGCCGAAGTCGACCAGGGAGGCGGGGACGGGCCGGCCGTCGATCTCCAGGTGTTCTTCGAGGAGGTGCCAGCCGCGCGGGCGGACCATGATCGTGGCGAGGTCCGTACCGAGGCGGTACTCCTTGCCCTCGGGCGTGGTGAAGTCGATGCGCCGGTCGATGGCGTCGAGGAGGGTCAGCTGACCCCCGATGACGTTGCTCCACGTGGGGGCGGTGGCGTCCTCGAAGTCGGCCATCCAGACCTTGGCCCCGGAGTTGAGCGCGTTGACGGCCATCCGGCGGTCCGGCGGCCCGGTGATCTCCACCCGGCGGTCGGTCAGTCCGGGCGCGGGTGGCGCGACCCGCCAGTCGAGGTCGGCGCGGACCGCTGAGGTGGCGCGGGAGAAGTCCAGGGGCGTCCCCGAGGCGAGGTTGCCGGTCCGGCGGCGGCGCTCCTTGAGGATCTCCAGACGACGCCCCGCGAAGGCCGCGTCGAGGCGGGCGATGAAGCCGAGCGCCGCCGGGGTGAGGATCTCGTCGTGGCGCTCACCCGGTGTGCCGAGGACTCGGACACCGGCGGTCAGGGACGTGGATGACATGCGGTTCTGCTCCTCGGGGGTGGGCGGCCGGCGCCCGAGGGAGATGCCTCGGGCGCCTTCGGGCGACGACGGCCGCCGGCTGGGCGTGGCCGGATGGGAGGGAAGACGGTTCCTAGTGGAACTGCTCTTCCTCGGTGGAGCCGGCGAGAGCGGTGGTGGAGGAGGCCGGGTTGACGGCGGTGGAGACGAGGTCGAAGTAGCCGGTGCCGACCTCGCGCTGGTGCTTGACGGCGGTGAAGCCGTGCTGCTGGGCGGCGAACTCGCGTTCCTGGAGGTCGACGTAGGCGGTCATGCCGTGTTCGGCGTAGCCGCGGGCGAGGTCGAACATGCCGTGGTTGAGGGAGTGGAAGCCGGCGAGGGTGATGAACTGGAAGCGGTAGCCCATCGCGCCCAGCTCCCGCTGGAACTTGGCGATCTGGTCGTCGTCCAGCGCGGCCTTCCAGTTGAAGGAGGGCGAGCAGTTGTACGCCAGCATCTGGTCCGGGAACTGCGCGTGGATCGCCTCGGCGAACTGCCGCGCCTGCTCCAGGTCCGGGGTGCCGGTCTCGACCCAGATGAGATCGGCGTACGGGGCGTAGGCGAGGCCGCGGGCGATGACCGGGGCCATGCCGTTGCGAACGTGGTAGAAGCCCTCGGCGGTGCGCTCGCCCGTGCAGAACTCCGCGTCGCGCTCGTCCACGTCGCTGGTCAGCAGGGTCGCGGCGAGGGCGTCCGTACGGGCGATGATCAGGGTCGGGGTGTCGGCGATGTCGGCGGCCAGGCGGGCCGCGTTGAGGGTGCGGACGTGCTGGGAGGTCGGGACGAGGACCTTGCCGCCGAGGTGGCCGCACTTCTTCTCGGAGGCCAGCTGGTCCTCGTAGTGGATGCCGGCGGCGCCCGCCGCGATCATCGCCTTGGTGAGCTCGAAGGCGTTCAGCGGGCCGCCGAAGCCGGCCTCCGCGTCCGCGACGATCGGCGCGAGCCAGTCCGTCGTGTCGGTGCCGCCCTCGGCGGTGGCGATCTGGTCGGCGCGCAGCAGCGCGTTGTTGATCCGACGGACCACCTGCGGGACCGAGTTGACCGGGTAGAGGCTCTGGTCGGGGTAGGTGTGTCCGGCCTGGTTGGCGTCGGCGGCCACCTGCCAGCCGGAGAGGTAGATCGCCTGGAGGCCGGCCCGCACCTGCTGGACCGCCTGACCGCCGGTGAGGGCGCCGAGGGCGTGGATGTAGTCCTGCTCGTGGAGCTGTCGCCACAGCCGCTCGGCGCCGCGCCGGGCCAGGGTGTGCTCCTCGCGGACGCTGCCCGAGAGCCGCACCACGTCCTCGGCGGAGTAGGTCCGCTCGATGCCCGCCCACCGCGGGTCCGTGGCCCACTTCTGCTTGAGCTGCTCGGCGGCCGCCGTCGTGTTCGTGTCTGCCATGACCGTCACCGTCTCCATGAATCGCTTGGTCTGCCAACGCGCTCGTTCATCACGGCGAGCCGATGGCACTCTGTGCCGCGTATAGGGGTGGCGGCCGCCGGGTCCTGGGTTGAACTGAGCAATGTTGCAGGTCAGCCGAGTGTGGACTGCCGGGATCGCCGACGTCAGGGCATGAGTCGTGCCTGGAGTGTCCTTCTCGACTGCCGGGGTCCGGCGGCCGCAGGACAGACTCTGACAGCGGCACGCAGTGCCATCAATGCGGTACGTATGCCAACTTCTGCGAATCTTCTGCGGCCTTTTTGCCAAGGTTGCGAAGGTTGGAAACGGCAGGATCATGCGTAACCTGAAGCCGGTCGAGGCCGGAGGAGTCCAGGTGAGCAAGACGTACGCGGGGGCGCGCCTGCGGAGGCTGCGCGAGGAGCGCCGGATGAGCCAGGCCGAGTTGGCCCGGGTCCTGGGCATCTCGCCGAGCTACCTGAACCAGATGGAGCACGACTCCCGGCCCCTCACGGTGCCGGTCCTGCTGCGGCTGACCGAGGCGTTCGGCGTCGACCCGGGCTTCTTCTCCGAACGGGACACCAGCCGGCTCGTCGCCGACCTGCGCGAGGCCCTGGCGAGCGAGGTCGCCGAGGCCCGGGTCTCCCCCTCCGACCTGGCCGAACTGGCCACCCGGATGCCGGCCGTGGCCGCTGTCCTGCTGGACCTGGGACGGCGCAGCCAACTCCTGGCCGAGCGGCTCGCGGACACCGCGGACGGACGGGACGGCGGCCCGGCGGCGCCGCGCTCGCCACACGAGGAGATCCGGGAGTTCTTCTACCGCCGCCAGAACTACCTCCACGACACCGACCTCGCCGCCGAGGCCCTCGCCCGGGAGATCGGCATCCGCCCCGGGGAGGTCGTCCGGGTGCTGTCGCGCCGTCTCACCGAGCACCACGGACTCCGCCTCGCCGCCGACTCCGACCGCCTCCACCACTTCGACGCGGGCGCGCGGGTCCTGCACCTGTCCGGCCGGTTGCGGCCGGGCCAGCAGGCGTTCCGGATGGCCACCCAGCTCGCCCTGCTGGAGTACGGGGCGGAGCTGGACCGGCTGGCCGCCGAGGACTTCCCTCAGGGCGCCCCCGCACACGGTCTGGCCCGGATCGGCATCGCGAACTACTTCGCGGCCGCGCTGATCCTGCCGTACGGCGCCTTCCACTCGGCCGCCGAGGAGTTCCGGTACGACATCGAGCGGCTCACCGACCACTTCGGCATCGGCTACGAGACCGTCTGCCATCGCCTGAGCACGCTGCAACGCCCCAGGCTGCGCGGGGTGCCCTTCTCCTTCGTCCGGGTCGACCGGGCCGGGAACATGTCGAAGCGGCAGTCCGCCACCGGATTCCACTTCTCCCGCGCCGGCGGCACCTGTCCGCTGTGGAACGTGTACGAGGCCTTCGCCGCGCCCGGCCGCATCCACGTCCAGGTCGCCGCCATGCCCGACGGCCAGCGGTACCTGTGGACCGCCCGCGCGGTCACCCGGCACCGCGGCGGCTGGGGCGAGCCCGGCAAGACCTTCGCCATCGGCCTCGGCTGCGAGATCCGCCACGCGCCCCGGCTCGTCTACTCCGACGGCCTCGACCTCGACAACGCCGAGGCGGCCACCCCCATCGGCATGGGCTGCCGTCTCTGCGAGCGCCTCGACTGCCCCCAACGCGCCGTTCCGCCGCTGGGCCGCCCGCTCGCGGTCGACGAGAACAGCAGCACCTTCATCCCCTACCCGGTCGCCCGCGACCGGGGGTGAACACCCGGCTCAGCCCAGCCGGTGCGCCTCCGCCTCGGTCACCGGGTCCCCCACCAGCACTCCGTGGAGCACGTGGGCGAGCACCTCGGCTCCGCGGACCACGCGGGGGCCCGGCCGGTTGAAGTACGCGGGGCCGTCCAGCACCCACACCTCCCCTGCCCGCACTGCGGGCAGTTCGTCCCAGCCGGGCAGCGACGTGAGGAGGCCGAGCTCCGTCAGGGTCCGCTCGGGCGGGAAGCCGCACGGCAGGACGAGGACCACGTCCGGGTGCGCCTCGCGCACCGCCTCCCACGTCATCGGTTCGGTGTGCTCGCCAGGCTCGGCGAGCAGCGGCTCGCCGCCCGCCGCGGCGATCTGTTCCGGTACCCAGTGGCCGGCGGGCCACAGCGGGTCGAGCCACTCGACGGCCACCACCCGGGGCCGCGGCCGGCCCTCCGTACGGCGCCGCACCTCGGCGAGCCGGCCCTGCAGCTCGGCGCGGCGGCGCAGGGCCCGCTCACGTACCCCCAGCAGGTCACCCACGGTGACCAGGCAGTCCAGCACGTCGTCGAGGGTCTTCGGCTCCAGGCTCAGGACCCGGGGTCCGGCTTCCATGACGCGCACCGCCCGGGTGACGCTCTCGTAGGAGACGGCGCAGACCTGGCAGAGGTCCTGGGTGAGCAGGACTTCCGGTGCGAGCTCGGCGAGGGCTTCGGTGTCCAGGGTGTAGAGCGAGGAGCCGGAGTGGGCAGACCCGCCGACGGCCTCGGAGATCTCCCGGCTGCTGAGTGCGTCCGCGTCGAATTCGGCGCGGGTGACGACCGGTACGGAGGCCACCGCGGCGGGCGGCCAGTCGCATTCGTGGGTGCGTCCGACCAGGTCGGCGACGAGTCCGAGATCCGCCACGATGTCCGTGGCCGCCGGGAGCAGGGAGACGATGCGCATGCTCCGACTGTAGGCGCACTCGAGTGGCGGGTCTGGACTTACTAGGACGTCCAACTATATGTTCGTGGAACAAGGTCCGCGGTGCAGGGAAGCCGGTGCGAAACCGGCACGGTCCCGCCACTGTGACCGGGGAGTGTGCTGCCATCCACACGCCACTGACGAGGGCTGTCGGGAAGGCGGGCGGCACGCGGGGATCCGGGAGTCAGGATACCGGCCGCGGATGTTCCGTGTTGTCCACGAGGATGGAGCAGACACGCATGGCACCGGTTTGTACCCACGACCCTGGTGATCCGGCGGAGCGCACCCACACCACTTCCCTGCGCTCGTAGTTCTCACGGCCTTCCGCGGCGGCGCACCCCCATCCGGGTGCCGTCCGCCGGTCTGCCGTGCCATCCCCGGATCCAACCTGACGAGAGCAGGCACCCATGGTCCGTGAACTCACCCATTTCATCGGCGGAAAGCACACCACCGGCACCTCCGGTCTCTTCGCCGACGTGTACGACCCGAACACCGGCACCGTCCAGGCCCGCGTACCGCTGGCCGGGCGGGCCGATACCGAAGCCGCCATCGCCAACGCCGAGGAGGCACAGGCCGATTGGGGCCAGTGGAACCCGCAGCGCCGCGCCCGCGTCCTGCTGCGTTTCCTCCAGCTCGTCGAGGGCGAGCGGGAGAACCTGGCCCGGATGTTGTCGGCCGAGCACGGCAAGACGGTCGCCGACGCCCACGGCGACCTGCAACGCGGCTTGGAAGTAGTCGAGTTCGCCGCGGGGATCCCGCACCTCCTCAAGGGCGAGTTCACCGACAACGCGGGCACCGGCATCGACGTGCACTCGCTTCGCTCGCCGCTGGGCGTGGTCGCGGGCATCACCCCGTTCAACTTCCCCGCGATGATCCCGCTCTGGCAGGCCGCACCCGCTCTCGCCTGCGGCAACGCGTTCATCCTAAAGCCGTCCGAGCGCGATCCGTCCGTCCCGCTGCGGCTCGCGGAGCTGTTCCTGGAGGCCGGTCTGCCGCCGGGCGTACTGAACGTGGTCAACGGCGGCAAGGAGGCCGTCGACACCCTCCTGGAGGATCCGCGCGTCCAGGCCCTCGGGTTCGTCGGCTCCACCCCGATCGCCGCGCACATCTACGCCACCGCTGCCGCGCACGGCAAGCGCGCCCAGTGCTTCGGCGGCGCCAAGAACCACATGATCGTGATGCCCGACGCCGACCTCGACCAGGCCGTCGACGCCCTGATCGGCGCCGGCTACGGCTCTGCCGGCGAACGCTGCATGGCCATCTCCGTCGCCGTACCCGTGGGTGAGGAGACCGCGGACCGACTGGTCGCCGCCCTGAAGGAGCGCATCGGCACGTTGCGGATCGGGCGCTCGGACGACCCCGATGCCGACTTCGGCCCCCTGGTCAGCCGCGACGCCCTGGACCGGGTGAACCGCTACGTGGACATCGGCGTCAACGAGGGGGCCGAACTCGTCGTCGACGGCCGCCCCTTCACGCTTCCCGGCCATGAGAACGGCTACTTCGCCGGCGCCACCCTCTTCGACCGGGTCTCCCCGCAGATGCGCGTCTACCGCGAGGAGATCTTCGGGCCGGTGCTGACCGTCGTACGGGCCGCCGACTTCGAAGAGGCGCTCCGCCTCCCGAGCGAGCACCCGTACGGCAACGGCGTGGCCATCTTCACCCGCGACGGGGACACCGCCCGCGAATTCACCCGGCGCGTCAACACCGGCATGGTCGGCGTCAACGTGCCCATCCCGGTGCCCGTCGCCTACCACACCTTCGGCGGCTGGAAGAAGTCCGGATTCGGCGACCTCAACCAGCACGGCCCCGACTCCATCCGCTTCTACACCCGCACCAAGACCGTCACCTCGCGCTGGCCCTCCGGGGTCAAGGAGGGCGCGAGCTTCACCATCCCGACGATGGGGTGATCGCCGTGACCACCACCCTCACCGAGGACCAGCTCGCCCTCGCCGAAGTCACCCTCGACTTCGCCCAGGAGCAGCTCGCCCCGCACGCCGTGGCCTGGGACCAGGACAAGCACTTTCCCGTCGACGTCATCCGCAGGGCCGCCGCCCTCGGCCTCGCCGGTGTCTACGTCCGTGAGGACCACGGCGGCTCGGGCCTGTCCCGCGGCGACGGCGTCCTCGTCTTCGAGACCCTCGCCACCGGCTGCCCCTCCATCGCCGGATACCTCTCCATCCACAACATGGTCGCCTGGATGATCGACCGCTACGGCGACCGGTCCCAGCGCGAGCGCTGGCTGCCGGGCCTCTGTTCCGCCACGACCCTGGGCAGCTACTGCCTGACCGAACCCGGCGCGGGCTCGGACGCCGCGGCCTTGCGCACCCGCGCGGAGCGGCAGGGCGACCACTACGTGCTCACCGGGGTGAAGCAGTTCATCTCGGGCGCCGGTGCTTCGGACCTCTACGTGGTCATGGCACGGACGGGTGAACCGGGACCCGGAGGGATCTCCGCATTCGTCGTCGAGCGTGCGGATCCGGGGGTCTCCTTCGGTCCCAACGAAAGGAAGATGGGCTGGAACGCCCAGCCCACCCGCCAGGTGATCCTCGACGGCGTCCGCGTCCCTGCGGACCGGCGGCTCGGCGCCGAGGGCGAGGGCTTCCGCATCGCCATGAACGGCCTCAACGGCGGCCGCCTCGGCATCGCCGCGTGCTCGCTCGGCGGGGCGCAGAGCGCCCTGGACCGTTCGCTGTCCTACCTGGCCGACCGCGAGGCCTTCGGCTCCAGGCTGCTGGACGCCCAGGCCCTGCAGTTCCGTCTCGCCGACATGGCCACCGAGCTGGCCGCCGCCCGCGCGCTGGTGCGGCAGGCCGCCGAAGCCCTCGACACCGGGGATCCGCTGGCCCCGCGCCTGTGCGCGATGGCCAAGCGCTTCGCCACCGACACCGGGTACGCGGTCGCCGACGCCGCCCTCCAACTCCACGGCGGCTACGGCTACCTCAGCGAGTACGGCATCGAGAAGATCGTCCGCGACCTGCGGGTCCACCAGATCCTGGAAGGCACCAACGAGGTCATGCGCGTCATCGTCGCGCGCGGACTGACGGAGACCCTGCGATGACCAACGAGAACCCCACCGGCGAGGACCCCGTCCTGCTGCGCACCGATGGCCACGCCGCGTACATCACCCTCAACCGCCCCAAGGCGCTGAACGCCCTCAGCCACCCCATGGTGCTCCGTGTCGAGGAGGCCCTCTCGGCCTGGGCGGTCGACCCTGCGGTCGAACTGGTCGTCATCGAGGGCGCGGGGGAGCGGGGCCTGTGCGCGGGCGGCGACATCCGCGCGATCCACGAGGACGCCCGCACCGGCGGCACCGCCTCGGCGGACTTCTGGCGCGACGAGTACCGGCTCAACGCGCTGATCGCCCGCTACCCCAAGCCGTACGTCGCCCTGATGGACGGCATCGTGATGGGCGGCGGGGTCGGCGTCTCCGCACACGGCAGCGTCCGCATCGTCACCGAACGGTCGAAAGTGGCCATGCCCGAAACCGGCATCGGCTTCGTCCCCGACGTCGGCGGCACGTACCTCCTCGCCTTGGCCCCCGGGGAGTTGGGCACCCACCTGGCGCTCACCGGCGCGCCCGTCGACGCCACCGACGCACTGCTGTGCGGACTCGCCGACCACTACGTCCCCGCCTCGGCGCTGCCGGCCCTCGCCCGGGACCTGGCCACCGCCTCCGTGCACTCCGTTCTGGAGCGGTACGTGGAACAGCCGCCGCCGGGCGCTCTCGCCTCCCCACGCGAGTGGATCGACCACTGCTACGCCGCCGACACGGCGGAGGAGATCGTGGCACGGCTGCTCGCGTCGGGCGTACCCGCCGCGAAGGACGCTGCCGACACCCTGCTGTCCAAGTCCCCCACCGCCGTCAAGGTCACCCTGGCCGCGCTCCGCCGCGCCCGGCACCTCGGACCGCTGGAGCGGGTGCTGGAGCAGGAGTACCGGGTCTCGTGTGCCGCGCTGTCCTCACCCGACCTGGTCGAGGGCATCCGGGCCCAGGTCATCGACAAGGACCGCACCCCGCACTGGTCACCGGCCGCGCTGGAGGACGTCACCGCTGCGGACGTGGACCGGTTCTTCGCCCCGCTCGACGCGAACGAGCTCCGGCTCGTCGCGGCCATTTCGTCGCAGGAGGTCGTCTGGTGAGCAGCACCGTCGCATTCGTCGGGCTCGGGCACATGGGCGGACCGATGGCCGCCAACCTGGTCAAGGCCGGTCACCGCGTCCTCGGCTTCGACCTCGTCCCCGACCTGCTGGCCGGCGCGGCGGCGGCCGGGGTCGAGCCCGCTGCATCCGCTGCTGCGGCCGCCGCGGAAGCAGACGTGGTCATCACCATGCTTCCCGCGGGCCGCCATGTCCTCGCCCTCTACGGTGAGCAGGGGTTCCTGGCGGCGGCCCGGCCGGGGACCCTGTTCGTCGACTGTTCCACCATCGACGTGGCCGACGCCCGTGCCGCCCACGAGGCCGTCGTGGCGGCCGGCCACCGCGCGCTGGACGCGCCCGTGTCGGGCGGGGTGGTGGGCGCCGAGGCCGCCACGCTCACCTTCATGGCGGGCGGCGGGGCCGAGGAGTTCGCCGCCGCGGCGCCGCTGCTCGACGCCATGGGCAAGAAGGCGGTGCACTGCGGCGAGGCAGGTGCCGGGCAGGCCGCGAAGATCTGCAACAACATGATCCTCGCCATCTCGATGATCGGCGTGAGCGAGGCGTTCGTCCTCGCCGAGAGCCTCGGTCTTGACCACCAGGCCCTCTACGACGTCGCCTCCACCGCCTCCGGTCAGTGCTGGGCCCTGACCGTCAACTGCCCGGTACCCGGCCCGGTCCTGACCAGCCCGGCCAACCGCGACTACCGGCCGGGCTTCGCCGCCCCGCTGATGGCCAAGGACCTCGGGCTCGCGGCGAACGCCCTGCGCTCCGGCGGGGTGGACGCCCCGCTGGGCCTCAAGGCCGCCGAGATGTACGCGGCGTTCGCCGCCGCCGAGGGCGCGGACCTCGACTTCTCCGCGATCGTCCGCACCCTGCGACCTCAGAACGGAACTCCCGCATGACCGTCTACGAGACCATCCTGCTCGAACGCAAGGGCCGCGTGGCCATCCTCACCCTCAACCGGCCCGAGGCGCTCAACGCCCTCAACCTCCAGGTCATGACCGAGGTCGTGGCCGCCGCGGAGGAACTGGACCGGGACCCGGACGTCGGCTGTATCGTCCTCACCGGCTCCGCCAAGGCCTTCGCCGCCGGCGCCGACATCAAGGAGATGCGCCCGCAGAGCTACATGGACATGTACCTCTCCGACTGGTTCACCGCATGGGACCGCCTGGGCCAGGTGCGCACCCCCACCCTCGCCGCGGTCGCCGGCTACGCCCTCGGAGGCGGCTGCGAACTGGCCATGCTCTGCGACATCCTCCTCGCCGCCGACACGGCCAAGTTCGGGCAGCCGGAGATCAAGCTGGGCGTCATCCCCGGCATCGGCGGCTCCCAGCGCCTCACCCGCGCCGTCGGCAAGGCCAAGGCCATGGAGCTGTGCCTGACCGGGCGCACCATGGACGCCACCGAGGCCGAACGTGCCGGGCTGGTCTCCCGGATCGTGCCGGCCGACGAACTGCTCGCCGAGGCCCTCGCCGTGGCCACGACCGTCGCCGAGATGTCCAAGCCGGTCGCCATGATGGCCAAGGAATCCGTGAACCGCGCCTTCGAGACCACCCTCACCGAAGGCGTCCGCTTCGAACGCCGCCTGTTCCACGCGGTGTTCGCCACGGCCGACCAGAAGGAGGGCATGTCGGCGTTCGTGGACAAGCGCCCGCCGCACTTCACCCACGGCTGATCGCGCCCGGGTCCGGGGGGCGGCAGATCCGGCCTTCCCCATGATCCTGCTGGGCGTCGGCGCGATCGTCCTGGGCCGGCGCCTGGCGCCGCGCCTGGGCAACTGGAACGCCACCCTGGCGGCGGGCGGCGGCTTCGTCGTCGCCACCGGGCTGGCCTTCCTGGTCCTCCCGGACAACACCGACGCCGTCAAGCCCGAGTTCCCCGCGGCCCTGCTGTGGGACTTCCGGGTCGCGTCCATCGCCGTACAGCTCGTGCTGTGGGCCGTGTTCGGGATCGTCTTCGGGGTCCCTTCAGTCCCGTCGACTGCCGTCGTCGACCGGATAGGGGACCTGGCTGCTGCGGTCCGGGTCGACCGCCAGGCGGCCGCCGATCGTGGGACGGGCGCGCTGCGCGCAGTCGCGGCGCTCGCACATCCGGCAGCCCAGACCGATGGGGGTGGCGCCGGCAGGGTCGTCGAGGGCAGTGCCGCGCGAGTAGACCAGGCGCGGGGCGTGGCGCAGTTCGCAGCCGAGGGCGACGGCGAACTCGGCCCGGGGTGCCTGGTGGCCGAATCCGCCTCGGGTGACGGTGCGGGCGATCCAGAAGTACCGCTTCCCGTCGGGCATCTCGGCCACCTGGTGCAGGATCCGCCCGGGTGCGGAGAACGCCTCGTACACGGTCCACAGCGGGCAGGTGCCGCCGAGCCGGGAGAAATGGAAGTCGGTGGCGGACTGGCGCTTGGAGATGTTCCCGGCCCGGTCGACACGCAGGAACGAGAACGGGACGCCGCGCCTGCCGACCCGCTGGAGGGTGCTGAGCCGGTGGCAGACGGTCTCGAAGCCGACGCCGAAGCGGGCCGAGAGCATTTCGATGTCGTAGCCGACGCGTTCGGCGGCCTCGTGGAATGCGGCGTACGGCATCAGCAGTGCGCCCGCGAAGTAGTTCGCGAGTCCGATCCGGGCCAGGCCCACGGACTCGGTGGACGTGAGCTCGGGGGCCCGGTCGGCGAGGGAGTCGAGCAGGGCCTGGTTCTCGAGGAGGGCGAGCTGGGTGGCCAGCTGGAAGGCGCGCCGGCCCTCGGTGAGCCAGGGGGACAGGAAGAGCAGACGGTCCGCGCGCGAGAAGCGCCGGGTGTCGCCGGAAGGGGTGGGGGCTGATCGGACGACGGTGATGCCGTGCCGCCGGTGCAGTCGGTCCTGGAGGACGTCCGCGACCCGCCCGGGCTGGAGTGAGAGCTCCTCGGCCAGGGATTCCGCAGCGGCGTCGAGGGGCTCGAAGTGGTTGTGATGGGCGTAGAAGAAGTCCCGCACCTCGTCGTGCGGATCCCCGGCCGACAGGGCCGCCCCGTCGCCGCCGGGAGCGAGGGCGGCAGCGCGTTCGACCGTGTCCCGGTAGCGGCGGTGCAAGGCGACCAGGGCCCGCGCGATCCCCGGGTGGGCCCGGGCCGCCTCGGCGATCTCCGCCGTGTCGGGCAGGTCCGCGCCGCACGCCTCGTCGGCGAGTGCGCCCCGCAGGTCCACGGCGAGACGGTCGTCGTCGGCGTCGGAGAAGAAGTCGGCGTCCACGCCGAAGACGTCGGCGATCCGCAGGAGCACACCAGCCGTCAGGGGGCGCTGGCCCTGCTCGAGCTGGTTGGCGTAGCTCGCCGAGATGTGCAGCGCGCGGGCCATCTCCAGCTGGTTCATGCCCTGCTCGCGCCGTAGGCGCCGCAGCTTCCCCTGGGCGTACACCTTCGGCAGTTCCTGCGGCACAGCGGCACCCCTTCGTAGTCCGGGCCACCCGCGCGGTGACGGCCGCGCCTTCGCGAATCTAGCATCCGCAGGATTCGCAAGGATTCGCAGATTCGCAGGTGGGGTGTGGAGAAGATCCGCAGTTTCACTCCGTCGCGCCGGGTCCTGTCAGCGGGCAGTCTCTTGTTCGTGGGGCGAACCGGCCTCACCCGCCGGCCCCCTGAGGAGTCCCGTGATCGAGCACCGCGTCCGCGTCCACCCCAGCTCCGACCGGCTGCCCCGACAGGAGCAGCTGGCCTGGAAACTCGCCCTGACGGCCACCTCGGACGCTCCGCAGGATCCGCAGAGCGCGGCCATGGCCGTGAACCGGGTCATCGACAACGCCGCCGTGGCGGCCGCCTCCCTCACCCGCCGCCCCGTCGCCGTCGCCCGGGCCCAGGCCACCGCGCACGGCACTCCCGCGAGGGGCGGCGCCTCGGTGTTCGGCAGCGACGCGCGGGTGTCCCCGGAGTGGGCGGCCTGGGCGAACGGCACTGCGGTACGGGAACTGGACTTCCACGACACCTACCTCGCCGCCGACTACTCCCACCCCGGCGACAACATCCCGCCCCTGCTGGCCGTCGCCCAGCACACCGGCCGCAGCGGAGCCGATCTCCTGCGCGGGATCACCGCCGCGTACGAGGTGCACGTGGCCCTGGTGAAGGGCATCTGCCTGCACGAGCACCGCATCGACCACGTCGCCCACCTCAGCGCGGCCACCGCCTGCGGGCTCGGGGCCGTGCTGGACCTGGACACGGAGACCGTCTGCCAAGCGGTGCAGCAGGCCGTGCACACCACGACCGCCACCCGCCAGTCCCGCAAGGGCGAGATCTCCAGCTGGAAGGCGTTCGCACCCGCCTTCGCCGGGAAGGCCGCCATCGAGGCGGTGGACCGGGCGATGCGCGGAGAGGGCTCCCCCTCCCCGGTCTACGAGGGCGAGGACGGATTCCTCGCGCGCATGCTGAACGGCCCGGACTCCGACTACCCCGTGCTCCTGCCCGAGCCGGGCGAACCGCGCCGCGCCATCCTCGACACCTACACCAAGGAGCACTCCGCCGAGTACCAGGCCCAGGCGGTCATCGACCTGGCCCGGCGCATGCGGGAGAAGACCGGCCCGCTGGACAAGGTGACGTCGGTGGTCCTGCACACCAGCCACCACACCCACCAGGTGATCGGCTCGGGGGCGAACGATCCGCAGAAGTACGACCCGTCCGCCAGCCGGGAGACCCTCGACCACTCCATTCCGTACATCCTCGCCGTCGCCCTGGAGGACGGGATCTGGCACCACGAGCGCTCCTACGCCCCCGAACGCGCCGCCCGCCCCTCGACCGTCGCGCTGTGGCGGAAGATCATCACGGTCGAGGATCCCGCCTGGACCCGGCGCTACCACGACCCGGACCCGCTGCGCCGGGCCTTCGGAGGCCGGCTCGTCCTCACCTTCGAGGACGGCTCGGTGATCGAGGACGAGCTGGCCGTGGCTGATGCCCACCCGGCCGGGGCCCGTCCCTTCGACCGGACCGCCTACGAGCGCAAGTTCCGCACCCTCGCCGACAACACCGTCACCGCGGAGGAGCAGGACCGGTTCCTCCGGACCGCAGGACGGCTGGGGGAACTCTCCACCGGCGAACTCGGCGGCCTCTTCCCCGCAGTCGACACCGCGGCCGTCGCCCGCTTCGACGCCGGCCTCCCGAAGGGCCTGTTCTGATGCTCCACACCCGCACCACGCCCTCGGAGCGCCGCCGCGCCCTACGCGCCCGTCTCGCCGAGGACCGCATCCTCCCCATGCCCGGGGCGATCAGCCCGTACTCCGCACGGCTGATCCAGCGGGCCGGCTTCGAAGCCGCCTACCTCTCGGGCGCGGTCCTCGCCGCCGACCTGGGGCTGCCGGACATCGGGCTGACCACCTCCACCGAGATCGCCGCCCGCGCTGCGCAGACCACCCGCGTCACCGACCTGCCGGTGCTGGTCGACGCCGACACCGGTTTCGGCGAGCCGATGAACGCCGCCCGCACCGTCCAGCTCATGGAGGACGCGGGCCTGGCCGGCCTGCACCTGGAGGACCAGGTCAACCCCAAGCGCTGCGGCCACCTCGACGGCAAGAGCGTCGTACCGGCCCCGGACATGGTCCGGCGGCTGCGGGCCGCGGTCGACGCACGTCGCGACCCCGACTTCCTGATCATGGCCCGCACCGACGCCTGCGCGGTGGAGGGCCTGGACGCGGCGATCGAGCGGGCCAGGGCGTACGTGGACGCGGGAGCCGACGCGATCTTCCCCGAAGCCCTCGCGAACGAGGCCGAGTTCGAAGCCTTCCGCAAGGCCCTCGACGTACCGCTGCTCGCCAACATGACCGAGTTCGGCAAGGGCCCGCTGCTCGGAACAGGTGCCCTGGAGGACCTCGGCTACGACATCGTCCTCTACCCCGTCACCCTCTTCCGGTACGCCATGGGCGCCGTGGAGGACGTCCTGCGCCGGATCGCCTCCGACGGAACCCAGGCGGGCCTGGTCGAGGGGATGCAGACCCGGTCGCGGCTCTACGAGGTCCTCGACTACGAGAGTTACGGGGCCTTCGACGCCGCCGTCTTCGACTTCACGCTCTCGCCCGACGCCTGAACTCCGCCCACCAGGCGGCCCGCCGGCCCCGACACCACCGATTCGTCCCGGCCGGCCGACGGCCCCGCCAGTTCTCCCGGAGGTTTCCCGTGACCAGTACCGCCCCCGAGATCCACCGCGGCCTCGCAGGCGTCGTCGCCGATACGACCGCCATCTCCACCGTCGTCGCCGACACCAACTCCCTCACCTATCGCGGCTACCCCGTCCAAGACCTCGCCGCCCGCTGCTCCTTCGAGGAAGTCGCCTATCTGCTCTGGTACGGCGAGCTCCCCGAGGCAGGACGACTGCGCGAGTTCACCGCACGGGAGCGAGCCCTTCGGACACTGGACCGCACGACCACCGAGGTCTTGGCCCGGCTCCCGCAGACCTGCCACCCCATGGACGTCCTGCGCACGGCCGTCAGCTTCCTCGGCGCCGAGGACCTCACCGAGGGCGACGGCAGCCCGGGCGCCAACCTCACCAAGTCCCTGACCCTGCTGGCGCGGCTTCCGGTCGTCGTCGCCGCCGACCACCGCCGTCGACACGGCCTCGCACCGATCCAGCCGGACGGCGAGCTCGGGTACGCGGAGAACTTCTTCCACATGTGCTTCGGACGGGTTCCCGACCCCGCCGTGGTCCGCTGCTTCGAGATCTCCCTGATCCTGTACGCCGAACACAGCTTCAACGCCTCTACCTTCACCGCCCGCGTCGTCACCTCCACCCTGTCCGACCTGCACAGCGCCGTCACCGCCGCGATCGGTGCTCTCAAGGGCCCCCTGCACGGTGGGGCGAACGAGGCAGTGATGCACATGCTGGAAGAGATCGGCGACCCGGAGAAGGCGGAGACCTGGCTGGAGGAAGCCCTTGCCGCCAAGCGCAAGATCATGGGCTTCGGGCACCGCGTCTACAAGCACGGAGACTCCCGAGTCCCCATCATGCAGAAGGCTCTGGAAGACCTCATCGCACGCTCCGGCGACCCCGAGACGACCCGCCAGGCCACACTCCACGCCGCCCTGCGGCACGCCATGATCAGCCGTAAGGGCATCCACCCCAACCTCGACTACCCGGCCGGCCTCGCCTACCACCTCATGGGCTTCGACATCCCCGCCTTCACCCCGATCTTCGTGATGAGCCGCATCACCGGCTGGACCGCCCACATCACCGAACAGCTCGCCCACAACTCCCTCATCCGTCCCCTCGCCTCCTACGACGGCCCCGACCAGCGCGACGTACCGGTCAGAGCCTCCTGAGGCCGGCGCGCGCTTCACGTCCTGCCTCGCCCGCGTGCCCCCGTACCGGCCGGAACGGGCCGTGGCCGCGCGGGCGAGGCGGCGTGCCGTCTCATTTTGGACGTCCGACATGTGGACTGTCGCTCTCGCATCCTGGTGAAACGGCCTAGGGTGGCGGGTGCAGCTGGTTCGCCCCGTCCGCCAGACGGGATGCGTCGTAAGAGGGAACCCGGTGGGAATCCGGGACTGCCCCGCAGCGGTGAGCGGGAACGACCGCCGTCATACGCACTGGGACCGGACAACGGTCCTGGGAAGCGACGGCCAGTAGGTGCCCGCCGGGAAACCCGGCAGGCGTGCCCGCGAGTCCGAAGACCTGCCCGTTGCCCGTGTGCGGCCGATGCCGCGTGCGGACATCCCGGTGACCTCGTGGGCGGGTCGGCGTACACAGCGAGCGGCAGCTGCGGCATCGTCCCCGCGGCGTGGTCCGCCCGCCCCGTCGTTCCCTTCGCGTCCGTGTCCCGTCGCCGGGATGTTCCTGGATACATCTCGCGAAGGAGAGTTCCGTGACAGCGAAGCCCGCAGCCGCGGCAGCACGAGCCACCGTGTACGGCTACCCCCGCCAGGGGCAGAACCGCGAACTGAAGAAGGCCGTCGAGGGCTACTGGAAGGGCCGCGTCACCGCCGACGCCCTTCGGTCCACCGCAGCCGAATTGCGCCGTTCCAACTGGCAGCAGCTCGCCGAAGCCGGCATCCACGAAGTGCCGACCGGTGATTTCTCGTACTACGACCACGTGCTGGACACCAGCGTCATGGTCGGCGCTGTCCCCGCCCGCCACCGGGCCGCGGTCGCGGCCGACGCGCTCGACGGCTACTTCGCCATGGCGCGCGGCACCCAGGACGTGGCGCCGCTGGAGATGACCAAGTGGTTCGACACCAACTACCACTACCTCGTCCCCGAGCTCGGCCCCGACACCGTCTTCACCGCGGACCCCGCCAAGCAGGCCGCGGAACTCCGTGAAGCCCTCGCCCTCGGGCACACCGCGCGCCCGGTCCTGGTCGGCCCGATCACCTACCTGCTGCTGGCCAAGCCGGCCCCGGGCGTGGCCGCCGACTTCCAGCCGCTGACGCTCCTGGACCGGCTGCTCCCCGTGTACGCCGAGGTCCTCGCCGCCCTGCGGGCGGCCGGAGCCGAGTGGGTCCAGCTGGACGAGCCCGCCCTGGTCCAGGACCGTACTCCGGCCGACCTGAACGCCGCCGCCCGCGCCTACCGCGACCTCGGCGCCCTGACCGACCGGCCCAAGCTCCTGGTCGCCTCCTACTTCGGCCGGCTCGGCCAAGCCCTCCAGGTTCTGGCAGCCTCTCCCGTCGAGGGCCTGGCCCTCGACTTCACCGAGGCCGGCGCGGCGAACCTGGACGACCTCGCAGCCGTCGGCGGGCTCCCCGGCAAGCGCCTGGTGGCCGGTGTGGTCAACGGACGCAACATCTGGATCAACGACCACCAGAAGTCCCTCACCACCCTCGGTACCCTCCTCGGTCTCGCCGACCAGGTGGACGTCGCGGCGTCGTGCTCCCTTCTCCACGTTCCCCTGGACGCCACCGCCGAGCGGGACACCGACCCGCAGATCCGCCGCTGGCTGGCCTTCGCCCGCCAGAAGACCGCCGAGATCGCCACCCTCACCCGCGGCCTCGCCCAGGGCACCGACGCCATCGCCGCGGAACTCGCCGCCAACCGAGCCGATCTGGCCTCCCGTGCGAGTTCGGCCATCACCCACGACCCCGCGGTCCGGGCCCGCACCGCGGCCATCACGGACGCCGACGGACGGCGCGCGCAGCCCTACCCGGAGCGGACCGCCGCCCAGCGGACACACCTGGGCCTGCCGCTGCTGCCGACGACCACCATCGGATCGTTCCCGCAGACCGACGAACTGCGCGTGGCCCGCGCCGATCTGCGGGCCGGCCGGATCGACACGGCCGGCTACGAGGCGCGCATCAAGGGCGAGATCGAGGAGGTGATCTCCTTCCAGGAGAAGACCGGCATCGACGTCCTGGTGCACGGTGAGCCCGAGCGCAACGACATGGTGCAGTACTTCGCCGAGCAGCTGACGGGGTACCTCGCGACGCAGCACGGCTGGGTCCAGTCCTACGGCACGCGGTACGTCCGCCCGCCGGTCCTGGCCGGGGACATCTCCCGCCCCGAGCCGATGACCGTGCGCTGGACCTCGTACGCCCAGTCCCTGACCTCCAAGCCGGTCAAGGGCATGCTGACCGGCCCGGTCACCATGCTCGCCTGGTCCTTCGTACGCGACGACCAGCCGCTCGGCGAGACCGCCCGTCAGGTCGCGCTCGCCCTGCGCGACGAGGTGGGCGACCTGGAGGCCGCCGGTACCTCGGTGATCCAGGTCGACGAGCCCGCCCTGCGGGAGACCCTTCCGCTGCGCGCCGCCGACCACGCCGCATACCTGGCCTGGGCCACCGAATCCTTCCGGCTCACCACCAGCGGTGTCCGGCCGGACACCCAGATCCACACCCACATGTGCTACGCCGAGTTCGGGGACATCGTCCAGGCCATCGACGACCTCGACGCCGACGTCATCAGCCTGGAGGCAACCCGCTCCCACATGCAGGTGGCGCGGGAACTCGCCGCCCACGGCTACCCCCGCGAGGCCGGCCCCGGCGTGTGGGACATCCACTCCCCGCGCGTCCCGTCCGCCGAGGAAGCCGCAGACCTGCTGCGCACCGGCCTCAAGGCCATCCCCGCCGAGCGGCTGTGGGTCAATCCCGACTGCGGCCTGAAGACCCGCGGCTGGACGGAGACCCGCGCCTCCCTGGAGAACCTGGTCACCGCCGCCCGAGAGATCCGTACGGAACTCGCGACCGACGGGTCCTGATGGAACCGGTCGTGGGCCGGCGTCCTCAGGGGCGCCGGCCCACGACCGGCCCTTCTCCCTCCCTCCTGCCTCGTTTGGAGAGACCGCATGCCACCGCCCACACCATCCCGCCGCATCGAGGTCCTCGGCCGACGCGGACCTCGCTTCGAGGACGTCCTCACGCCCGCGGCCCTGACCTTCCTGGCCCGGCTGGATTCGGCATTCGAGGAGCGACGCCTGGACCTTCTCACCGACCGCCGGCACCGAGCCGACAGAATGGCCTCCGGCTCCCGCCTGGACTTCCCCCGCGCCACGTCGGCGGTCCGCAGCGCACCGAACTGGCGGGTCGCTCCCGCCGGACCCGGTCTGGCCGACCGCCGCGTGGAGATCACCGGACCTCCCGAGCGGGCAGTGGCCGTCGGAGCCCTGACCTCGGGTGCCCAGGTATGGGTCGCGGACTTCGAGGATGCGACGTCCCCCCTCTGGGAGAACGTCATCGCAGGCCAGCTGACCCTGCTCGACGCCGTCGAGCAGCGGATCGCGTTCACACCCCCGGACGGCACGGAGGACCTGCAGAACCAGCAGGCCCCCCGCCTCGCGACCATCATGGTCCGCCCCCGCGGCTGGCACATGGACGAGGCGCACCTCACCGTCCACGGACGTGCGGTCTCCGCCTCCCTGGTCGATTTCGGGCTGTACTTCTTCCACTGCGCGCAGCGCCAGATCGACGCCGGCAGCGGACCCTACTTCTACCTGCCCAAGCTGGAGAACCGGCACGAGGCGAGGCTGTGGAACGACGTGTTCGTTCTCGCCCAGGACCTCCTCGGCATTCCCCAGGGGACGATCCGGGCCGCGGCCCTGATCGAAACCGTCCCGGCGGCCTTCGAGATGGAGGAGATCCTCTACGAGCTGCGCGCACACTCCGCCGGCCTCAACGCCGGACGCTGGGACTACCTCTTCAGCCTGCTCAAGACCTACAGCTACTGCACCGACTTCCTCCTTCCGGACCGGGCCGCCGTCACCATGAACGCCCCGTTCATGCGGAGGTACGCGGAACTGCTCGTCCGCACCTGCCACCGCCGGGGCGCCCACGCCATCGGCGGAATGGTCACCCATGTGCCGGGGGCCGACCGCGTCACCAATCTCGGCGCGCTGGCCAGAACACGCATCGACGCGGAGCGCGAGGCCGCCGAAGGTTTCGACGGCGCGTGGGTGGCCCATCCCGCACAGGTCCCGGTGTGCCGAGAGTCCTTCGACGGCGTACTCGGTGCCAGGCCGCACCAGATCGACGACGGCGCCACGCCTGCGGACGTCCAGGCCTCGGACCTGCTGTCCGTACGCAGGAACGTGGTGTCGCCGGCTCCGGAAGGCATCCGCACGAACATCGCCGTCGCACTGCGGTACTTCGAATCATGGCTCCGCGGACACGGCGCCCTGGAACTGGGCGGCCTCGTGGAGGACACCGCGACCGCCGAGATCGCGCGGGTCCAGCTCTGGCAGTGGCTGAGGCACCGCCTGATCACGCGGGAAACGCTGCTCGACCTGCTCGACGCGGAATGCGACGCCCTGACCGGCGAACACCCCGACGCGTTGGTGGCCGGGGCCCGCGACGTCCTGGAGCGCACGGTCCTCAGCCGCGAGCTGCCGGCCTTCTTCACCATCGACGCCTACAGCCGACACCTGGTCCGCCACAGGGAGGCCGCGTCATGAGCACACCCGACCACCGGCCCACCAGAGGTCCCAGCGCAGAAGGTGGCCGCCACCCGCACGGCAGCAGCACCGTCGAGGGACTGCCGCACTGGGACAGATGCGCCGTCATGGGCGTCGTCAATGTCACCCCGGACTCCTTCTCCGACGGCGGCCACTGGTTCGACACGGCCGCCGCCGTCAAGCGGGGCCTCAGCCTGGTGGCCGACGGCGCCGACATGGTCGACGTCGGCGGCGAGTCGACCCGCCCCGGAGCGACCCGCATCGACGAGTCGGAGGAGCTGCGCCGCGTCCTCCCGGTCGTGCGGGGCCTGACGGCGGAGGGGGTCCTGGTGTCCGTCGACACGATGCGCGCCGCGGTCGCCGAGCAGGCGGTCTCGGCGGGCGCGGTCCTCGTCAACGACGTCAGCGGCGGCCTGGCCGACCGCGACATGCTCCCGGCCGTGGCCGCCTGCGGAGTGCCTTTCGTCCTGATGCACTGGCGGGGCTTCAGCCACGACATGAACAGCCGCGCCGTCTACGGGGACGTGGTGGCCGAGGTCGCCGAAGAACTCCGCGCCCGCATCGACGCCGCACTCAGCGCGGGCATCGCACCGGAACGCCTCGTGACCGACCCGGGACTCGGCTTCGCGAAGGAAGCACGGCACGATCTTGCCCTGGTAGCCGGCCTGTCCGACCTCCTTGCGCTGGGCCTTCCGGTGTTGGTCGGGGGCTCCCGCAAGAGGTTCCTCGGGCACGTCCTCGCGGGGGAGGACGGCACACCCCCACCCGCTCACCACCGGGACGCGGCAACAGCGGCCTTGTCCGCGATCGCGGCACACCAGGGAGCCTGGGCCGTCCGCGTCCACAATGTACGGCCGACAGCGGACGCGGTCAGAGTCGCCCGCGCGGTCGCACTGCGAGCCTGAGCGGAGGCTGTCCCCAACGGGATCTCCCGTATCGCCCCTAGCAGGAACACGGTGGCCATGAAGCCCCTCCCGTCCCCCGAACCTTCCGCCCCGGCCTTCCCGGCCCCCGCCGTGCGCCTGGCACGCCTCGCCGGCGCCGTCGGCCTCTCCTCCGGCTGGCCACCCACCGAGGACTCCCTCCAAGACCTCGCGGAACGGACCGGACTGCGCCCTCACGACCTGCTGCTCGCCGTGAACCTCCCGCTGCCCGAGACTGCCTGGCACTTCGACGCGATGGCCGGGGCCTCCACCTCCCTGGTGGTCCGCTGCCTCGGCCTGCCCGCCCACCGGAGACAACTGTTGTGCGACCGGGCCCGCTCCATGACAGTGGCACCGGAACTCCTCGTTCCCCTGCAACGGCGCCCGTACGAGCAGTACCCCCCAGGCTTCGGTTCGCTCCTCGTCAGGATGCTCGAACTCCGCAACCTGAACTGGTCGAGGGCGGCAAAGGCCATGTGCCTGGTGTCCGGAGTCTGCAAAGCCGCCGCCACTATCGGAGCCGTAGGACGGGGCGCGAAACCGCTCGACGCGGAACTGCTCCAGGGCTTCGCAGCCATCCTCGGGGTGCCCGTCGCGGTGCTGGCCGCCCTGACCGGCCACCCGGCGCCGGTGGCTCCCCGGACTCTCGCTCCCGAGGAGCTCGACACCGCCTCCCTCGTCTGGGAGGTCCGCCACCTGACTGCGGACCAGATGGGCTCGCTCACCGCGTACGCAGAGGCACTGGGCGGGGCCTGACACATACGGCCGCGGCTCGAAGCGGCACGGCAGCGTGAGGCCGACTGCTGGTCCGTAGCGACTTCCTGCAGGCGGGCGGCTTCCTGGTGGCCGCGGCGCTGCCCGAGAGGGGCCGGACATACGCGTGGTGACGACCCCCACGCGTGTTCTCCTCCCGGGTGCAGGCGTCAGCGGGTGAGGAAGCGGGTGGTGCCGACGTAAACGCGGCCGGTGGAGCCGATGGGCTCCTCCCTGACGGGGTCACCCGTCCGAGGTGAGTTGATCATCATGGGTTCGGCGACCTCGCGCCGCTCGTCCAGGGTCATGCCGGCCAGCCAGCCCCGGACGTCGGCGGGACGGGTGGTCGCCGGGGCGTCCACGGGGCGTACCTGGTCGGGGCTGACCCAGACCTGGGCGACCGTCACGTCGACGTAGCAGGTCGGGGCGCCGTCGCAGGGGCGTGGCGCGGCTGTGGGGGCGCCAAGGGCCGAGGCGGCCGGAGAGATGAGGGCGAGGAACGCTGCGGCGGCGGCCGTCAGGACGGTCTTCACGGAATCCATGGGTCGATCCTGTCCAGGATGCCGCACCCGCGAACCGCGCCGACCCGGCCGGCCCCCCCAACGGGTCGTGGAATCGGCTTGATGCGGGAAGTCGCCGTCCGCCGCCGCCCCGTGCCGGGGCCGTTGCCCGGTCTTCCTCGTCAACGTTCCCCTGGGTATCACGGCCCTGGCCGGAGCGGCGCTGCCGGCCCCACACCGGGGTACCGGCCGTCCCCTGCTCGACCTGCCGGGGGGGGTCCTCCAGTTCATGTCTGCGCTGGGCCTGCTGGCGCTGCCCCGGTGGCCGGGCCGGGTGGGGCTGGCCCTGGTGGTCGTATGTTCCGCTCCTCCTTTCGGTTCCGACGGGCTTCGCGTTCGTGCTGGGAGAGCGCCTTCGCGGTCGCCTCACAGGGCATGGCACCGTTCGACGGCGCCCTGGAAGTGCTACAGGGACTCCGGTCCCGGGGCACCGCCGTCACCCTGCAGCCCCGTCGCCTGGCCCGGCTCCTGCCCGCGGAGCTCACCGGGATCCTCCAGATCGTGATTGGCTCGGGCGACGCCGATCCCAAGCCCTCCGGCGAGGGCATCACCCTCACCCTCGAACGACTGGACGCCTAGGGTGAGGGGGTGAGCATTCATGCGCCGAACGAGTCCCGCGTCATCCCCCTGCGCCCGCAGGCCCCGTCGCCCGGTTCCAGTGGGGCGGCCGGCGCCCCGCGGCGCCCCGTGGGGGGTCCACAGCCACGCGCGCTGAGGGAGCCCCTGTGGCGTGACCTCGTCGGCGCCGTGCTCCGGCGCGAGCGGCTCGCCCAGGAGCGCACGCTGAAGGACGTCTCGGAGGCGGCCCGGATCTCGATGCCGTACCTGTCGGAGGTGGAGCGCGGACGCAAGGAGGCATCCTCCGAGGTGCTCGCGGCCGCCGCCCAGGCCCTCGGGCTCGGCCTCGCCGACCTGCTCCTGCTCGTCGGTGACGAACTGGCCCGGCACGCCCGGAACCGGGGGGTCCGGGGCCGTACCTCACCCACGTCGCCCACGGCGCAGTACGACGGCTTCTGCCTCGCCGCCTGACCGGGCGGGGCGAGCCGGCCTGACCGGCCGGCTCGCCCGGCCCCTCGGTCACGGCCGCGCGGGCTCAGACGAACGCGAACCGTCGGCTCAGCACCTCGTCGGCGAGCCCGTAGGCCACGGCCTCCTCGGCGGTGAACACCTTCTCCCGGTCCATGTCCGCGCGCAGCGTCGCTGCGTCGTGGTGCGTGTGCCGGGACAGGACCTCCTCCACCTGCGAGCGGATGCGGACCATCTCCTTGGCCGCGAGGCTGAGGTCGGAGACCGTCCCCTGCCGGCCGCCGCTGGCCGGCTGGCCGAGCAGCACCCGCGCGTGCCGGAGCACGAACCGTCGTCCGGGATCTCCGCCCGCCAGCAGCACCGCCGCCGTGGACGCCGCCTGGCCGACGCAGAAGGTGGAGATCGGCGCCTGCACGAACGTCATCGTGTCGTAGATCGCCATCAGCGAAGTGAACGATCCGCCAGGTGAGTTGAGATAGATCGAGATCTCCTGCTCCGGGTTTGCCGACTCCAGGTGCAGGAGCTGCGCGATGACCACGTTGGCGACCCCGTCGTCGATCTCGGTGCCGAGGAAGATGATCCGCTCGTTCAGCAGCCGGCTGAAGACGTCGTAGGACCGCTCGCCCTGCGTGGTCCGCTCGATCACGTAGGGAACCGTGTACGACCCCATGTCACAGCCCCGCCCGTCGGCGCGGCGTGGCCGGGCGGATGTCGGCGAGCGACTCCACCACCCGGTCCACCATCCCGTACTCCCTGGCCTGTTCGGCCGTGAACCAGCGGTCCCGGTCGCCGTCCCGCGCGATCGTCTCCTCGCTCTGTCCGGTGTGCCGGGCGGTGATCCGCTCGACGGCCTTCTTGGTGAACCGGAGGTTCTCCGCCTGGATCTCGATGTCTGCGGCGGTACCGCCGATGCCCGCCGAGGGCTGGTGCATCATGATCCGAGCGTTCGGCAGGGCGTACCGCTTGCCGGGTGTCCCCACGGTGAGCAGGAACTGGCCCATGCTGGCGGCGAAGCCCATCGCCAGCGTCGAGACGTCGTTCGGGATGAGCCGCATCGTGTCGTAGACGGCGAGACCCGCGGTGACCGACCCGCCGGGGCTGTTGACGTACAGGCTGATGTCGGAGCGCGGGTCCTGTGCCGACAACAGCAGCAGCTGCGCGCACACCCGGTTGGCCGACACCTCGTCGACCTGGGTGCCGAGGAAGACGATCCGCTGGTCGAGCAGCCTGGCCGCGAGGTGGTCGTCGAAGCGGCCGGGCGGCGTGTCGCCCTCTTCCGCGCGGGGCGCGAGCATGGTGAGGGGAGTCATCTCTTCTCCTTGTCGAGGCGGGATGCCGTCGACTCCACTGTTGCCCCCGGGAACCCGCCGAACGTCGTTCCTCTGCCCCCGGCAGATCCGCCACGGGCGGACACGACGTCACGGCACTGGCAGTCGAACCCGATCAGGGGGAGCGCGGCCCAGCGCTTCCTTCCGCCATCCGTCGCCGAACCCGGTCCACGGCGTTTCTCGCGTGCTCCAAGGAAGACCGCCTTACCCGGCCGCCCCCGCGTCCCGGCGCCCGTGACCGCGCGGCTCGAGTGTTACTGGCGCCGGGTCACAACGCCCCCGTGAGTCTGGGAGGGTTGGCCCGGCGCACATCCTGCGCCCGAACGC
Source organism: Streptomyces sp. NPDC004126 (assembly GCF_050275515.1). Taxonomy (NCBI): domain Bacteria; kingdom Bacillati; phylum Actinomycetota; class Actinomycetes; order Kitasatosporales; family Streptomycetaceae; genus Streptomyces; species Streptomyces sp. NPDC004126. Next base: position 33,653 of record NZ_JBNNPF010000005.1, on the reverse strand, counting down.
GTGCCACCTTCGTCGACCAGGAGACAAGCATGACCATCAAGGACGTCGGCCCCGAACCTCAGAGCTTCGACCTCGAGCAGGCGACGCTGGAGAATACCGACTACCGCTCGGTCGCCTGGTCCGGGAAATACCTCCAGCTGACCCTCATGTCGATCCCGGTGGGCGAGGACATCGGGCTGGAGGCACACCCGGAGACCGACCAGTTCCTCCGTCTGGACGCGGGCCGCGGCCGCGTTCAGATGGGCAGTGCGAAGGACCGCCTCGACTTCGACCAGGAGGTCGAGGACGGCTGGGCGGTCTTCGTACCCGCCGGCACGTGGCACAACGTCACGAACACCGGCGACGAGCCCCTGCAGCTCTACGCCGTCTACGCCCCGGTCCACCACGCCGCGGACAAGGTCCACGCAACCTTCGCCGACGCGGAACGCGACGAGGACTCGGGCAACGACGAACCCCCGGCCTGGTCGGTCCAGCCCACCCACCACACCGCGGACCAGCACGCCTGACCACCAGCGGGGGGCTCCCGTAGGCGATCGACGCCCCACATCACGGCACGGCCGCCAAGGTGTCCGGCAACCGTGCGGAGCACTGGGGCGTCGTCGCCACCCACAGCGGCCAGGTGCGCATGAACACCGCCAGCGCCGCCGAGCACGGCGCCCGGGACTCGGGGCGAGAGGACCCCTGACGGGCGCTCCGAAGCCGCGTCGTACCACTGCGTCGCCGTCGACGACGCGAACGTCCCGCTGATTGAGATTGCCGGGCTGGAGGGCTACTACAAGGGAACGGTGCCCGTGCCGCGGCACGCCATGCTCCGATGAGCTGCGTCGAGACCGCCGGGCCGGCGAATCGGGGGTGATCACCGAGCGGAGAGCGGTTGAAGGCCGGGGGTAGAGTGTCGCCGTTGTTCGGGCAGAGTCGGAACCGGAACCGCAGTGGTAGGCGAATCGGGAGACGCATGGGTGAGGGAACGGCCCCGGTGTTGGTGACCCTCGCCGGAATCGGCCGCTATGCGGGGGTCGGACGTGCGGCGGTGAGCAACTGGCGGCGACGCTTTCCGGACTTTCCCGCAGCAGTCGGGGGGACCGACTCCGGCCCCCAATTCTCCCTGTCGGACGTGGAGAACTGGCTGACCGAGCACGACAAGGTGGCGGACCGAGTGCCCGCCCATGACCGAATTTGGCCGTACATCGAGGCGCTTGGTGATCGGGACCGGATGGGTGCCGTCATCGCCGAGATCGGGAGACGGCTCCCCGGAGGGCGTGAGTCGATCGGCACGCCGGGGCGTTCGCTGGAAGAAGCGGAACGCGCCCTGGTGGACCGTGTTCTGGCGGAACAGCCCGCCGGGTCGGCGGGCGTGTTGCTCCGGGGGCTGTTGGACCGGTGGCTCGGCGCACATGTGCGGCAGATCGCCACGACACCGGCCCCGTTGGCCGAGCTGCTCGCCGATCTGGTGACCGCCGCAAGGAAAAACGTTCCGGTTCGTCACCTCGACGATCCCGCCTGCGGTACCGGCGGACTGCTCGCAGTGGCCGCCGCTCGTCTCGCAGGTCCGGCAGGGCAGGCGGTGAGCGGTACCGAGCTGGACCCGACGCTCGCCGAACTGGCTTCTGTACGACTCATGCTGGAACCCGCCGTTCGGCGTGTGGACGTCACTGTGGGGGACACGCTTCGGGGCGCGTCGGCCGAATCGGCACGGCCCGACGCGGTGGTCTGCGTCCCCCCTGCCAACGAACGGGACTGGGGACGGGACGAGCTGCTCAACGATCCGCGGTGGACGTTCGGCATCCCTCCCCGCACGGAACCCGAACTCGCGTGGGTGCAACACATCGTGTCCAGCCTCGCCGAGGACGGCGTGGCCGTGGTCGTCCTCCCCCCGGCGGTGGCCGCGCGGCGAGCGGGCCGCCGCATTCGTGCCGCTCTGGTGCGGGAGGGTTGTCTGAGAGCGGTCGTCGCCCTTCCCGTGGGCGCGGCCCCACCACGCGCGGTGGGGCTGCACGTCTGGGTCCTGGTGCGGCCCCGTCGCGAGGCGCCGGCGTCGGAGGGGGGCACTGAGCGGAGGGTCGCCCTGATCGATGCGGCGGACTGCCGGGGCCCCGCCGCCGACGGGGTTCCCACTGTCGACTGGGAGGCCGTGCGCGAACGCGCCGTGGCGGGGATCGCGGGACTCGACCGCCCCGAGGTGGCCGCGGTTCCGGTGGTCGAGCTGCTGGGAGGGGAGACCGACCTCACGCCGGCGCGGCGGGTGGCCGAACGCGGCCCGGTCGTCACGGAACTCCCGGAGCACTGGAACCGGTTCGACCGTGCCGTCGCCGACCTGCTCGAACACGCCTCGCAGCTGAGGGGCCGGCGGCCGCGTCCGGGGCCGGTGCCGACCTCACTCACCGTGGCCGAGCTGGAAGAGCTGGGCCACGTCCGCCTTGCCGCCGGGGCCCCCGTGCCGGTGGAGTCCCTGCGCAAGGGTGTGCCCCCGGCGGGTGCAATCGCCGTCATCCCCTCGGCTCACGCGGGTCGTACGGGGGAGGGATGGTGGATGTTCCGGGACGAGGTGGCCGATGGGGCGACGTCCGGTGGGCCGTTGACGGTGACCGTCCCGGGCGACGTCGTCGTGGGAACGGCCTTCTCGGAATGCGAGGCGTGGGTGGAGAACGGCACGGTGGTGCTGGGATCCCAACTCCACCGCCTCCGAACCGATCCCGACCATCTGGACCCGTGGTTCCTCGCGGCGGCCCTGCGCGGCAGGGCCAATGGCAGAAGGGCCGCCGGCCACGCCTCGCTCAGTTCCCGTGTCGATGTCCGCCGGCTTCGCGTCATGCGGCTGCCGGTGGAGGAACAACGTGCCTACGGGGCCTTGTACCGACGAACCTCGGCCTTCGAAGCCGCCGTGGCCGAGGCGGCGCGAGAGGGGATGACGCTGTCCGCGGTCCTGGGGGAGCTGCTGGCCGGCGGACAGGTCGAGGTCGGCCACCGGACGGGCCCTCAGCCGTAGGGCAGGTGCCCGAGGCCTTCTGTCACTTCGCTCTCGAATCCCTGCGAGGCCAGGGACCCGCCCACGTCACGGGCCCGCCGAACCAACCGCTCGACCGGGGGCTCTGACCATCCGGCGAATCCGGAGACGGCCTCGTACCAGAGCCGCACCGCTGTCTCCGGGTCCGTGGGGATCAGGGACTCCGCGACACCGATCAGGGCCTCCGCGTACACGGCGGCGAGGGGTTCACGCGAGCCGACGTGCCGAAGGTCCTCCACGAGGGTGCGCCAACGGCCGGCGGCGGCTTCCACGCCTTCCTCCCGACGCAGCGCCTCGGCGCACAGAGCGCGGGCCAGGGCCACGTCCGGATGGGTCGAGCCGAGCCTCGACCTGCGCGCGGCCGGCAGCAGCGAGCCCAGACGCAGGTGCGCGACCCCGGCCTCACCGCGTCCCAACTCCGCCTCGGTCTCCGCGATGAGCGCGGTGAAGGAGACCGGGTCGAATCCCCTGGGGGGACGGGGGGCGGGGACCGACCGGGGGCGGTCGAGGCCGGAGGGCGCCGTGCCGGCCTCCCGGAACGGGCGGGTGGGGTCGGGGGTGAGGCTGGGGCTCGGTGCGGGATCCCCCGGCCGTGCCACGTGAGCGGCCAGAACGCGGAGGATCTCGGCGTGTGCCGGGCGGTCCGCCGGAGCCTTGGCGAACATCGCCTGCACCAGGTCGGCGAGGTCCTCGGGGAAGCCCCGCACCAGGGCGTCCAGGCGGGGCGGGACATCGTTGAGGTGCATGTTCCACAGGGCGTTCCTGGAATCCCCGGCTTTGTCCTTGAAGACCGGGTATCCCATCACCAGGTAGAAGAAGAGGCAGGCGACGCTGTAGATGTCGGCGGCGGGAGTGGGGTCGCCCTTGATCTCGATGAGCTCGGGTGCCTGGAATCCCAGGGTGCCCAGTGAACTGCCCTCCATGGTGTGGCGAGCCAGGCGGGGATCGTCGTTCCAGCCGATTCCGAAGTCGACGAGAACGAGCTCACCGTTGCTCCTGAGCATGATGTTGGCCGGCTTGATGTCGCGGTGGACGATTCCCTCCCTGTGGACGTCCCGGAGGATCTCGACCAAGCGGTGGACGATGCACACGTTGGCGGTACGCGAAGGCAGCTGGTTCTTGCGGAACTCGTCCAGATTCACACCTTCGACGAATTCCATGACGAGGAAGCGGTCGCCCTCGTGAACACCGTGCTCGATGAGGAGGGGAGTCCCGCGGCCTTGTACCCGGCCGAGCAGACTGATCTCCCGTTCGAAGCGCCCGACCTTGTCGGGGCACGGGGGGCGACGGTCGTTCGAATAGCCGGACGAACGGTCCGACGCGAGCACCTTGACGGCGACGTCGGGGTGCTTGGGACCGGGACCGGTGCTCTCGGCGCGGTAGACGGTTGCCATGCCGCCGCGGCGATGGGGGTGAAGGTTCCTGTATCGACCCGCGAACAGTGTTTCTGGCTGCATGATGTGACTCTCCGCACCCTCCGTGAGCGAATGGCGTCAGCATAGTGGCAACAGCCCTGCCGCCCTGTCGTCCGTTGACTCCGCACACACTCTGGTCGCATCCTGTGATCATCGGGTTCCGCGTCCGACAGGAGCGTTCGTGAGCGTGTTTCAGTTCCCACCGGGTACGGGCGGCGACGGTGAACTGGTGCGCGTGGGGATCACCCTGCTGAGAGGTGGGGACGGCGTGTGCCCTCTGGGCGCGGCGCTCAAGGCGCGCCCGGGGGTGAAGCAGGAGCCGCCCCGCTCCACGCGCAAGCCGATGCCGGACTTCGCCCTGGCGCCTTGGGGCGGCATCCTGGACCTCGTTGACCGGGTGGACGGCACGAGCGTGGAACGAGCCGTTCGGGACGGTCGGGTGCGCTCCAACTGCGCGCCGGCGCACCTTGCGTGGGCGGCCGAGGCGGCTCGGCGACACATCGACACGCGGCGAGCCGACGAGGAGCGGCGGGTCGCCGCCGGACATCCGCCGTTGCGTGCGGTGCGGTACGAGTGGGTGGCCCGGACCTCGCTGAACGCCCCCGACGCGCGAGGCGGGAAGGAATACCAGCGCACGGCCTGGGGGAGGCGGTACGTGAGCGAGGACGGTAGCCGCCGGGAGATCTGGCTGCCTTCGTTCCGGTCCGTGCGCCGGGACAGGTCCCCGGCCGAGATCGCGGCCGCGGCCTTCGTCCTCGCCGTGGGCGAGCCGATGGTGAACGACTTCGGCAACTACTCGCCCGCCGACACGGTGTGGCGGCAACCCGACCGGGTCCGGGTGGTCGGCATCGGTCTGGGAGACGGTTCGACGGAGGTCCTCGCGGACTGGACGCACGCGGAGGCCGTGCAGCGGTACGCCCTGGAGGCGAAGCGGGCCTCTGCCGAGGTGGTCTCCGGCACCGAGGCGGTGCCCGGACAGGACTGCGTGGGGTGCGAGGCCCTGAGCGGGTGCTCCGCGGTGCCCCGAGTGCCCGGGTTGCTCGGGGTGCCGGCCCCGCCGCGGCCGCGCCGGCGCCGCAGCGTCTCCGTGTCGGACTTGCGGGCCCACGCCGCCTGCCCGTCCCGTTATTACCTGACCCGGGTCCTCAAGCTGGGTGACTCCCGCCAGGAGAGCGTGGCCATTCGCCGGGGACGGGCGGTGGACCGGTACCTCAACGAGGTGCACGGTGCCGAACCCCGTGTGCCGTGTCGGCACCGTACTCTCCCGGAGAGCCTCCCGGGGCTGTCCGCGGAGGAGGTTGTTCCGGCCTTGGCGATGCTTGCCGAGCACCGGGCGATCTGCCCGTTGGACGGCCTCGATCCGACGGAGCGGGTGGTTCCACAGCGTCGGCTCGTCGCATGGGACCCGATCGCCGACGTCGTGGTGATCGCGGACTGCGACCTCTTCCACACCGACCGGGGAGGTACGGTCATCCGTGAGACGAAGACGTCCGTCCGGCCCCTGTGGACCCGCGGCGAGTTGGTGCGCTCCTTCCCGCAACTGGCCCTGGCCGTCCTGCTGATGGACCGGGGTGTCCTCGGCGGCGACCCGCGCCGCTCCAGAGTGGAGCTGGAAGTGCTGCGGCCGCAGGGCGTGGGCCTGGAGGAGCTCGATCCGGGTGACGAACTCACCCGGGAGCGGTCCCGCCGGGTGATCGCCGATCTGGCGGGGCCTTGGTCCAGGGACGAAGGCCACCCCGCCACCCCCGGCGCCCGTGCGGACTGCGCCGGCTGCGAGGTCCGGCGGTGGTGCCCGGATGCCGCGGCGGAGAACGGGACCGGGGCCGGCGAGCCCGAGGACCGGGCATGAGGCCGGACGAGGCGGAGCAGGACGCGCTGCCGAGGCAGGGGCCGGTCCGGCCGGAGGTCGTCCTCTCGGGGCTGGCCCGGGCCCTGGTTCTCCTGGAGGCCACCGAGAACGTCCGTTCGTTCGCCCTGCCCTACCCCAGCGAGGCCCAGTGGGCCCTGGACCGTGTGGTGATGCTGTCCCTCCTTGCCGAGGAGGACCCTCCGCTCGGGCTGGCCGACCTGCTGGTGTGGGCCCGCACGAGACCCCTGGAGGAGTGGCCCGCCGGTGTCGTACCAGGCTACGAGAGCGGAACGGAGACGCTGCTCGACCCCAGGTCCGGTCGCCCCACCGACCTGTGCCACGAGTGGGCCTGGCACGCTCCCGGAGCCCCCGAGGACTTGCACCACCTCGTTCTGAGGGAGGCCCGCAAACGCTGCTCGGGCCTCGGGGACAGCACCGCCTTCCTGGCCTTCCACACGCTGCTGGTGCGCCGCCCGGTGCTGACGGCCGCGGAACTGTACGACGTCACCGGCGACCTGCTGCTGGAGCCGCTGTGGAGCCTGCTGACGGAGATCTACCAGCCGGCCTCCGACCTCCACGTCCGGGCGGGCGCCTATGCGGTCTGCGAGCGCTGCGGCATCCTCCTGACCCCCCTCGACGGCGACCTCTGGTGGTGTGAACGCGCCGGTTGTCCCGGCGATGTCGGTCGTGTGCTGGAGCGGGACCAGACCGGCCGCCCCTTCCAGCTGCAACGTCCGTTGCGCCAGTTCGTCACCGGCCCCGGCGTGATCGAGACCGCCCTGCGGAACATGCTGGTCACCTCGATGCCGGGGGTCAACGTCGACCCCCACCTCGATCCCGTCGGCGATCTGCCGGGACTGAGCGTGACCTTCCCCGACGGCGGCGACCGCTGGGACGTGCGCGTTCGCGACTGGGCTCAGCCCCATCTGCTGGCCGCCGCGCTGCCGGAGGAGGCGTGGACAGGACACCCCGACACCACCTTCTGGGTGGTGCCCGACCGGCGGATCGAGGCCCGGGAGGACTACGTGCGGGCCTTCCGCGCGGCCTCACCGGGGAGGACCGGACCCGCGCTGATGAGCACGGGGGAGCTGATGCGCAGGATCGCCGAGAGGGTGGACGGCATGAGGAGAGGAGCCCTGGATGCGGGACCGTGAGAGCTGGCACCGAAAGGTCAGTGAGCGGTTGGCCCCTCACTGGGACGCTTCCCTGCGAGACCTCGGCATTATGCCGGCCCAACTCTGCCAGGTGGAACTGGCCTTGACCCTGCTGGCCGCCGTCGTGCCCGGGGCGTCGGCGGAGGGGGCCTACACCCTGCTGGGCGGGTACCCGTTCCACCGTGCCGTGGCCGGTCGGGACCGCGATCGGGACGCGGCCGTCCACGTGGGCCGCCATTTGCTGTGGACCCTGCGCCGCGGCCGGGCCTGGAAGGAGCTGCTGGACGCCTATCGCGAGGTACCCGCGAGACTGAGGGAATTCGCCCTCCCTCCTGCCGGGTCGGGGACGCCCGCGCGCCGGGTCGGCGCCACGGTCTGCCCGGAGCGCACGGCCGTGTACGAGGAGGCGCTGTCCGAACTCCCGGGCTTCGTCATGCGACCGCTGGCCCAGGCCCCCGCAGGCCGCAGCTCCTTCCGGGACGGGCGTGGCCGCGCCTCCGTCGACATTCCCGAGGGCCTGCTCTTCGACCGTGCGCCCGGCCACGACCTGGGCTCCGGTCGGGCGGGCGGCTCACGCCCGTTGCACGTCGCCCGCGCCGACCTGGAGGCCACGGCTCGCTGGATGGACGACACCGAGATCGAGATGGGCGTCTCTCGTCCGGGTCGCTGGTCGGCGCGTCTGCAGGAGGTGGAGTTCGCCCTGCGCGACGAGGCGGGCGGCACCTTCCGGGACAGCGACACGTTCCCCCTGGACGGCCTCCTCCATCTGGTGGGAATGGTCGGCGCCGGGAAAACCACCCTGATGGTCCTGGTCGCGGTCTGGGCCGCCCGTCGGGGCCTGCGGACCACCCTGGTCGTGGGGGACGTGGCCACGCAGCTCACCCTCACCGAGACCCTGTGCGCCCTCGGCCTGCGGGCCGTGCCGATCCTGGGGGCCAGCAGCCGGCACACCCACGCGGAAGGCCTGCACCGGCGACTGGCGAGCAGGGGAACGACGAACCTCCTCGATCACCACTCCGCGGGCTTCGAGCACCTGAGCACGGCATGTGCCGTGAACGGGCTCCGGGGTCCCGGAGCGACCGAGCCGCTGCGTTACGTCGACGCACCGTGCATCGGGTTGCACCCGCACCCGCGGGCCACCGCCGCGGAACCGGACCCGGCTCCCGTACACGGCTGGGACCCGTTCGCGAGCGCCACCGCGATGACCGGGGCGGACGCGGCGCGGCCCGAGGCGGACCAGTTGGAGGGGACGGCCCACGGATGCCCGATCTGGGCCCGTTGTCCTCGCCACCAGACCGTCAGGGACACCGTGGACGCCCTGGTCTGGGTGGCCAACCCCGCGAGCCTCGTCCAGACCGCGGTCCCCGGACACCTCAACGACGAGCGCTTGCGCCACCTGGAGCTGGCGGTCCTGCGCAGCGACATCGTCTTCGTGGACGAGGCAGATGTCGTGCAGATGAGGCTGGACGATCTCTTCGCCCCCTCGGCCACGCTGGTGCGGCCCAATGTCGAGTCCTGGCTCGACCGGCTCCACACGCACAAGATCGAGGAGCTGTCCCGGCACGGGCGGGTTCCCCTGACGGACCGGGACGTGGAGCAGTGGAACTCGGCCCTCGCCGTCGTCACCGCGGCGACTGACCGTCTCTACCGCCTGCTGATCTCCGACCGGGAACTTCGGGCCTGGGTGTCCGCCGAGTACTTCAGCCCGTGGACCCTTCAAGAGGAACTGCTGCTGGACTGGTTCGAGGGCGACGACCGGCAGGCCGTGGACCCGACCACGTTCTTCGCGGAGCTCGACTCCATCGAGGACGACCTCGACCTCTACGAGGGGTACGAGGACGTACCGGAGGACTTACCGGAGGGAGGGGAACGGACACGGCGTCCCGGGGGCGGGAGAGCAGACCCCGACCGGCGTCTGCTGGCCCGGTGGCTGGACGACTTCCGGGACGATCCGCTGGGCGGCGCGGGTCCGTACGGTTCGCTCACCGACACCCTGATCGACGTGGCCAGGGACCTTCTGTACAGCCAGGCGCCCCGACGCACCAAGGGGCGTGTGGCCGACCTGCTGAGGGCGATGCTGCCCGAGGTCGCTGCGGTCGCGATGGAGGCGGACGCCGTCCGCTTCGACCTGAACCGGCGGCGCCTGGAATTCCTGCTCGTCCTCTGCACCCTGCACCACCGTCTGGAACGTCTCACATTCCTCTGGCCCCAGGTCGAGGCGGCCCTGCGGCTGGACTCGCGAGGAGGTGAACTGGCCCGCCGGGCCCCCCTGGACTACGCCCCGCTGATCCCCGAGGCGCCGATGGGCAACGTCCTGGGATTCCAGTACCTGCCGGAGGACTCCGACGAGTCGGAGGCCGACCCCGAGCCGCAGGCCAGCGGGACGCTCCGGTTCTTCCGGTACGCGGGGGTCGGGCGTGAACTGCTCCCGGCGCTGTCACGGATCGGCTCCGACCCCTTCAGCGACCTGCCCGGGCCGCACGTGGTCCTCATGTCCGGAACGAGCTGGGCGGGCGAATCCACCCGCGCGCACGTCACCGTTCCGGTGCGGGCCGTCCTCAAGCCCTCCCGCCGCACCCGGGAAGCGGTGCTCGGCACGACCTTCAGCACCCACTTCCTCTATGACGAACGGACCCGGGAACCGATGTTCCTGTCAGGGACCCCCCAGAAGGCGCGCCTGGAGCAAGCCCGCGCCATGGCCCTCCGCCTGGCCCGCCGTTCGGCCAACGGCTCGGCGAGCCCCCTCGACCTCGAACTGGCCCGGGTGGGCGACGACGACCGGCGCCGGGTGCTGCTGCTGGTGGGCAGCTATCGGGAGGCAGCCGCGGTCGCCGAGGCCCTCCAAGGCGAACAGCGGTGGAGCGGGCGGGTGCGGCTGCTCGTTCCCGACAGGGCCGGCGACCCCGAAGGGGACGGGGATCCGGCCGACGTGGAGAGCGCGGTCCGTCGCGGTGACGTGGCGATGTTCGCGGAGGACCCGATGGCGGAGGTCCTGGTCGCCCCCGTGATGGCCATCGAGCGCGGCCACAACATCCTCAACGCACAGGGCAAGGCGGCGTTCGGCGTCGCGATGTTCCTGGCCCGGCCGCATCCCCGTCCTGACGATCTCACCCTCGCCGTGTACTGCGTCAACGACTGGATCACCCGCTTCGTGCGGGACCTCCCCCGCCGCGACGACCGTCCCGGTCCGGCCGGGTTCACGGACCTCGTGCGCGCGGCCGGTGACCTGGACAGCGCCGGTCTGGCCCTGCGGTCCCTGGGCCGTTCGGAGTGGCGCCGGGTGTTGGCCCGCCGGTACGTCTTCTCGGGTCTCCCCGCATGGGAGAAGAGGAGCTTCGCCTGGGACCAGTTGGTGACGCTGTGGCAGGTCATCGGCCGACTCGTACGGGGCGGAGTACCCGCCCGGGTCGTCTTCGTCGACGCGGCGTTCGCCCCCCGGACGGCCTGGTCCCTCGGGCCGACCGTCGACCGGGGGCGGCGGTCGCCGGACGGACTCCTGGAGGCGTTCAAGTCCGTCCTCGCCCCGTACTTCTCCGAGGGGGACCGCCACCGCTTCCCCGACCGCCTCGACCCCGTCGTCGCCCGTGCACTCTACGAACCCTTCCACCAAGCCCTGCACCACCTCGATCACCACCGTTCCACCGGCTGACACCAGGGGAATCAGATGCCCGTCGCCTACCGCCACATCAGGACCGCCTCCTGGACACCGTCCACAGCCGAGGCCTCCGTGGTCCGCCCCTACCGTGCGATGCCCTTTCCGGAGACCTGGCGGGACACCGTACTGGAGCTGTGCAACGCCGGCCGCCGCCCCGGCACGGAGCCTTGGCGGACCGCGCCGACCCGGTCGTTGGAGCAGGTGCTGCAAGCCTTCGCCCCGGACGTGCTGGTGATGCCCAGGCGGCCCGGGCCCCCCTCCGGTGAACCTCCCTTCTGGCTCTACGCGGCGGGGGAGGACTCCGATCCTCTGCCCCAGAAGGTGTTGGTGCCGCTGGTGCACCGCTGGCTGGGCGATCTGTGCCCGGATCCGGCGCAGGCCGGAGCGCTCCGAGAGGCGCGGATTCGACTGGCCGCCGCACCGCCGCACTGGGAGTCGGTCGAGCGGGAACTGCTGAGCGGGGGAGCGACCAGAGGCGGCACCTTCGTACCCGGGGACCACCAGTTCACCCTCACCACCGACTGGCTGGCCCGGCGCATCCTCGCTCTCGAACCGTACGAGCACGCCGCCGGAACGCTCCGGTTCCGTGCCATGCCCCGGGGGCCCCGTGACCGGGGTGCGGAACTGGTTTCCGAGCCCATGTCCTTCAGCCCCGGCCGGCCGGCCGGGACCTGGTGGTATTCGATCTGCCTCAACATCACCCTGCAGACGGTCCCTTTCGACCCGCTCCCGAGGTTTCACCTGCACTGGTTCGTCCGGCGCTGGGCCACACGTCTGGCCAAGTCGACAGAGCGGGTGCATCTTCCCTGGGGATCCCGCACCACCGTCCTGCTGCGCCCCCGGGTGCCCGTCCTGCCCGGGGTGCCCCGCAGTTCGCGGTTCGCCGTGGCCCAGTTGGAGCGGGTCCGGGACCGTGAGACCGGACGGAGCTCGATGGAGTGGGCGCACGGTGGGCCGGCACGGCTGCTGGCAGGGATCCCTCTGGGAGAAGGCCTCCCCGAGCCCGACCTGTTGCTCTCCGCTCCGGAGGAGCTGCTGCGCGAGGACATGCGCGCCGCTCTCGTTCACCGGACCGCGATGGGCGGACACGCGGTCAAGCCGGGTTTGATGCCCAACCAGTGCTCGATGCTCACGGAATGGGCCGAGCAGGCCCTGCCGGACGAGCTCCGCCGCACTCCCGCCCTCACCCACACCACGATCGGTGCCACCCGGCCGGTCAACGCGCCGCCGACCGTCACCGGAGCGGACAAGCTGGCCGAAGCGGACCGGAAGGCGCTGGAGCGTCGGCGTGCCCTCGCCTTCGCCCTGGCCTCCGGGGGACCGGGGGAGGACCCGCCGGTGTTCGAGGCCCGGTTGATCTGGCAGACCGAGACCATGCGGGAGACCGTGGTCGAGGCGCTGGTGGAGCGCCTGGGGCTGCCACCGTCCCAGGACTCCCGGCCCGCCGCCGAATTCGACGGCGCCCGCTCCACGACGCCGGTGGTCCTGACCTGGCGAACCCCCGAGCTGGTGGTACGGCTGTCCTGCCACCGCCCGGTGGGCTCCGAGCACGGCGGCGGTGGCACTCCGGTCGCCTTCGCCGGGCCCCTCGACGTGCCGGAGGGACGCGTGGCCCCGACCGCGCACACCCACGCGGTGGAGCGCCGACGCGGGGAAGTCACGAGGTGGTTGGGTGCACCTCCCCCCGGGGCGGCCCCCCGGCTCGCACTCGTCGAGATCGACCATCCGGAGGACTTCCCCGGGCCGCGGCACGACCCGAAGTTCGCCCTGCGGCTCGGGTTCGCCGACAGCGGCTTCGTGACGCAGTTCCTCTTGGTGCCCCGGAAGGCGAAGGGGCGGGACACGGAGCGGAATCGCGACCACCGGGCCCTGATGGCCTGGGAAGACGGATTCCGGCAGCTGGGGGCACGGGTGCACCCTGAGGCCAAGCCGTTGCCCGGGGTGCCCGAGGGGCTCCGCTTCGCCGCCGTGTGGATGGTCCGCAAGAACCGGACGGACAAGAACCGGTGGGCCGTGGACGTCCCCGTCGCGGTCCTCGTGACCCCGGCGGGAGACGGATCGGGGCGTGCCGCCATCGAGGGCTGGGACCCGGACGCGGACGCCGGCGCGGGAGCCTGGGTGCCCTACCCGGCCATGCTTCTGAGGCTCGCCCGGATGGCTGAGGTGGGCCCGCGGCTCCCCTCCGCCCGTGCTCCGGAGGGCGACGGGACGGCGGCCGCTCCCAGGCCCGGCCGGTACGCGGCCCGGGAGGAGCAGCGCAGGCGGGCCGAGGAATGGCTCCAGAGGATGCGCGCGACGCTGCGTCGGCAGCCCACCCTCCTCATGGTGGACGCCCAGAACGCGCGCTCGCATTGGACCTGGCTGCAGGACGGACGGACCGAACCCGACCGGATCCGTGACGGTCACGCGGAGGCACGCCGGCTCCCACCCGAGCTGAGACTGCTCCGCACGCGATCCCACGGGGACCGGGAGACCCCCCAGTGGTGGGGAATGCACCCCCAGGGCGGGGTCAACGGGATGCCCTCGCACGTGTGGATCCCCGAGGGCGACGAGACCGGCAGGGTCTTCTACTCGACGACTCCCAAACCGGTGCAGTTCAAGTCCTCGGCGGTGGAGGCCGACAAGTTGGCCCCCCGCCCCATCCGTATGGGGCCGCGCAAGGGACAGTCGACCATCGACACCGGAGAGGTGGGATGGCGGCCGAGCCTCCTCGAACTCGCCGTACTCGGGTGTCACGAGGACGAGGGCGACGATCCGCAGGCCCTGGCCCTCACCGCGCACCTGCTGCGGCAGCCCCCGGACTATCCGGAGGCCCTCGGACTGCCCTTCCCGCTGCATCTGGCCGGTCTCGGACAGCAGTACGTCCTGCCGACCGAGGCCAGGGAGGACCACGATCGGGAAGCCGCCGCGGAAGACGACCCGGTCGCGTTTCCGGCAGCCGGGTTGGCAGAGGAGAACGACAACCAGGCAGACGGGGAAGAACAGGAGGGCCAACTGTCCCTGTTCCCCGCCTGAGCCGGTCCGCCGGGGCGCCCTGGACGCCGCGAGGACCGAACCCAACCACGTCCGCCGGCTCGGCATCACCGGTTGATCCTCCAGCCTCGGCCGATCGTGGGCTGCCCTTCTGCGACGGCTTTCGCGAGGACGCCGGATGATCAGGACACCAGGTGTGCGAAGCGCACGCCAACCTGCGGCTACTCGGTCCGGTCCAGCCCTGCGGTCGACATCCTGGTCGCGTGAGAACGGAACACCTCTTCGCCCTGTGGGGAACGTGCCGACAGGGCCGTCAACAGCCCGGTCGGCCGGATCGGCCCCGCCGGGCTGCCCCTCGTTCCGGTGGCATATGCGGCTGAATCAGGTCGATCGCTCCGCATTCATTGAAGAGCATGTTCATTCAACTGGTGTCGTGCAGTGACCGTTTTGCGCGACCCGCGAGAGCCGGCACCTCTGAAACCGCCTGCACGGGTGAATCCAGCACACTTCTTCCAAAGTCGGAGATGTCCAGATATGAGCTACAGGCTGATCCGGCCGGGCTAGAACGGGGCCCCACGGCACCGATCGGCCAGCCCGGTCGGCGATTTCGAGAGGACCCCTTCGTGAGCCACTCGCAGGACGACAACCCGATCACCCACGTCACCGCAGCCCAGTTGAGCCGGATCGCCGGGCAGGGCGTCTACGCCTCCGCCACGTCCGTGGACCCGGACGCCGTCAACGTCGCCGAGGCCCTGGTCGCCACCCTGAACGGCACGGCGGAAACGCCGCTGCTCACCGCCGACCTCCAGGAGCTCACGGAACAGGTGCGGCAGAAGGCGACGATCGGCTTCCCCTGGATCACCGCCGACGACGGAGTACGTCTGTCGGCGCACACGATCAAGCTCAACACCTCCGAGCCCCGCCCGGTGGTGATCGTGCCGTCGGGCTGGACGCCCTTCGGCTGGATCCTGTTCGAGTACGCGTACCTCCAGCTGGCGCTCCGCGGCTACCACGTGCTCGCCTACACCCCCCGCGGCATCGGCCTCACGAGCCCCCTCCCGGGCGGCGGCTTCGTCGACGCCCCCTGGACCTCCCAGGGCACGATCGATGTGGCGGGCCCCGCGGACTGGGCCGACGGATCCACCGTCATCGACTACGCCCAGCAGCACTTCAATCCGAGCAGGATCGCCTTCCTCGGCGAGTCCTACGGGTCCGGCATCAGCCAGTTGGTCGCGGCGCACGACCCGGCCGGCCGGGTGGACGCGGTCGTGGCCCTGAGCACGTGGGGCGACCTGGCCGACAGCCTGTTCCAGAACGACACCCGGCACCTGGCGGCGGTCAAGGCGCTGATCGACTTCACCGGCGGCCCGATCGAGCGGAAGTTCGCCCCGGCCACCCGCCGGCTCCTGGAGGACTTCCTGGCCGGCCGGAACCCCGAAGACGTGAAGGCGTGGCTCAAGGAGCGGTCGCCGTCTTCGTACCTCGACGAGACCAACGTCCGCGGCGTCCCCACCTTCTTCTCCAACACCTGGCACGAGACGCTGTTCCCGGCCAACCAGACCGTCGCGCACTTCGACGGGCTGACCGTGCCCAAGCGGCTCAACCTCTGGATCGGTGACCACGCCGCACCCGAGGGAGCCGGTCTCACCATCCCGTTCAGCGGGCCGAACGTGCCCGTCGAGGAGGCGTTCGCCTGGCTCGACCATCACGTGCTCGGGGCGGACAACGGCGTTGGCGGATGGCAGCCGGTCAACAGCCAGATCATGTTCACGTACAAGACCAAGATCGACCCGGAGACAGGGCAGAACGTCATTACCGAGCCCGCCGTCCGCGAACCCAGGCCGTCCTGGGCGGACGTCACCACCTCCACTGAATCCTGGTACCTCACCGCCTCCTCCACCGACCGCCGCGACGGCGGACTCGGCACCTCACCGGAAACGGGCTGGAAGCGGGAGTTCACCGCCGGACAGCTCACCGCTGCCACCGCGGTGGACGCCATCATCACGACGGGCCAGGCGGAGTGGAAGGGCAACCCGAAGTCATACCCCACGGGCACCTTCGACCGCCGCCACCTCGCCGTGTGGACCAGCGGCCCGCTCCAGAAGGCCCGCCGCATCCGCGGAGTCCCCGAGCTCGCCCTGACCGTCCGCAGCTCCGCTGCCGCCACGACCCTCGTGGCGTACCTGTTCGACGTCGCCCCCGACGACACCGCCCGCATCATCACGCACGAGCCCCTCACGCTTGTGGACCTGTCCCCCGGTGAGGACCGCAACGCCTCCTGGAACCTGCAGGCCGCCGGCTACGACCTCGCCGCGAACCACAGGCTCATTCTGGTCGTGAACAGCAGGGACCAGCTCTACTCCGACGCTGGCGAAGGCACGAGCAGCACCACCACGATCACGTCCACCGACGACAGCACCGCCCACCTCGTCCTGCCCCTCGGGTAGTCCCGCATCAGTGAGGCACCATGCCTTCGCCCTGGAGGAGCTGGGCCTGTGCGACGAGCTCGCCGAGTCGCATTCAGCTCGGCGCGGTAGGCGTCTGGGTCGGTCGTCCACTCGGTCACGTCGTGCAGGCGGGGCAGGGCGGCATCGGCGGTGGCGGTGCAGGCCGGCCAGGGCGGCGATCATCACGTCCACGCCGAGTGTCCCGGCGTCCAGCCTGGCGAGCCGGCTGTCGGCGTTGCCGCGGATGGGGACCGGAACGAGCGTGGGGTGGAGGGCCTTGAGGAGGGCTGCCCGGCGGGGCGCGCTGGTCTCGACCCTGGTGCCTGGCGGGAGCTCGGCGAGGGCGGTGATGTCCTCGCCGGTGACGTCGAGGTGGTGGTAGGCGATCCCGTCGGAGGGCGCGGCTGAGGCCCGCTCGATGGCGGACCCGGCCCGGTCCACCGCGTCCACCAGGTACCCGGCAGCGGCGAGGAAGCGGGCGAGCTCGCCGGTCCCGCAGGCCACCTCCAGGGCCCGGGCACCCTGGGCGTCCTCCGACAGGGCCAGGTGCTCGGTGAGGACGCTCTTCTCGGTGTCGGTCAGCCGGCGGAAGTCCCGGCCGGCCTCGTAGTGGGCGTGCCAGTCCGGCGCGGCGTGCGTCCTGCTCATAGCGGTGCGGGCTCCCTATTCGTCAGGGTTGCTCAGGACAGGTCGGTCGGAGGGCTGCTGGGAGCCTGGCCCGCAGAGGGCGGTCGGCCGGCCGGTCATCAGGACGGTGCTCATTCAGGCCTCCCAGTCCCAGGTGTCGAAGTACACCGGGATGCCCCAGCGGCGGGCACCCATCAGGGCCTCCAGCCGTGCGTGGTCCCGCTCCGGCATCAGCTCCTGCCATTCGGGCACGGTCAGGGCTCGGACCTGGTCGTGCTCGTCCGGGTCCAGCACGATCCCCGCGAGCTGACCGGCGGACAGCCGGCCGCCGTCGAAGACGACCCCGACGGAGGCGAGCGGCCAGTTCTTGCCCGGCAGTCCGAACACCGTGGCAAGCAGCCTCGGCGGCCCGGCCAGGTGGAGTCCCGTCTCCTCCCGGCACTCGCGCACGGCGGTCTCCCACGGGCGCTCGCCGGCCTCGGCGACGCCACCGGGCAACTGCCAGGGGTGGACGCTGGAGTACGTGGCGCGCAGTTGGACGGGCCGGTCGTCCTCGTCGGTGAAGAACACGGCTCCGAAGACCGTCGCCTTCGGCAGCGTTGCCGCGAACTCCTCCGGAGGAAGCCACTTCCTGCTCATGACGTGCTCCCTCGGGCCGGAAGGCGGGTCATGCGCATGAGAGCGGGGTCGGCCGCGAAACCGAGCCCTTCGTACAGTGGGGCGGACCCGGCGCCGGCGTACAGCTCGTAGACCAGTCGGGCGATCTCCGCTGCATCCGCCGGGGTGGCGAGGCGGGGTTGGGGCACGGGGTTTCCCTTCTCGAAAGGGCAGGCGGGGCCTGCGGGTTGCGGGTGGTGAGCGGCGTGGAGGCGGCGCAGGGTGCGGTGGCCGCGCCCGGTCACCTCCGGGTCGTGGTGGCTGGTGCCGTAGGCGATGGCGGAGACGGCGTCGAGAGCGGCCTCGCAGTCCAGCCGCAGCTCCTCGACGGGTGTGAGGAGGCGTCCGTAGCCGTCGAGGAACGCGGCGCGCAGGTCCGGACGGCCGGTCCAGGTGTCGCCCAGGCGCACCAGGTCTCGCGTCACCGTCCCGTACTCGGACCGCTCGAAGTCGAACAGGAGCACTTCGTCGTCGCCGTCGTCGGCGAGGAGGACGTTGCGGTACTGGAGGTCCCCGTGGGCGGGCACCAGCACGGGCCTCGGCAAGTCGGCGTACGTGCCGGCCAGGGCGAGCACCAGCTCCTCGTCGTCTTCGGCCAGGTACGGCCGGGCGCCCTCCAGATGGCGCTCGATCTTGTCGGCGGCGGCCGTCGTGGCCCCGGCGGGCTGCTCGGGAGCGCTGTTGTGGAGGACGCGGAGGAGGCGGCCCAGACCATGGTGGACCCGTGCCTCCTCGGAAACGCTGAGCGGCATGCCGTGCAGCGGACGTCCGGCCAGCGCGGTGATGACGACGGTCTGCGCCGTGGGGTCGGCGGCGATGAGCCGGGGCGCCCTGTGGCCGAGCGCCGGCACCCACGACCGGTACGCGGCGACTTCCCTCTCGTGGAACTTCCGCCCGCGGTGCTGCTTGAGGTACCAGGTGCCGCCACCCGCCCCGGTGAGCCGCCACACCCGACTGCCGGTGCGTACCCGGGAGACTTCCGTCGCCTCCGCGATCCGGCCGACAGCCCTCTCGGCGAACACGTGCAGCCGGTGAGGCAGTTGCGCCGCGCCGATCTGCGGGCAGGGTACGAGGCGGGTGCGATCGGGCCCGTGCGGCGGGTCGTGTTCGACGGTGTCGCCCGGCTGTTGGAAGTGCACGGCGGCGGGCAGCCGGACGCGGTAGGCATCCAGGCCGGCCCGGCAGTACGCCGCCATCGGCTTGGGGAGGGCGTCCAGCGGACACCAGCGCACGCCGTCGCAGCGGTCCGGCTCCATCACCCGGGGCTCGCCCGTCCATTGCCGTACCTCGAAGAAGACCCCGAGCCGCGCGCGGGAAGCCGTCTGGGGTTGGTGGTGGACGGTGACCGCGACGGTCACGTCCTCCGCCGCGATGACCACGCCCGTCTCCTCTCGGGCCTCCCGGATCACGGCCGCGACCATGTCCTCGCCGGGGTCCAGGTGGCCGGACGGGAGATGCCACATGCCCGACGCGCCGACCTGCCCTGCCCGGCGCGACAGCAGCACCTCCGGGCCCCGCTCGCCGTCACGGCGCAGGAGGAGGTGGACGTCGACCGGCACGGAGTGCCGGTCCCCGCCGCTCATGGTGACGTCCCGGGGCGCCGGGAGGCGCTCACCTCAGGGTCCGCAGTCGTGACGGTCATGCGTGGTCTTCCGTACGCGCGGCATCGTGGGCACCGCTCGGCTGGGCCGGGACCGTGGTGTCGAAGGCTGCTGCCTGCACCAGGTAGGCGTTCCGGAAGTCGCCCGTGCCCTCGCTCCCCATCAGCTCGGCGAAGGTGCCCGATTCGGCGACCTGGCCGTCCTTCATGACGTGGATGACGTCGGCGTGGCGTACGGAGTGCAGGCGGTGGGTGATCAGTACGACGGTCTGGCCGGTGTCGGCGAGGGCGCGGATCTGGTCGAAGACCTTCTGCTCGGCGATCGCGTCGAGGGCGCTGGTGGGCTCGTCGACCACCAGGATCCCGGCGCGCTTGTACCAGGCGCGGCTGATCCCGACCAGCTGCCACTCCCCGCCGGAGGCGTCCTGCCCGCCCTTGAAGCCGCGCCCGAGGAGCGTGCCGATTCCGCGGGGGAGGCGGGAGATGAACCGGTCGGCGCCGGAGAAGGCCGCGGCATCGTTCACGGCGGCGTCGTCGATGGGAGTGGTGGGGCGGCCGATTCCGATGTTGACGCGGACGGTGAACGGCCACCGGAAGAACGACTGGGACATGAGGGCGATGCGGGCGAAGATCTGCCCGCGGTCGGCCTTGGCCGCGTCCACGCCGTCCCACCAGATCGTGCCGCCGCCCGCGTCGGGCAGGTACAGGCCCGCGAGGAGTTTGACGAGGGTGGACTTGCCCGATCCGTTCGCCCCCACCAGCGCGACGACCTTGCCCATCGGGAAGGACAGCGACACCTCCCGCAGAGTGGGCTCCGGCGTCTCGCCGTCGCCGGCGGGGTAGGTGAAGGAGACCTTGTCGAAGCGGACTTCCCGCACGTGATCGGGGAGGTCCTCGCCGGCGTCCGGGATCGCCCGGGCCCGGGCCTCCGCACACAGCCGCTCGAAGTCGGCGACGAACAGGGACTCCTGGTGGAGGTCGGCCATCTGCACGACGAGGCTGTCCAGGCTGGAGGATCCGGTCCGGATGGCCAGGACCGCGGTCCCGGCGACCGCGAGGTCCATCCGCCCGCTCCACAGGAACAGCCCCAGTGCCCCGTAGGTGAGGAGCGTCGCGAGCCCGGACGCCGCGTCGGCGATCAGCCCGATCCGGGCGGCGTTGCGGGCCAGACGGGTCTGCTCGCGTTCGCTGGTCTCGGCCATCTCCCTGAAGTGGCCCAGGAGGAAGCCGCCGACCTCGTGGACGCGGACTTCGGCGGCGGCCTCCCGCTGCGTCAGGAGCTGGCCGAGGAGGTGTCCGGCGCGGGCGTGCTGCACGAAGGTGTGGAAGGAGACGTAGCGCTGCTTGGAGATGGTCAGCGACCGCCACGCGCTCGGCACCGTCATCAGGACCAGCAGGGGCAGCAGCGCCGGGTGGAGGACGGTCAGGACCCCGCCCGCGGCGATGAGGGAGATGCCGGAGTTCAGGGTGTTGGTGCAGTAGCGGATCATGCGGCGGGCGGAGTCGGCGCCGTAGCGGGCGGCGTCCAGGAGCCGGTGGAACTCGTCGTCCTCGATGGCCGCGAGCTCCACCCGGTAGACGAGGGCGAGGTACTGCTCGGTGGCGACCCGTTGTACCTTCGGCTCCAGCTCACCGGTGGCGGCCGTGGACGCGGACCGCAGCAGCGAGCCCATCAGCGCGACCACCGCGACCAACGCGAGCGCGGGCACGGCACGGGCGAGGCGTTCGTTGGTCACCCCGCCCGCGAGGAGGTGGCCAAGGACGCTGTTGACGGCGACCAGGCCGATGGCCTGCGTGATGCCGCGCCCGACCTCGGAGCCGAGCATGACGCGCAGGGCTCGCGCATCCGCGAGGTGTGCGAGCCGCAGCCCCGTCGCGATCATGCCCGGTAAGGCCTTGGCCATGGTCCACATGCCGAGGTTCAGCCAGACGCCCTCATGGCGGTCCCAGCCGACGTCGTACGCCAACTCCCCGCCGAACAGGAGCCGCTCCGACTCCGACACGGTCGGGTTCCCGGCGCTCTCTCCGGCCTTGCTGCTCACTTCGTCCCCCTCGTGGCCGGGCGTGCTCCGGCGTTCGCCTTGCCGCAGGTCGGCGGGCCGCCGGGATCTACCCACACCGCCTCGCCGTACTCCCGGGCCGCCCATCCCGTCGGCTGAAGCCGTCCGCCCACCAGGGCAAGCCGGTCCTGGTCGGGGCAGCGGGTGCGGCGGACGAGGTCCACCCTGCCGTCGGGCCGCACCGCGAGCAGCACCACCTGCGTCAGGGGCCGGCATCCCGGGCCTGCCTGTTCGATTTGGGCAGCTGCCGGGCGGGGGCGGTGTGCTGTCGGCACTGGTCCTCCCTGGAATGACGTGGAACCGAGCGTTGGTCGAACAACCCCCCACGTGCGGGTGCCGTCACGGAGGCGAAGGGGGGAATTTCCCGAACGAAAGTCCGGTAATGGCTTCTGGGCAAGCCCTCTGGGTGTGGACGCGTCTGAACTCACACGTTCGAGTGCAGCCGGATCTTTGACACCCGATCAGGGTCTTGCGGGAAGCGTGTTCGAGCGGGCGCGGGGCGGATCGCCGGCGGCGCGTTGACGTTTACCGGAGCATGGCCGAGGGGGGTAGCGGCGGGGCGGGTGCGGCTGCGGGCCTTGGGGTCCAGGAGCGGGACGACGGGGGGCGTTGAGGATGCCTGCCCAGCCCTTGGTGGCCGACCGATCGCAGGGCGGGCGTCAGACCAAGGCGGCTTCACCTGCGTTGACGGGACGGATGGCGCGTTCGGCAGTCTCCTGGCACTCACCGACCGAGCCGCGTAGCCGATGACGTCGCAGGCTTCGACGAAGGGTCGGCTCTTGATGTCCGTACAGGCGGGCGCCCCCTTCGGCAATCCGAGCCTGCTGCCCACGCTGACGGCCGGTGCCCCGAGCAGGATCGTGAACGTGACCTCGGGCGCGGTCGGGGTCGCCAAGCGGGTGTTCGACGCCGTCGAGCCTCCCGGCGGCTACTACGGATTCCACTGGTACGGCCGCGCCAAGCTCGCCCACCTCGCCTACACGCTCGACCTGGCCAAGAGACTGGACGGCACGGGCGTATCGGTCTTCGCCGCGGATCCCGGCGGCGCCGCGACCGACATGACCAACGACACGATGACCGACCCGAAGATCGTCTCGCCGGCCCTCCGCCTGCTCTGGCCGCTGGTGCGCCGCAGGTTCGAACGGTCGACCTCGGGTCCGGCATCCGCGGCGGCCCGGCCCTCGATCGTGGCCGCCACCGACGGCGCTCTGGCGGGGCGCACCGGAGTCGTCATCGGCGCCCGGGCGAGGCCGGTGGCGCCGCCGCGTGCGGCGACCGACCCCCGCATCGCGGAGGCCGTGCTCCGGCTCAGCGAACAGCCCTCGTCGACGAGGGCGTGCCGCTGCAGCTCAACGACGTCGCACGCCGCGCCGGACTCGGCGTCGGCACCGTCTACCGCCACTTCGCCACTCCCGAGGCGCTGCTGGAAACCGTCGCCGCCCCCTGCCTGGAGGCCCTCGCCGCCCACGGCGAGCTCGCGCTGGCCGACACCGACCCGCGGCGCGCACTGGAGGGTTTCCTGACCCGCACCCTCGAAGCGCAGGTCACGGACGCCTCCCTGGCCCCGGTCACCGCCGCACCCGCGGACGCCCTGCCACGCACCTGGGAACTCAAGCAGTCGCTCCGGTCGGCAGGCAGCACGCTGCTCGACCGCGCCGTCCGGGCCGGGGTGGTCCGCGCTGACCTGACTCCGGCCGACCTGCTCCCGCTCATGTGCGGCATCGCCCACGCCGTGCACGTTCACGGCGGCAACCCCGACGACCGGATCGACACGGCCCACCGCTACCTGGCCACCCTGCTCGGAGGCCTGCGGGCAGCACCGTCGAACGCGTGACCCGCTCGGCGTCCGGGAACCGGTCAAGGCGGGTCCACCCTGGTGGGGTGGTAGACCGGCGAGCCGAAGGGCCCCGCACGGAACCGGGAGTCCGGGGTTCACGTGCGGGGCCGCGTTCACGGGGTGGGGGCCGTCAGACTCCGGTCAGGGTGTACGTACCCGTTCCGTCGGGCCGGCCGCTGGAGTACTGGCGGATGAGTTCCCCGTCCGCGTACCGGTCGTGGCCCATCATGGAGCCGGTGTACTTGTTCTGCAGACCGATCTTCGTGCTGCCGGGTACGTCGCGGTAGATGTAGAACCGCTGGAGGTCGTCCTCCCCGCAGGTGGCCGTCGTCAGGTAGGCCTGCTCCTGGTTGGCGATGTTCGCCGGGATGGTCGCGCAACCGCCGTTGCCCCAGTTCCACAGGGACGCCTCGATAACGCCGTTGCGCTCGGTCACGTTGCACAGCCGCCAGTTGTCCAGGTGGGCGCTGAAGAACGTGGACTCGCGCAGGCGGATGCCGTCGTTGGCCAGGAGCGGTGCGCTCCAGTTCAGCGGCTTGCCGGGGACGTCGATCTTGTAGGCGCCGGGCCGGCAGTCCAGGGCGGCGCGCGGGGCGGACTTGGCGGCCTGGGCTGCCTGGGTGGCCTTCATGCTCTGGGCGGCCGCAGCGGCTGCTGCTGCGGCGTCGTCGGCGTCGTGCCTCGCCTGGTCGGCCTTGGCCGAGGGGACGGGGCCTGCCGGGTGCTTCGCGGTGGCGGCGGGGGAGCCGCAGTCCAACAGGATCTGGGCCTTGGCCATGATGCTGTTGGCGGGGACCTTGTCCTCGCACCGCACCGCGCCTTCTTCGAGGGCGGTGTAGGTGGTGTAGCTGCCGCTGTCGGGGCCCTCGGTCCACTTCAGTGCCCAGCTGCCGTCGCCCTGTTGGACGCGGTTGCAGTTGAGGCTGCCGTAGGTGCCGGTGACCTTCTTGGTGCCCTTGTAGAGGCCGTAGTAGCCGGGCTCCATGAAGTTCCAGGAGACGGAGTTCGACTCGCTGCTGGTGGAGGAGTAGTCGACCTGCACGTTCAGGCCCAGGCTCGCGCCGACGCTGCCGAGGGCCTCGACGGCGAAGCTTCCCTGGACGGTGCCGTTGAGGCCGACGGACACCGAGATGGTGGTCTGGGTGCTGGTGGTGACGGTATGGCTGCCGGTGGAGCCCTGGGTGACGTACCAGCCCTTGAAGTGGGTGATCGTCGGGGTGACTTGGGTCGTCTTGATGATCGGGCGGCGGGTACCGAGATCGGCCGCGGTACAGGCTTGCCCGGGCTGGACCGCCTGCCCGGAAGCGGCCGGGGTGGCGGCGGCCGGGGTCGCGACGGCCGGCGTGGCGGCGAGGCCCACGGTGGCCGTCGCGGTGGCTAAGAGCGCTCCGAGGCCTCGGCCCAGGTGGGTTGTCGTGCGGCGCATCGTTGCCTTTCCTCTGCTGTGTGTGGGCTGTGAGGTGAGTGTGAAGAAAACTAGCGCCGCCGGAAACGGCAGGTCTATTCCACAACTGGCCAAACGGGGTCAAAAACTGTCGCGTTCTTGAGTGATATGAACAGGAGTTGCCCGGTTCCGTGACTCCGGTGTGCCCGCAACGGGGCCGCCGGAGGAGGGGACCACCTTTGAAACACATCAGCCGCGGCCTGGCGGCGATGGCCTCGCTCGCCCTCACCACGGCCCTGTGAGCCGTCGGCGCCCAACTGGCCGCCGCCCGACCGGCCGCCGCCCAACCGCCCACGAGCCGTACGGTCCCGCAGGGCCACGGTGACTGTACGGAAACCGGGCCCGACCTCCGTCGCGAGGGCATGGCCTGGACCTGCGTCAAGATGGGACCGGCCACCGCCTCCGCCCTTGCCGCCGTGCCCACCCCGGCCCGTCGGGTGGCCGGCCCCAACCCGGGGGCGGACCTCTGCCTCAAGGACGACCCGAACAAGCCCTTCGACCCCGTCCCCTGGCGTGCCCGGACCTGTGACCGTGGGACGTACCCGTTCCCTCGTGGCGCCACGGGTGTCCCCAACGACTCGTGTGACGAGTACCCGTTCGCCAGGTCGACGCAGGGCGGCAACGAGGGGCAACTCTGTATCGACATCACCCCGCGCGAGGTCAACGGGGTGTGGGACGTCGCGAACGTGACTGTCGACCGGGTCGCTGCCCGCCTTCAGACGTCGGTGCTCCACAGCTGGACGGTGCCGTCGTTGCCCGCGGCCGCGAGGGTTTCGCCGTCGGGGCTGAAGGCCACGGAGGAGACCCCCGCCGCGTCGTCGGTGTGCACACTGAGGACGGCGGCGCTCTCGCGTCTCCGCACGTTCCACACGCCCACGGCAGCGGTAGCGGACCCCCCTTTCGTGGCACACGCGAGCATGCTGCCGTCGCGGTTGAACGCGAGGGCCTGGATCCCGGACGCGTTCGCATCGAGGTCGGCGATCACGCTGCGCCCTCCCGCGTCCCACAGCCGGATCCTGCCCTTGTTCAGCACGGCGGCGAGCACGGAGCCGTCGGGGCTGAACACCGCGCCCTTGAAGTACTGCCCCTCCATGGCGAGGACGGCCGTGGTGGTCTGGGTCTTCATGTCCCACAGCCGGGTGGTGCCGTCCGCGCCGGCCGTGGCCAGCGTCCTGCCGTCGGGGCTGAAGGCCACCGAATTGACGTAGTGGGTGTGCCCCTTGAGCGTTGCCGTGCCGGCTCGGGCGGCGACGTCCCACAGCCGGACGGTGCTGTCGGAGCCCGCCGTCGCCAGGACCTTGCCGTCCGGGCTGAACGCCGCTCCCTCCACGGCGTGGTCGTGTCCGGTGAGCGTCGCCCGGTGGGAGCGGGCGGCCACGTCCCACAGCCGAGCAGTGCCGTCCTGGCCGGCCGTGGCCAGAATCGCGCCATCGGGGCTGAACACGGCCTGGTTGACCACGTGCCCGCTCAGGGTGGCGATGATGGCCCGCGACGCCACGTCCCACAGGCGCAGACGGCCTCCGCTGGCGAGGAGCTTCCCGTCCGGGCTGAAGGCCACCGTGTAGAGCTGCCCCGCCGCGAAGCCGTCGCTGCGGGCGTTCAGCGTGGCGATCGGCCGGCGCGGAAGGAAACGGGTGAGGTAGATGCCCGTGGGGACGGCCGCGGCCGCGGCAGCGGTGAGCAGCACCGTCCGGCGGGTGAGGTGGCGGCGCCGGGGCGAGGGCGTGCTCCGGCGCGCGGTGTCAACCGGTGCGCCGACTCCGTCGAAGGGCGCGCTCAAGGGCGCCCTCGCGGGTGTCCCGGGCCGGGGCGCGACGGTCGACGGGCGCGCTGAGCCGTCGCCCGGGGGGTCGGGGCGGAGGAGTTCGGCAGCGGAGACGGTGGGGGCTGCCGCGGTGGCCGGCCCGTGCCGCGGGGTTCTCGATGCGGGCTCCGGACCGTCCGCGTCGGCGTCGGCCGTGGCCGGCGTTCCAGCGGACCCGTCGTCACCCCCACCGGGTCCGAGCAGGAGGAGGGCGTCACGGGCTCGGGCACCGGTGTACCGATGGGCCGGGTCCTTCTCCAGCAGTCCGTGCAGCAGCGGTGCCAGGGACCGGGCGTGGACGACGGGCAGCGGGGGTTCGTCGATGACGGCCCGGATGAAACCCGCCGCCCCCCGTTCCGGGGCGAACGGAAGCCGGCCTTCCGACATTTGGTACAGCATGACCCCCAGCGACCACAGGTCGCACTCGGGCCGGCTCGCCCCGCCCCGTAACAGCTCGGGAGCCATGTAGGCCATCGTCCCCGGAGGGCCGTGAGGGGACGTCAGCGTCGTGGCGCCGGGCAGATGGGCGACCCCGAAATCGCTCAGCACCACCCGTTCCCCCTCCAGCAGGACGTTCCCCGGTTTCACGTCCCGGTGCACGATGCCCACCCCATGGGCCGCCCCCAGCGCATCCACCAGCGCCAGCCCGATCCGGATCACCTCGCCCCGCTCCAGCCGCCCGCGCTCGCGCAACACCTTGTCGAGCGAGGGGCCTTCGACCAGCTCCATGACGATGACCGGCGCGCCGCGCCACTCGACGGCGTCCAGGACCGAGATCACCCCGGGATGCTTGACCCGGGCCATCGAGCGGGCTTCACGCTGCGACCAGGCGAGCAGCTGTTCCGCCGTGGCCACGTCGGACGGAAGGACCACGGTCTTGAGGGCGACGGGGCGGTCGAGCCGCTCGTCGAGGGCGCGCCACACCTGCCCCATGGCACCCCCGCCCAGGTGCTCGATGACGCGGTAGCGGCCGGCAATCACCTGCGGGGTGTCGTACATCACACCAGAGACGATAGGGCGATTCCTTCCGCCCTGCCCAGGCCCACGAGGAAGAGCCGCATGAACGAGGGAGGGGGGACAGCCTGCCCGCGCCGAGACGTTCCCGGCGCTCTTTAGCGGAAGTTGCTCAACAAATCCCCCGGGTGAGGCGGCGCCGCTAACGTCCACATCTCCGTGTGCGCACCATCCGTCGGTGCTCGTCCTGTCGCCGCAGTGGGACCGGGCCGTCCTCGGGGCTGCCTACGCGATGCCGGGTGCCGGTCGGCGGTGCCGCTGAAGCGATCTCGGAGGCCGCCTGCTCATGCGCCCAGTACCACCGTCCACCCGGAAATCGCTGACCGTCCTGGCGTTGTTCGCCGCCGTCTGCGCGCTGATCGCCGCAGGGGCGGTCCCGGCTGTCGCGCACGCGAGCCTCAGTGGATCGGATCCCGCCGGCAGCGCCGTCCTGAAGGAGGCGCCGCGCCAGCTCACGCTCACCTTCACGGAGTCGGTGACCTTCTCCGAGGACTCGGTGAGGGTCCTGTCGCCGGAGAACCGGCGGGTGAACCCCGCGCCGGCGCAGCACGCGGACGGCAAGGACAACACGGCCCGGGTGCGGTTGTCCGACGGGTTGGCCCAAGGGACCTACACGGTGGCCTGGCGGGTCGTCTCCGCGGACGGTCACCCGATCTCCGGCGCGTTCGTCTTCTCCGTCGGCAAGCCGTCCGAGGCCGTCGCCGCGGTGCCGGACGACTCGCCGGACGACACCGCTGTCGGCCGTACGTACGGCTTCTTCCGCTACGTCGCCTACGGCGGGCTCGCGCTCCTCGTCGGCGCGGCCGCGTTCGCCGCCGTGTGCCGGCCCGTCGCCGGTGCGCTTCGTCCGGTGCGCAGGTTGCTGGCCGCCGGGTGGGTCGTGTCGGTGGCGTCCACCGTGGCGCTCCTGCTGCTGCGCGGCCCGTACGAGACCGCCGGCGGGCTGGGCGAGGTGCTGGACCTGTCGCAGTCGGCCCGCACCGCGGTCGGGAGGCCCGGGGGTGCGCTGATCGTCCGGCTCGTTCTGCTGGCTGTGGCGGGGGCGTTGCTCAAGTGGCGCATCGGAATGCTGCGGGATCGCCGTGTCCGCTGGGCCGGGGTGGTGCTCGCTCTGGCGCTGGCGTGCACCTGGGCCGCGGCCGAGCACGCCTCCGCCGGAACACAGGTGCCGTTGGCCGTGCCCGTCGCCGTGCTGCACCTGCTCGCCATGGGGGTCTGGCTGGGCGGCCTGATCACCCTGGCGGTCGTCCTTCGGAAGCCGGGGCCGGGCGGGCACCAGGTGCCGGCGGCCGCTGTCGGCCGCTTCTCCACGACGGCCTTCGCCGCCATGGCCGTGCTGGTCGGCACGGGGGTGTACCAGTCGTGGCGGCAGGTCGGCTCCTGGGACGCCCTGACCACCACCTCGTACGGGAGGACCCTCGTCGTGAAGGTCGCCCTCGTGGTGCTCCTCCTGTGGGTGGCGTGGTTCTCGCGCCGCTCGACGGCCCTCCTCGTCGGCGTCGGCCGGAGCGTACCGACCGCCGAGAGGCACACGCCGCCCGAGGCATCCGGTGGTGGCGAGGCGGGCGACGCCCCGCCACCGGAGGCCGAAGCCGGGGCACACCGGCGCCGACTGCACCGGACGGTCGCTGTCGAGGCCGTGCTCGGCGTCCTGGTCCTGGCGGTGTCCACCCTGCTCTCCGGGACCCAGCCCAGCCGCTCCGCGGCCGAGAGCGCGGCGGTCGCGGCAGCGGCGGCGCAGGAGCCACAGGCCCGGGTGGCCACGGTCCCCTTCGACACGGGAACGGCCGGCCACCGGGGAACCGTGCAGGTCACCCTGGCACCGGGACGCGTCGGGGAGAACACCGTCGAGGCCGTCGTGTACAGCGCCGACGGCGGCCTCGCCAGCGTTCCCGAACTGCGCGTGGCTCTCACGCAGGAGGCTCTGGGAATCGGTCCCATCGACGCCGAACTCACCGACCGGAAGGGCTTCTGGGCCGCCTACGACCTACAGCTGCCCATGCCCGGCGAATGGACCCTGGACATCACGGTGCGCACGAGCGAGATCGACCAGGTCACCGTCCGAGCGGGCGTCCGCATCACGCCGGTGTCGCCGGTATCGAGGCGACCGACGGCGTAGTCCACCGGCCGGGGCGGGCAGGCGGCACACCCGCCCGCCCGCCCCGGCCCGTTCGCCTCAGACCTGGCGGTTGCGGCGCGACCACCAGAAAGCGCCCGCGCCGCCGAGCACGACCACGACCGCGACGACCGCCGCGATCACGCCGGTGCTGCTCCCCGAATCCGCTCCGGTCGCCTTCGCCCCGCCCGGGGACGCGGCCGGCGCCGACGGAGCCGGGGACGACGGCTGGGCGGACGCGGCGCTCGGGGTCGGCGTGGGCGAGGGCGAGGGCGTGGGCGTGGGCGAGGTGCTCGGCGCGATCGGCTTGGCGCCGGGTGCCGCGGGCTGCAGTTTCAGGACCGGGGCCGGGTTGTCGACCTTCCGGCCGTCCGCCGGTACCTCGATCCAGCGGGAGATCTTGCCGTCGCCGTACGTCTCCAGCGTCTTGAACGCCAGGAACTTCGCGTCGGGCAGCTGGCGCACGGTGACGCTGTACTCGGCGTCGGTGCCGGCCGCCAGAGCCGCACCGCCGACGCTGTACCCGTCGGGGGTGGCGGTCAGCTTCCAGTCCTTGGGCGCTTCCTTGAGGGACACGGCGTCCGGGGCGATGCCCTGGGGGAGGACGACGCGCAGCTCGGTGATGCCCGCGGTGTCGGATTCCGCTTCGGAGGTGAAGGACAGGGTGACGTTCTCGGCGAGGGCCCGCGGGTCGGAGGCCGAGACCTCGGCGTGGGCGGCTGCCGGTCCGGCCGCCAGGCCCAGGAGCACCAACGAGGCGACGGCCGCGAGGCCCAGGCGGCGCAGCGGGACAGGGGTGTGCGAGGTGCGCATGGTGAAGGAACCCTCTCGTACGTGGAGCGGGCCTCACGGATCGGCCGTTCAGCCCACTGGGATCAGGGGAGCGTCTTCTGCACCCCGCACGGGCGGTCCTCGGCGGACCACCGCGTCGCAGAGCATCCGTGCCACCGGCGGTGGCACGGGAGGACCGTCGAGCGGTACCGGGCCGGTCCTCAGGCGGGGCTCCAGCCACGGCCGGCAGAGGAGGCCGAAGGCCGCGGCGGCCGTCGCGACGGCCCCGTGGGCCCAGCGGCCCACCAGGTCCGGCAGACGGCTGAGCGCCCGGTCCGCCCGGTACATGAGCAGAGCCATGAGGCAGGCGGCCAGGCCATGCGCCGTGACCATCACCCAGACGCCGTGCTGGGCCGTCGACACCACGTGCGGTCCGGCCCCGTGGGCCCCGGCAGGTCCGTGGTGCATCGGCTGCGGGACGGACAGGGCCCGGTGCAGTACGAGTTGGGCGAGGCCGGTGGCCGTGACCACGTGCCACCACGGCCGGGACCCGGCCGTCACCAGCCAGGACAAGGCGAGAACGCAGACCGTGCCGCCCGCCGCCCGCTGCCAGGAGACCGGGTCTCCCGTGGCCAGGGGGTGGCCTGCGGCTGCCAATGCCGTGCTGAGCAAGGCGAACGCCGCAGCACGCAGCCGGCGTCCGCTCGGCGGCTCGGGCTGCGGGCACGGGCGTGTGCCGGCACGGGATTCGGTCATGTCCGGCTCATCATCCCCGGGCTCCCCGTCACCAGGAGCTCCAACTGTCAATTGCGGAGCAGTTTTCCCGGTCGGGTGGCACGTCTTTGCCGAAGCCGAAGCCGAAGCCGAAGCCGAAGCCGAAGCCGAAGCCGAAGCCGAAGCCGAAGCCGAAGCAGGCGAACGGCCTGAGCCGTCCCCATTCCCGGCTGCGACCTGCCTGACCGGCGCCTCGGGCGCGCCGTAGGATCGCTGCCATGTCGTCCCCAGGTCCCGTTCAGCGAGTCGCGGCTCTCGCCGCCGGCGTGCTGAGCGTGGTGCTCGTCGTCTGCGGGACGCTCTTCATGTACCCCATGCCGGAGCACGGCGTCCCGGCCCAGGGCGGCATGCCCGCGGCCGCCGTCATGTCGACGCACGAACGGGCGTCCGACGGCATGGACGGCGACTGCCCCGGCTCGGACATGGACTGCCCGCTCGCGTCGGTGCAGGGCCCGGCGACGGCGACGGTGTCGTTCCCGGTGACCGGGCCCGGCTTCGTGTCGACGGTGTCCGACGAGGACTCCGGACCGTCCCGGTCGGCGCGGCACCTGATGTCCTGCCGTCCGCGCGCCCCGGACCTCGACTCTCTCTGCATCAGCCGGACCTGACAGGCCCCGCACCCGTGCCGACC
This sequence comes from Streptomyces sp. NPDC004126, assembly GCF_050275515.1. Classification (NCBI taxonomy): domain Bacteria; kingdom Bacillati; phylum Actinomycetota; class Actinomycetes; order Kitasatosporales; family Streptomycetaceae; genus Streptomyces; species Streptomyces sp. NPDC004126. Next base: position 1,821 of record NZ_JBNNPF010000005.1, on the reverse strand, counting down.
GCGTTCCGTCGCGGCGCGGGCTGCTTCGCCGTGTCCTGATCCGCGTACTTCCAGCACAGAGAGCCACCTGATTCATGGCTTCATCGACCGCGTTGTTCCTCACCGGTGTGACCACCGGACTCTTCGCCGGCGGCGCCTCCTGCGCCGCCGTCCAGGGCGGGCTGCTCGCCGGGGCCGTGGGCCGCCGGTCCGCCGAGTGGTCCGAGGAGAAGTGGGAGCGCAGCGGGCTGTTCGCCCCCGTCGGCGCCTTCCTCGGCGCCAAGCTCCTCTCCCACACCCTCCTCGGCGCCGCCCTCGGGCTGATCGGCGCCGCCGTCCAGCCAGGCCCCCGCACCCGGGCCGCCCTCATGCTGCTCGCCGGTGTCCTGATGGTCCTCTTCGCCCTGGACATGCTCGGTGTGCGGGCGGTACGCCGCTTCGTGCCGCGCACCCCCGCGTCCTGGGGGCGGCGGGTCCGCCGCTCGGCCAAGTCGGCGGCCGTCACCACCCCGGCGGTCCTCGGCTTCCTGACCGTACTCATCCCGTGCGGGGTCACGCTCAGCGTGGAGCTGATCGCCGTCACCAGCGGCACACCGCTCGCCGGGGCGGCCGTCATGGCCGGCTTCGTCCTGGGGACCGGGCCGCTCTTCGCCCTCCTCGGGTTCTTCCTGCGCTCCGCCGCCCGTCTCTGGCAGGGGCGCCTGACCGCCGTCACCGCCGTCGTGGTACTGCTCGTGGCCGTGTGGACCCTCACCTCGGGGCTCCGCCTCGGCGGCTGGTGGCCCGCCACCGCGCCGACCGCGGCAGCGGCGGACACGGCCCCGGCCGCCACCGTCGTCGCGAACCCGGACGGCAGCCAGACCCTCACCGTCCGGGCCCGCACCAACGCGTACGCGCCCGGCGCCATCACGGCGAAGGCCGGCATTCCCACCACCCTGGTCGTGGCCACGCGCGGAACCGACGGCTGCGTCCGTTCCTTCGTCGTGCCCGACCTGGGAGTCCAGAAGATCCTGCCCGTGACCGGCGAGACCACGATCGACCTGGGAGCCCGTAAGCCCGGGACGCTGGAGTTCACCTGCGGCATGGGCATGTACGGCGGCACGATCACCTTCGAGAACGGAAACAGCACGTCATGACCGACCGCATCCGATTCGCCGTCACCGGCATGCACTGCAACAGCTGCGGCCTCCTCATCGACGACGAGGTGGAGGAACTGCCCGGGGTGACCGCCAGCACGACCAGCCTCCGCACCGGCCGCACCGTCGTCGAGACCGACGGCCACGTCACCCCGGCCGACGTCGTCGCCGCCATCGCCACGGCGGGCTACGCGGCGACCGTCATCCCGTAACGGACAGGCGCCGAAACCTCCCCGCGTTCCCGGGCACCGGACCCCTCCGGCCCGGGAACGTCGTGGCAGGTCCCCCCGGCGGGTGCAGCCGGACGTGGACGGGACGGGAGCGACACCGACTGCCTCGTCCTCGGCCCTCACCACCATGAGTGAAGATGATCGCGGGCGGAGCGTGCGAACCGGTCCGCGTTCCCGGTGGGTTCCGAGCGTCAGGAGGCGGACCGGATGCGTGGTGGCCACGTCGAGGGTGCATCGGCGGAGGTGATGCGGGCCCTCGGTCCCCATACCGGCCGGGACTGGTCGGTGGCGGCGGGTTCGCTGGAGTGGAGCTGCTGGGAGACGGCGGTGCACATCGGCCACGACCTGCTCGCCTATGCCGGCCAGGTCGCGTCGGGCGCAGCCGACGGCTACCTGCCCTTCGATCTCACCGTCCGCCCCGAGGCCTCACCGGACGAGGTGCTCGCCACGGTCACCGCCTGCGCCCGGCTCCTGGG